>NZ_JBIBZU010000002.1:108432-526776 GCF_043088245.1 Streptomyces sp. NPDC014623 | reverse complement strand
GTTGATAGGCCAGATGTGGAAGCCCGGTAACGGGTGGAGCTGACTGGTACTAATAGGCCGAGGGCTTGTCCTCAGTTGCTCGCGTCCACTGTGTTAGTTCTGAAATAACGAACGGCCGTGTGTATCTCCGGTGTTGGTTAATTTCATAGTGTTTCGGTGGTCATTGCGTTAGGGAAACGCCCGGTTACATTCCGAACCCGGAAGCTAAGCCTTTCAGCGCCGATGGTACTGCAGGGGGGACCCTGTGGGAGAGTAGGACGCCGCCGAACAATTATTCCGGGAAAGCCCCGTGCCCTTGTGGCACGGGGCTTTTCTGCGTTCTGAGCGCCCTTGTCGGAGCCCTGAAGCGGGACGGCCGGGGACTCACCATGACAGCCATGACGATCGATTTGTATGCGGGCATTCCGGTGAGGAACTGCGCGACAGCAGTGACCCGGTGCCAGCATACGAAGCGCGAGACCTATGAGAACGGAGTGCGCGAGGCAAACTACCAGGGTCCGGATGGAACCGGATCGGGTTCGGCGGTGCTTCCCTCCGAGGAACGCATACCGTTCCCTCGGCCCCCGGCTCCGCCGCCGGCCCCCTACAGCCGCCCGGTGGCCTTCAGCGCGAGGTATGCATCAGCCAGTGCGGGCGGGAGGCCGGCGGGCGAGGCATCGACGACCGTGACGCCATGCTGCCGAAGCTGATTCGCGGTGCTGCGGCGCTGGACCAGCGTCTGCGTGCCGGCTGCGGCCTCGTAGACCGCGTCGGCTGTGCCCCGTGCTTCGGCCATCGCCTCGACATGGGGATCGGAGACAGCTGCGACCAGAACCGTGTGGCGCTGCGTGAGCTGGGGCAGAACCGGCAGGAGACCTTCTTCGACGGGCGCGGTGTCCAGGCTCGTGAGCAGGACGATCAGAGAGTGACGGGGAGCATTCGCCAGTGCGGTCATGCTGAGACCACGCGCGTCGGTCTCCACCAGTTCAGGCTCCAGAGTGGCCAGAGCGTCGGCAAGCGTCCGCAACACGTCCCCTCCCGCCGTCCTGCCCTGCACCTGCGCTCGGACGCGTCTGTCGTAAGCAATCAGGTTCACTCTGTCCCCCGCACGGACGGCGAGGGCGGTGAGGAGCAAAGCCGCGTCCATGGCGGCGTCGAGCCGCGGCACATCGCCCACCCGGCCCGCAGATGTTCGGCCGGTATCGAGGACTACGAGAATGTGGCGGTCGCGCTCAGGGCGCCAGGTACGGACGGCGACCGCGGACTGACGCGCGGTGGCCCGCCAGTCGATGGAACGGGTGTCGTCTCCAGGAACGTAGACGCGCATGCTGTCGAACTCCGTGCCCGCGCCGCGCATGAGGACACTGGTCCGGCCGTCGAGTTCCCGCAGTCGGGCGAGTCGCGAGGGCAGATGCTTCCGGCTCGTGAAGGGGGGCAGCACCCGGACCGTCCAGGGCACGCGGTGGTATCCCTGACGGGCCACGAGACCGAGGGGGCCGAACGACCTGACGGTGATGCGGTCGGGCCGGCGGTCACCACGCCGCGACGGACGCAGAGATGTGGTGACACGGCGGCGCTCTCCGCCGTGTACGGAGAACTGCTGTCGGGACGAAGCCTGTTCGGACTCCGAGGTCCAGCTGCTGGGAGGCCAGGCGTCCCGGAGCTGGGCGCGGAGTCGGCGCCGGGATGGATTGGTTACTGTAAGTCGCACAGTCGCACTGTCGCCGAGTCGAACGGATGTATCACCGGATCGGGTGAACTCCAGTGTGCGTACTGGCGCGGCCAGGGCATAGTCGCACAGAATTGCCAGTGCGAGCGGGACATTGACCGCAAGTATGCCCGTCCAGCTCGGGGCGAGGATGCCTACGGGGAGTGACCCCAAAGCCGCTACCAGGGCGGCCCGTCCGGTGAGGGCCATGGTCACCGCCTCACCGGGGGACGGGGACGTGGGCGAGGACAGTGGTGATGACGGAGTCAGTGGTGACTCCTTCCATCTCCGCTTCCGGCCGCAGTTGTATGCGATGACGAAGTGTGGGCAGAGCGAGGGCTTTCACATCGTCCGGGATGACGTAGTCCCGGCCGGTGAGCCAGGCCCATGCCCGTGCGGTGGAGAGCAGAGCGGTGGCTCCGCGGGGGGAGGCACCGAGGGCGAGCGAGGGGGATTCACGCGTGGCACGGCAGATATCGACGACATAGGCGGCGATCTCAGGGGAAACCGAGGTCCTGGCTACGGCAGCACGCGCCGCTTCGAGGTCGGCAGGCCCGGCCACGGGCCGTATGCCCGCTGCCTCGAGATCGCGAGGGTTGAACCCGTCCGCGTGGCGGGTGAGCACGTTGATCTCGTCGTCGCGTGAAGGAAGGGGGACTGTCAATTTGAGGAGGAAGCGGTCCAGCTGGGCCTCGGGCAGCGGGTAGGTGCCTTCGTATTCCATAGGGTTCTGGGTGGCCGCGACCAGGAAGGGGTCGGGCAGAGGCCGAGGGGACCCGTCGATGGTGACCTGCCGTTCCTCCATGGCCTCCAACAGGGAGGACTGCGTCTTGGGCGGGGTGCGGTTGATCTCGTCGGCGAGCAGAAGGTTGGTGAACACAGGTCCGGGCTGGAAGGAGAACTCTGCGGTGCGGGCGTCGTAGACGAGTGAGCCCGTGACGTCGCTCGGCATCAGGTCGGGAGTGAACTGGACGCGTTTGGTGTCCAGTTCGAGGGAAGCAGCGAGTGCGCGGACCAGAAGGGTCTTCGCGACTCCGGGGACCCCTTCCAGAAGTACATGGCCCCGGCAGAGGAGAGCGACGACCAGTCCGGTGACGGCCGGATCCTGGCCGACCACGGCCTTGGCGATCTCGGAGCGCAGAGCTTCCAGGGATGCGCGGGCGCTGGCGGAGTTCACGAGGACTGCAGGTGCCGCTGCAGTTGCCGCGAACTCAGCGTTCTCCGGGGTCGCGGTCTCCGGGGGCGGTGCGCTCATGAAGTGCGTACCTCTCTTTCGAGGGCGTCGAGTTGATCGGTCAGAAGGACGAGTGCGGCGTCATCGGCCGGAGCCGGGCCGAAGAGGAGGGCGCGGAGTTCGACAACGGGGGTGACGAGCCGTGCGGCGACGGCGGGCAGGAGTACGGCGGGGGAATCGGAGTCGCGGGGGGACACCCCGAGGAGGGGGGAGATGCGGGTTCGCATGGCGGAGCGCAGAGCGGCTGCGACGCGGTCACGGGCATCGGCCTTGCGGTAGAGGCGGGCCCGTCCTTCGGTGGATTCGGAGGCCCGGATGGCGACCGGCAGCCGTTCGGTGACCAGGGGGCCGAAGCGGCGGGCGCGCCAGATCGCGGCGAGGCCGGCGGCAAGGGCCAGTTGGAGAGTGCCCCAGAGCCAGCCCGGCGGGATGAGGCCGATGAAGCCGTTCTCTCCCCGAGCTCCGTCACCGCCGCTCTCGTCCGGGCTTCCGTTGAGGCCTTCGGCTGCGGAGGGATCGTCGAGCGAGGGGAGGTACCAGACGAGATGGGGTCGGGAACCGAGGAGTTGCAGGCTGAGCGAAGCGTTTCCCTGCTGGTCGAGACGGTTGTTGTGGAGCATGTCGGGGGAGCCGAGCAGTACGGTGTCGCCGGCACGGTGTCCCGGCAGGACGAGGAGGGATGCGAACCCGCCGTCGTCCGGATAGCAGGTGATGGCGTCGTGTGCGGCCGCGGCGTAGTGGATACCGCCGATGTCGCTGGGCCCCGCGGCACGTGCTGCGGGGAGGTCGCAGCGCGGTGGACGCGCGGTCACCGGCCCGTGCGATGTCGGGCGGACACCTGGGGCGAGCCTGGTCACGGAGGGATCGCCAGGGGCGACGAGGACGGTACGGCCGGCGGAGTCGGCGGTCGCCGTGTGAAGACGGTGCTGTTGGCGCGCGGTCAGCATGTTGGGGGCTGCGACGAGCAGAGTGGTCTCGGGACCCGCCGCGCCTGCGGCCTCGTCAAGGGTGGTGGCGACTTCGACGGATACGCCTCGGTCCTTGAGGAGTTCGGCGACGGCCCGGCTGCCGTACGGGTCCGCGGAGCGGGGGTCGAGCCGGCCGTGCTGGTCGCCGGAGCGGACGGCGGCCAGAGCGACCCCTGCGACGACGAGGGCGAGGAGGGCCGGCAGCAACCCCCGGAGGCGGTGCCAGATCTGTCGGGGAGTGCGGGATTCGGAGGTGGTGGGAGCGGCCGCGGTAACGGTCATCCGGAGGCTCCCGGGACTGTGCCGGTGGTCAGCAAGGGCTTGGCGCCCTCGATGTCCGCGTCGAGCGTGCACATGGTCCGGTACGCGGCCTCGTCGGCGGTGCGGCCTCCGTATGTGACGTCGTCGAAGACCCGGGCGGCGGCGCGGAGGCGGTCGGCGTGCGCGGGCAACAGCCGGCCTGCCTCGGTGGCCGCCTCGTCCGCGGTGCGGCCGGGGTGTGGGTCGAGTACGGCCCGGTCCTCCAGGGAGCGCACGAGGGCACGCATCCGTTCCTGGACGGCTTCGGCCCAACGCCGGGCTCCGGCGTGTGCGGCCGCCGCGGCGCGGTGGTCGGCCGCGCTGCACAGGGTGCTGTCGAAGAGAGCCTCCGGCGAGCGGACGGGGCGCGGTGGTGTACCGAGCCTCCACCAGAGGGCGGTGCCCAGGCCGACGACGGCCAGGGCGAGCACCACGAGCCCGAGCGGGCCGCCGGGGACTGCCCCGGTGGCACCTGCGAAGAGGTCGCCGATCCACTCCCAGAAGCGGTCGAGGCCGCGTTCGAGGAGATTCGGATCGTGCTCGTGGTACACCGGGTCGGACAGTTCGTCCTGCGCCGCTTCACGGGCGGGGACGCGTGGGGTGTCCACGGGTACGTCCCCGTCCGCCGGGACGAGTCGTGCTGCTGCGATGCCGGCCCCCGCCCCCGTCACCGCATCAGTTCCTGGGGGTGTCGTAGCCAGGCACACCGGCAGCCCGGGCGAGATCCAGGTCGAGGGCCTCGCGGCGGATGCGCTGGTCGATGTAGAGCAGGGCCATCACTCCCGCGGTGAAGGGGTAGGCGAGCGTCGAGATGATCACTTCGCCGATGCCCGTGACGATGAGGAAGGGCCAGCCGAAGTCTGCCGAGCCGCTGCTGAGGAATTCGCTCAGGCCGTTGCTGTCCACGGTCACGGCGATGATGCCGAACGGGATCGTGATGATCAGGGTCAGGACGATGACCAGCAGGTAGGTGAGCGCCAGAATGCCGAATGTCCGCCACCAGCTGCCCCTGACCAGCTTGGCCGACCGGCGCAGCGAGGTCGGTACGGACTGTCGTTCCAGCATCAGCGCCGGTGCTGCGAGCGTGAACCGGATCATCAGCCAGAGGACGACGGCACACGAGGCGAGGAAGCTGAGGAAGGTCAGGACGAGCCCACCTGCCCCGCTGCCGAGGACCAGACCCGGGAGAAGGCCCGCTGCCATGATCGCGGCGCTCATCAGGCTGAGCAGAAGGGTCAGCCCGAGGAGCGGGAGGAGCCTGGGACGGGCCTCGGACCAGGCTTCCCGGAGCGTGACGCCGCGGCCCAGCACGGAGCGGCTGATCACCACGGTGAGGACCGAGGTGGTGATGAGCGTGGCGATCATGGCGATGAGCGTGCTCGGGGCGCTGGTGATCAGCTGCGACTGCGCCGAGTCGGCGGCCTGGCGGAGGGCCTCCGCGCCGGTCGCGTTCGGGTCGGCCGACTCCTGCTCCGGAAGGAGGTAGCGCTGCACGAGGACGATCACGATCTCGGCGATCACGGAGACGGTGAGGCTGATGCCGAGCACCGTGCGCCAGTGGGTGCGCATGGTGGACACCGCGCCGTCGAGGATTTCACCGACTCCGAGGGGGCGGAGCGGGATCACACCGGGCTTGGCAGCCATGGGGGCGCGGCCCCATCCGGGCCCCTGCGGCGTGCCGCCCCAGCCCGGGGCGTGCGGTGGCGCACCCGGGCCGTTGCCGGGGGCACCCGGCGGGGACCACTGCCCAGGAGGCGGCTGTGCGGGCGACCACTGTCCGCCGGGTCCGGTTCCGTCGACGGGCGAGGAGGGTTTGGGGATGCCTGCCTCCTGGCCGTCGGAGGGGGCGGATCCGGGCGAAGCCCAGCCCGGAGAGTCGTTCATCGTCGCTCCTTCACGGTCCTGTCCGCTCATCGGGGCGGCAGGTTGCCAGCCATCGTGCCACGCGCAGGTCCGGTGCGGGCATGGCGCTGGTTCTGCTTCCTGCCTTCGTGTGCGGAGGGTCCAGCGGGCAGACTGGGCAGATGGCTGATCAGGACGTGCAATCGCCGGTGGGTATCGAGCCTCCGGCTCTCTCCGTACTCCGATGGGACGAGCCTCCGGAAGGCCCTGCGGTGGTGCTCCTCGACCAGACGCGGCTGCCCGCCGAGGAGGCCGAGCTGGTGTGTGCCGATGTGCCCGCGCTGGTGCGGGCGATCCGGACGCTGGCGGTGCGGGGGGCGCCTCTGCTTGGCATCGCCGGGGGGTATGGGGTCGCGCTGGCCGCGGCGCGTGGTGAGGACGTCGCGCAGGCCGCGGAGCGGCTGGAACAGGCGCGGCCCACCGCGGTGAATCTCGGGTACGGCGCGCGGCGGGTGGCGCGGGTGTACCAGGCGGCCGTCGAGGGCGGGGCGGGCCCGGAGGCGGGTGCCGTGGCGGCGCTTGCCGAGGCGCGCGCTCTGCATCAGGAGGATGCGGCGGCCAGCGGGCGCATGGCGCAGCACGGTCTGGAACTGCTCGCGGAACTCCTGCCGGGAGAAGGCGGTCACCGGCTGCTGACCCACTGCAACACCGGGGCGCTCGTCTCCGGCGGCGCGGGGACGGCCTTCGCGGTGGCGCTGAGAACACACCGGGAGGGCAGTCTGCGGCAGCTGTGGGTGGACGAGACCCGGCCGCTCCTCCAGGGGGCCCGGCTGACGGCGTACGAGGCGAGCCGGAACGGGATGCCGTACAGCCTGCTGACGGACAGCGCGGCGGGCTCGCTGTTTGCGGCGGGGCAGGTCGATGCCGTACTCATCGGGGCGGACCGTATTGCTGCGGACGGCTCGGTGGCCAACAAGGTGGGGAGCTATCCGTTGGCTGTACTGGCGAAATACCACCATGTGCCGTTCGTGGTCGTGGCGCCGACGACCACCGTCGATCTGGAAACGGTGGACGGCACATCGATCATCGTGGAGCAGCGTTCCCCGGCCGAAGTGACGGAGTTCACATCGGCGCCGGGTGCTCCGGTCGGAGGCGGAGGGGGTGGGACGGCAGTCGCACCCCCGGGAACCCAGGCGTACAACCCAGCATTCGACATCACGCCGCCCGAACTGGTCACGGCGATCGTCACGGAGGAGGGCGTCATTTCCCCGGTCACGGGGGTCGGACTGGCAGAGCTGTGTGCCAGGTCATCGCAGGTAACGATTAGCTAATGGGATGATGTCGTTTATGAAGGGACGCGTCCTTGTCGTCGACGACGACACCGCACTGGCCGAGATGCTCGGCATCGTGCTGCGTGGAGAAGGTTTCGAGCCGTCGTTCGTAGCGGACGGCGACAAGGCACTGGCCGCATTTCGTGAGGCCAAGCCTGATCTGGTGCTGCTGGATCTCATGCTGCCCGGACGGGACGGTATCGAGGTCTGCCGGCTGATCAGGGCCGAGTCAGGTGTGCCGATCGTCATGCTCACTGCCAAGAGCGACACGGTGGATGTGGTGGTGGGCCTGGAGTCAGGGGCCGACGACTACATCGTCAAGCCGTTCAAACCGAAGGAGTTGGTCGCCCGGATCAGGGCGCGTTTGCGGAGGTCCGAAGAGCCCGCGCCGGAGCAGCTGGCGATCGGGGACCTGGTCATCGATGTGGCCGGTCACTCGGTGAAGCGGGAGGGGCAGTCCATCGCTCTCACCCCGCTGGAGTTCGACCTGCTGGTCGCTCTCGCCCGTAAGCCGTGGCAGGTCTTCACCCGCGAGGTGCTGCTCGAGCAGGTATGGGGGTACCGCCACGCCGCCGACACGCGCCTGGTGAACGTGCATGTCCAGCGGCTTCGCTCGAAGGTGGAGAAGGATCCGGAGCGGCCGGAGATCGTTGTGACCGTCCGTGGTGTCGGTTACAAGGCCGGACCGAGCTGACATGACCCTGGGCAGCGCTGCTCCGCCACCCGGGGTGCCCGGGGCCCGTACGGAGCGGGCTGCCGGTCCGGCACGGAGCACTCCTCGTTTCGGCAGGGTCCTGCTGGGTGGCCGGTTGTTCCGCAACCGGGCACCCGGTGGCCCCGTGCCGCGGCTGCTGATGCGCTGGATCAGCGGACCGCTGCTCCCGGCTGTCCGGTTGTGGCGGCGCAATCTGCAGCTGCGCGTCGTGGCGGGGACGTTGCTGATGTCGATAGCGGTGGTGCTGCTCCTCGGCTTCGTCGTGATCGGGCAGGTCCGCAACGGCCTCCTCGAGGCGAAGGGCAAGGCCGCGCAGACCCAGGCGGCAGGCGGCTTCGCGGCCGCCCAGGCGAACGCGAACGCGCCTCTCGTCCCGGGGGACCAGGGAGAGGAGGGCGCAGACGGAGTGACGGCCAGCACCTCCTGGCGCACCGAGCTCGTCGACCAGCTCGCCAGCGGCGGTGCGAACGCCTTCAGCGTGGTGGCGCTCAGCGCCGATTCCGTCGGGCAGGGCACCAGCCGTGCCCCGCGCGGCTCGGGCCGCGTAGAGGCGTCCAGCATTCCGCAGAGGCTGCGGGACGACGTGGGCGAGGGGGCGGGCGCCTTCCAGACGTACTCGCTGATCCGGTACTCCTACGGGAAGGAGCCGGAGCCCGGACTCGTCGTGGGCAAGCGGCTCTACGACGTCGACCACAATCCGTACGAGCTGTACTACCTCTTCCCGCTCACACAGGAGGAGAAGTCGCTGACTCTGGTCACGACGACACTGGCCACGGCCGGGCTGTTCGTGGTCGTGCTGCTGGGTGCCATCGCCTGGTTCGTGGTGCGCCAGGTCGTCACACCCGTACGCATGGCGGCAGGGATCGCCGAGAGGCTTTCCGCGGGCCGGCTCCAGGAGCGGATGAAGGTCACCGGTGAGGACGACATCGCCCGCCTCGGTGAGGCCTTCAACAAGATGGCGCAGAACCTGCAGCTGAAGATCCAGCAGCTGGAGGAGCTCTCCCGCATGCAGCGGCGTTTCGTCTCGGACGTCAGTCATGAGCTGCGCACCCCCCTGACGACCGTGCGGATGGCCGCCGACGTCATCCATGAGGCGCGCGTCGACTTCGACCCGGTCACGGCCCGGTCCGCGGAACTGCTGGGCGACCAGCTCGACCGCTTCGAGTCGCTCCTGTCCGATCTGCTGGAGATCAGCAGGTTCGACGCGGGGGCGGCGGCTCTGGAAGCCGAACCGATAGATCTGCGCACGGTCGTCCGTCGGGTGATCGGCGGTGCCGAACCGCTCGCGGAGCGCAAGGGCAGCCGGATCCGGGTGGTGGGTGACGAACAGCCCGTCGTCGCGGAGGCCGACGCCCGCCGTGTCGAGAGGGTCCTGCGCAATCTCGTCGTCAACGCCGTCGAGCACGGCGAGGGCCGGGACGTCATCGTGCGGATGGGTGTCGCCCAGGGCGCCGTGGCCGTGGCCGTGAGGGATTACGGCGTGGGACTCAAGCCGGGTGAGGCGACCCGGGTCTTCAACCGCTTCTGGCGGGCGGACCCTGCCCGTGCCCGCACCACCGGTGGTACCGGCCTGGGCCTGTCGATCGCCGTGGAGGACGCCCGGCTGCACGGAGGCTGGCTGCAGGCCTGGGGCGAGCCCGGTGGTGGCTCGCAGTTCCGGCTGACCCTGCCGCGTACGGCGGACGAGCCGTTGCGCGGATCGCCGATACCGCTGGAGCCGGAGGATTCCCGGCGTAACCGGGAGGACCGCGAGCGCGCGGAGGCCGCCCCGACGACGGGTGACCACAGGCTGATGTCCGTACCGAACCAGACACATTCCGCGGTGCGTTCGCATGTGGCCGTGCCGGCGCACGGGCCGGCGGCGCCGCGCACTCCGGCGTCGGTCCATCCGGCGGCCCTGCCGGGTAACGGAGCACGGGTGGTGTCGCGTCCGGCCGGAGACCGGCCCGGCGAGGGCGCCGGCCCGAAGACGCAGGACCTGGAGCAGGAGGACACGACTCGTGGACACTGACCGCCGTCGGGGCGGCCGCGGCCGGGCGGCGCGGTCGTCCGTGCTGCTCTGCTGCGGTGTCGTGGTGCTCGCCGGGTGCGGAGCGATGCCCGTGACCGGCGACGTGAAGGCGGTCGACGCCTCGCAGCCGGGCGATTCCCAGGTGCAGGTGTACGCCGTGCCGCCGAGGGAGGACGCTGCACCCCTCGAGATCGTCGACGGGTTCCTCGAGTCGATGACCAGCGACGACCCCGATTTCCGGACGACCCGCACCTATCTGACCGCGGAAGCCGCTCGCACCTGGCAGCCGGGCGAGGGCACCACCGTGCTCGCGAAGGCGCCCAGCCGGAACGGCCCGACGGTCCGTGACAAGGAACGCGGGACCGACGAGGCGACCTACACGTTGACCGGTGAACAGGTGGCGGCGGTCGACGCGCAGAGCTCCTACCGGCCGCTGGCACCGTCGGAGTACTCCCAGATGCTTCATCTGGTCCAGGAGAAGGGCGCGGACGGCAAGCGGGAATGGCGCATCGATCTCGTGCCGGACGGCCTGGTGCTCGGGCAGTCCGACTTCAAGCGCCTCTACCGGTCCGTGAACAAGTACTACTTCGCCGCCGGGCGGACGGACGAGGAGTCGGCACTGGTCGCCGACCCCGTCTACGTACGCAACCGCACGGACCCCGTCACGCGGATGGACACGGCCACCCAGGCGGTACGGACGCTGCTGGAAGGCCCGTCGAACTGGTTGCGACCGGTGGTCGATTCGCGTTTCCCCGCCGGTACGGCGCTGAAGAGGGGGGTCACCTCCCTGGCGCCGGACGACCAGAACGTCCTGAAGGTCCCGCTCAACAAGAAGGCCGGCGGGGCCGCGCCGGGCGCCTGCCGGATGATGGCGGCCCAGGTGCTCTTCACGCTGCGGGACCTGACGTCCGGGTTGGGGCAGGTCGAGTTGCAGGGGGAGCGGGGCCCGTTGTGCTCCCTCGGGGCCGATGAGGCGGAGGAGTTCGCCGCCGACCGCGGTTCCGACGGCCCCGACAGCCAGTACTTCGTCGACGGCGAGGGGCATGTGCAGCGTATTCCCGGGAGCACCAAGGGCAGCGGTGATCCGGAGCCGGTGCCCGGACCGCTGGGCAGCGGGACGGTGGCGATGAGCGCCGTGGGCGTGGCACGGGACGAACAGCAGGCTGCCGCGGTCTCGGCGAACCAGCAGCATCTCTACGTGTCCTCCCTCGTGGAGGAGAGCGAGCCGGCGGCTCCTGTGGTGACCAGTCGCGCCAAGAGGCCCGCGGACCGGCTGTCGGTACCGAGCTGGGACGGAACGGGTGATCTGTGGGTCGCCGACCGGGACCCGTCGGACCCCAGGCTGCTGCGTCTGGTGGACGGTGCCGGAGAACCGCAGGAGGTGACGGTGTCCGGTCTGGACGGCGGCCGGATCGAGGCGCTGCGGCTGTCGTCCGACGGGGTGAGGATCGCTCTGCGGGTGTCGAAGGACGGGCACACGACCCTGCACATCGGCCGGGTCGAGAGGCACGGCTCGGGGGAGGACGAGCAGGTGTCGGTGCAGGACCTGCGCCAGGCCGCGCCTCAGCTGGCCGACGTGACGGCTGTTTCCTGGGCGGGCCGCAGCCGTCTCGTGGTGGTCGGCAAGGAGGAGGGCAGTGTGCAGCAGGTGCGTTACGTGCAGGCCGACGGGTCCACACCGTCCGCAGGAGTCCTGCCGGGCGTGAACCAGGTGACGGCGGTCGCGGCTGCCGACGACGAGCAGCTGCCGCTGATGGCGGACACCGAGAGCGACGGGGTGGTCAAGCTGTCGCCGGGGGACAACTGGCAGACGGTCCTCAAGGAGGGCTCCTCGCTCGTCTATCCCGGCTGAGCGGAGGATTCCGCCGGGGCTGCCGAGCCGCCGCCGGGTGTGCGTCCCGAGTCGCCCGCAGGGTTTTTCCACAGGCATGGCGGGGTTTCCCTCGCCGGGGCACAGTGGGAGCGTGCCGGGCTGGTGGCAGGAGATCGTGGGACTGGTGCTGCCCGTGGCCTGTAGGGGCTGCGGCAGACCGCGGACAGAGCTGTGCGAGGAGTGCGCCTCCGCGCTGGCGGCGGAGCCACGCCGCGCGACGCCGACGCCCGAGCCCACGGGTCTTCCCGTGGTCCACGCGGTGGCGCCGTACGAGAACGCCGTACGCGCGATGCTGCTGGCTCACAAGGAGCGAGGGGCACTAGGACTCGCCGGAGTGCTCGGCGGGGCGCTGGCGGCCGCTGTGCGGGCCGGGGCGGGTGAGCCGGGCGATGCGGGGCCGGTACTGCTGGTCCCTGTGCCCTCGTCGCGGCGGGCCACGTCCCGGCGCGGACATGATCCGGTGCGCAGGATCGCGGTCGCGGCCACGGCCGAGCTACGGCGCGTGGGCACGCGGGCCCGGGTGCTCGCCGTGCTGCGGCAGCGTCGCGCGGTGGCGGACCAGGCAGGGCTGCGGGCCCGGGAACGGCAGATGAATCTGGCGGGCGCGCTCGTCGTCGCGGACAGCGGCCGGAGGCTGCTCGGAGAGGGCCGGGTCGTGCTGGTGGACGACCTGCTGACGACGGGGGCGTCGCTGGCGGAAGCGGCTCGCGCGGTCCGTGCCGCAGACCATGCCGGAAGCGGCTCGCCGGGAGGGCTCCGGGCTGCGGTCGTCGCCGCTTCTCCGTCTGCTTTCGAGGTAAACCGGAACTGACAGATGGCTTGCATCGTTGCAGGTAGTGAGTGGGTGAAGGGCCTCGATCGGAGGTACGCGTGAGTAGCGGGTGCCGACACGGTGGTGAGCAGGCTATGTTCGGTTGTGAGGGACGGTGAATTCTGGATCTCGACGAATGCACCACCAGGTTTCGGGCAGGTAACTCACCAGTACCCCAGAAGCATGGAAACCGGCGGGGTGGAGATCCTGCCGGCGGGGGAGGAGGAGGTGACAGTTCACCGAGTCCGCGGCTCCGGCAATCACCGGGGCCTGGTGCAAAAAGGGAGACGCTCCGCCGCCGAAGCGGAGCGTTCCGGGAACGGAGTTCTGCGTGGACATCGTCGTCAAGGGCCGCAAGACCGAGGTGCCCGAGCGGTTCCGCAAGCACGTGGCCGAGAAACTGAAGCTGGACAAGATCCAGAAGTTCGACGGCAAGGTGATCAGCCTGGACGTCGAGGTGTCCAAGGAGCCGAATCCCCGTCAGGCGGACCGTGCGGCACGGGTGGAGATCACGCTCCGCTCGCGTGGGCCGGTCATCCGGGCGGAAGCAGCGGCAGGCGACCCGTACGCAGCGCTAGACCTGGCCACCGACAAGCTGGACACACAGCTGCGCAAGGAGCACGACAAGCGTTACAGCAGGCGTGGCAACGGTCGGCTGTCCGCAGCCGAGGTCGGAGAGGTCGTGCCGGACGCCGCCTCGTTCAACGGGGACGGCGAGCTGATCCCCACCGAACCGGAAGCGTCCGTGCCCACCACGAGGATCGGCTCGCTCGAGGTGCAGGGTGAAGGACCGCTCGTGGTGCGCGAGAAGACGCACGTCGCAGCACCGATGACGCTCGACCAGGCGCTCTACGAGATGGAGCTGGTCGGGCACGACTTCTACCTGTTCATCGACTCCGAGACCAAGGAGCCCAGTGTCGTCTACCGGCGGCACGCCTACGACTACGGTGTCATTCACCTGAGGACCGACCCGCTGGCCTCCGACGGGGCGAGCGGCGCGGGCGGTGCGCTCGGCGGCTGACACCACCACTCACAGTTCACACGCGGTGCCCCTGGAGCGTTTTGCGCCCTCGGGGGCACCGCGTGCGACCGTAAGGGCACCGCTTCGGCGGCCGGACATGAAAGCATGGCCTCCCAGGCCAATCAGTGCTCCGCGCACTGCCGTTGGCGTACAGCTTGTGACCTCGGGCAGTGGCCTTCAGGGGGAGGAACGATGGCGGACACCTTCGGGCCCATGCGCGGGACGAACGCTGCCGACAGCGCTGCCGGTGCGGAACCCGCCGCGGACAGCGGCAGTTCCCGCAAGGAGCCCATCAGGGTCCTCGTGGTGGACGATCACGCACTCTTCCGCAGAGGCCTGGAGATCGTCCTCGCGCAGGAGGAGGACATCCAGGTCGTCGGAGAGGCCGGGGACGGCGCGGAGGCAGTGGACAAGGCGGCGGACCTGCTGCCCGACATCGTGCTGATGGACGTGAGGATGCCCAAGCGCGGTGGCATCGAAGCCTGCACCTCCATCAAGGAGGTGGCCCCCAGTGCGAAGATCATCATGCTGACGATCAGCGATGAGGAGGCCGACCTCTACGAGGCGATCAAGGCGGGGGCCACCGGTTATCTGCTCAAGGAGATCTCCACGGACGAAGTGGCCACGGCAATTCGCGCGGTGGCGGACGGCCAGTCCCAGATCAGCCCCTCGATGGCCTCCAAGCTGCTCACCGAGTTCAAGTCGATGATTCAGCGCACCGACGAGCGCCGGCTCGTTCCTGCGCCGCGACTTACCGAGCGGGAGCTGGAAGTGCTCAAACTCGTGGCCACGGGCATGAACAACCGTGATATCGCCAAAGAACTGTTCATTTCCGAGAACACGGTCAAGAACCACGTCCGCAATATCCTGGAGAAGCTTCAGCTGCACTCCCGGATGGAAGCCGTGGTCTATGCCATGCGCGAGAAGATCCTCGAGATCGGATAGCGGGCCGGATCGTCCGGCGCCCACGTGCCTCCAGTCGTCTACGCGAGGACGCGGGCGATTTCCGTCATGAGCGGCTCGCGCAGCTCCGGGGCGTCGACACGCTCCAGCCGCACATCCGTGCAGCCCACCCACGATGCCGCCTCCACGAGGGCCTCGGCCATCGGCGCCACCGACTTCCGGCCGTCCAGGGACACCTGGCGGGCGACCAGAGTGGTCCCCTCCCTGGCCGGATCGACCCGGCCCCGCAGCCTGCCGCCCGCCAGCAGCGGCATCGCGAAGTAGCCGTGGATCCGCTTGGGCCGTGGGACGTACGCCTCGAGACGATGGGTGAAGTCGAAGATCCGTTCGGTGCGTGCCCGTTCCCAGATCAGTGAGTCGAACGGTGACAGCAGCGTCGTACGGTGCCGTCCGCGCGGTTCCGAGGCCAGGGACTCAGGATGCGCCCAGGCGGGCTTCGCCCAGCCCTGCACGGACACCGGAACCAGCCCGGAGTCCGCCACCACGGCGTCGAACTGTTCGGCCTTGAGCCGGTGGTAGTCGGCGATGTCCGTCCGGGTACCGACACCCAGCGCCTGGCCGGCCAGGGCCACCAGCCGGCGCAGGCACTCCGTGTCGTCCAGGCCGTCGTGGAGCACGGCTTCCGGGATCGCGCGTTCGGCCAGGTCGTAGACCCGCTTCCAGCCGCGCCGCTCGGTGCACACCACCTCGCCGTACATGAGGGCCCGCTCGACGGCGACCTTGGACGCGGACCAGTCCCACCACTCGCCGCCGTTCTTCGCGCCGCCGAGCTCCGTCGCCGTCAGCGGGCCCTCGGCGCGCAGCTGGTCGATCACCGCCCCGTACGTCCCGTCGGGCAGGTCGTGGTTCCACTGCGGCCGGGCCCGGTAGGCGCGGCGGCGGAACGCGAAGTGCGGCCACTCCTCGACCGGCAGGATGCACGCGGCGTGCGACCAGTACTCGAACGAGCGGCCACCCGACCAGTAGGCCTCCTCGACCGTGCGGCGGCCCTGCGCGCCGAGACGTGCGTAGGGCACGAGTTCGTGCGACCTGGCCAGGACGGAGATCGTGTCGAGCTGGACCGCCCCGAGACGGCGCAGCACCCCCCGGACCCCGCCCCGGCGGTCCGGGGCCCCCAGGAGGCCCTGGGCGCGCAGGGCGATGCGGCGTGCCTGGTCGGCGGAGAGTTCCAGGACGGGCGGCGGCACAGACGTCATGGACCGAACCCTAGAGTGCGCCACTGACACCCAGGGCCGGCCGGTGAGGATGGGTGCCGGGCAGTCCCAGGTCGGCCGGGAGCAGGGCGCCGGTCCAGGTGTCATGGCGTATGCCCTTGTTGAGGAGCGCCGACCGCTGTTCGCCCTCCATGCGGAATCCGGCACGCAGGGCGACCGCCCGGGACGGGGCGTTGCCGATCTCCGCCCGCCACTCGAGGCGGTCCGCGGCGAGGGTGGTGAACGCCCAACGGGCTGCCGCGAGCACCGCTTCCGTCGTGAGACCGGTGCCGCGGTGCTCCCGGGCAGTCCAGAAGCCCACCTCGTAGGTGCCCGGCAGACCGCGCCGGTTCACGCCGAGCGCGCCGACGAGCGCCCCGCCGTCCCGCAGCAGCACCGCGAAGTTGTACATCGTGTCGTCCTGCCAGCCCGCCGGTGAGAGCTTCCGGGTGAAGAGCTCCGCGTCGGCACGCGTGTACGGCGAAGGGACAACTGTCCAGCGCTGGATCTCCGGATCCTGGCAGGCGGCGTGCACCGCGTCCGCGTCCTCGGGTGTGAAGGGCCGCATGAGCAGGCGTTCAGTGGTGAGGGTGATGGGCTCCATGCAGGGATTCTGGTTGAGGGGGAGCACGGGAAGCGAGTACTTTTCGGTGCTTCCCGGCACCTTCCGTCCTCTCCGGCCGTTGTCCCGGAAGGGCGCGGCGGGAGAACGCGGCGGCAGCCCTCCCGGCGTGGCGGGGTCCTCGCTTACGATGGCCGTTGCGGTGGGGCCCACCTGCCGTGCCCGCGCCAGAGTCCATCACACGACCCAGTGCCAGGCCCGACCGGCAAGGAGACCAGCCTCAGTGTCCGTCTTCAACAAGCTCATGCGTGCAGGCGAAGGCAAGATCCTGCGCAAACTGCACCGCATCGCGGACCAGGTCAGCTCCATCGAAGAGGACTTCGTCAACCTCTCCGACGCCGAGCTGCGGGCGCTCACCGACGAGTACAAGGAACGGTACGCGGACGGCGAGAGCCTGGACGACCTGCTTCCCGAAGCATTCGCGACCGTCCGTGAGGCCGCCAAGCGTGTCCTCGGACAGCGCCACTACGACGTCCAGATGATGGGCGGTGCCGCCCTGCACCTCGGTTATGTGGCCGAGATGAAGACCGGTGAGGGCAAGACCCTCGTCGGCACACTGCCCGCCTATCTCAACGCGCTCTCCGGCAAGGGCGTGCACCTGATCACGGTCAACGACTACCTGGCCGAGCGCGACTCCGAGATGATGGGCCGGGTGCACAAGTTCCTCGGTCTCGAGGTCGGCTGCATCATCGCCAACATGACTCCGGCCCAGCGCCGCGAGCAGTACGCCTGCGACATCACGTACGGCACGAACAACGAGTTCGGGTTCGACTACCTCCGCGACAACATGGCGTGGTCCAGGGACGAGCTCGTCCAGCGGGGCCACAATTTCGCCATCGTCGACGAGGTCGACTCGATCCTCGTCGACGAGGCCCGTACCCCGCTGATCATCTCCGGCCCCGCCGACCAGGCCACCAAGTGGTACGGCGACTTCGCCAAGCTGGTCACGCGTCTGACCAGGGGTGAGGCGGGCAACCCGCTGAAGGGCATCGAGGAGACCGGCGACTACGAGGTCGACGAGAAGAAGCGGACCGTGGCCATCCACGAGCCGGGTGTCTCCAAGGTCGAGGACTGGCTCGGGATCGACAACCTCTACGAGTCGGTGAACACCCCGCTCGTCGGTTACCTGAACAACGCGATCAAGGCCAAGGAACTCTTCAAGAAGGACAAGGACTACGTCGTCATCGACGGCGAAGTCATGATCGTCGACGAGCACACCGGCCGTATCCTCGCGGGCCGCCGTTACAACGAGGGCATGCACCAGGCCATCGAGGCGAAGGAAGGGGTGGACATCAAGGACGAGAACCAGACCCTCGCCACGATCACCCTGCAGAACTTCTTCCGCCTGTACGACAAGCTCTCCGGCATGACCGGTACGGCGATGACCGAGGCGGCCGAGTTCCAGCAGATCTACAAGCTCGGCGTCGTGCCGATCCCGACGAACCGGCCCATGGTCCGGGCCGACCAGTCGGACCTGATCTACCGCACCGAGGTCGCGAAGTTCGCCGCGGTCGTCGACGACATCGCCGAGAAGCACGAGAGGGGGCAGCCGATCCTGGTCGGCACGACCTCCGTCGAGAAGTCCGAGTACCTCTCGCAGCAGCTCTCCAAGCGCGGTGTCCAGCACGAGGTCCTCAACGCCAAGCAGCACGACCGTGAGGCGACGATCGTCGCCCAGGCCGGCCGCAAGGGAGCCGTCACGGTCGCCACGAACATGGCCGGCCGAGGCACCGACATCAAGCTCGGAGGCAACCCGGACGATCTCGCCGAGGCGGAGCTGCGCCAGCGCGGTCTCGACCCGGTGGAGCACGTCGAGCAGTGGGCTGCCGCCCTCCCCGCCGCACTGGAGAAGGCCGAGCAGGCCGTCAAGGCGGAGTTCGAAGAGGTCAAGGAGCTCGGCGGGCTCTACGTGCTGGGCACGGAGCGGCACGAGTCGCGACGCATCGACAACCAGCTGCGCGGTCGTTCCGGCCGTCAGGGCGACCCGGGCGAGTCCCGGTTCTACCTGTCGCTGGGTGACGACCTGATGCGGCTGTTCAAGGCCCAGATGGTCGAGCGCGTCATGTCGATGGCCAACGTCCCCGACGACGTCCCCATCGAGAACAAGATGGTGACCCGGGCGATCGCCTCCGCGCAGTCGCAGGTCGAGCAGCAGAACTTCGAGACGCGTAAGAACGTCCTGAAGTACGACGAGGTGCTCAACCGGCAGCGTGAGGTCATCTACGGCGAGCGACGCCGCGTCCTGGAGGGTGAGGATCTGCAGGACCAGATCCGTCACTTCATGGATGACACGATCGACGACTACATCCGGCAGGAGACGGCTGAGGGCTTCGCCGAGGAGTGGGACCTCGACCGGCTGTGGAGCGCCTTCAAGCAGCTGTACCCGGTGAAGGTCACGGTCGAGGAGCTCGAGGAGGCCGCGGGCGACCTGGCCGGGGTGACCGCCGACTTCATCGCCGAATCGGTCAAGGACGACATCCACGAGCAGTACGCGGAGCGTGAGAAGACGCTCGGCTCGGACATCATGCGTGAGCTGGAGCGGCGCGTGGTCCTGTCCGTCCTGGACCGCAAGTGGCGTGAGCACCTCTACGAGATGGACTACCTCCAGGAGGGCATCGGCCTGCGGGCCATGGCGCAGAAGGACCCGCTGGTCGAGTACCAGCGCGAGGGCTTCGACATGTTCAACGCCATGATGGAGGGCATCAAGGAGGAATCCGTCGGCTACCTGTTCAACCTGGAGGTCCAGGTCGAGCAGCAGGTCGAGGAGGTGCCGGTACAGGACGGCGCGGAGCGGACCTCGCTCGAGAAGCAGGACGCGCCGGTGGCTGCCGGGTCCGGGCGTCCGGAGATCCGGGCCAAGGGCCTGGACGCGCCGCAGCGTCCGGACCGGCTGCACTTCTCCGCCCCCACGGTGGACGGAGAGGGAGGAGTCGTCGAGGGTGACTTCTCCAACGGTGACAGTGCGCGCTCCGAGGGCGACGGCATGACGCGTGCGGAGCGCCGCAAGGCGCAGAAGAACGGCGGCGGGCGGCGCCGCAAGAAGTAGCGCGCGGCACGTCTGAGAACGGCCTGGCCCGGACACCGAGCGGTGTCCGGGCCAGGCCGTTCTCCCTGGGCTCTCCGGCCCGGGCGGGGCGGTGGGCCACCCTGTGGGGCCCGCCGAGGTGTGCGGCGGGCCGAGGCCGTTGTTGCGGTCGTGGCGGGGTATGTGCTCGGGCGCCGGACGGGCCCGTGCCGGTCTCCGGGTCATCTGACCGCCGGGAGGCGTTCGCCGCCCAGGTCGATCGCGGCGCAGCGCCATCGAAGATCGGGGCCCTGTTCCAGGCGGAAGGCCATGGCGCGGACCTGGTCGCCCGTCGCGATGCTGGCGAATGCCTCGACCACGCCGGTGGCCGGCTGGGCGCCGTGGCAGGCGCGTACGACCGGACGCCTGCAGCCTGCGCCGAGCGGTGCGTCAGGGGCGAGCTCGGCGAGCTGGTCGTAGGCCTCGCCGATCGTGTGGCCGAGCATCCAGTGCACCGGGCGCTGTCCGCTGAGGACGGCGAGCAGGCGTTCGGCGAACCACTGGTGCGGGCGCAGCGGCCGCCGGGGCCGTTGCGGAGGTACGGTACCCGGCCTGCTGCGGTCGCGTCGTCCGGCCGGCCTCGTCCTGTCCGTGCTCATGTTCATAGCCCCCGTGGCTGATGTCCGGTGCCCGGGCAGTACCGGGCGGTAACTTCTGCTGGGGCTCTTCTACGGGGCCGGTCGGCGGCTCCGCAACCGGCGGAAGGGGCCGGTCCGCTCCGGGACGGGACCACCTATCCGGGTGACGGGCCCCGTGCCGCAAGGGAATGGCGGGGGTGACGGGCGTCGCGCGGTGGACAGGGGCGGACGGATCGGCAACCCCGAAGGGGGACGTCGCACGTATCCTGAGTGCGTCATCGACTACGAAAGCGGCCAGCCATGCGTGTGTACGTCCCCCTGACCCTTTCCGGTCTTGCCGCTGCGCACAGGGCGGGCGAGGTCGGCCCGGGGCCGCTGACCGCCTATGCCGTGACGCCCGGTCTGCGCGAGTGGTACGTCTCCGACGACATCGAGGAGCTGGAGTACGCGGCGCTCAGCCGGGCCGCGTCCGCGTCACTGCGGCTGATCGCGGGCCGGCCGCAGGAGATCCGGCGCCGGGTCGTCGTCGCTCTCGACGTGCCGGACGGTGCCGCCGTCGCCGACCCGGACCACATCCTGGACGCGTCGTCACTCGGTGAGGTGAGGATCGCGGACGCGGTGGCGCTGTCGAAGGCCGCCGCCGTGCACGTGGACGCGGACGGCGCCGAGAAGGACGTCGCCGCGGCGGCCGCATCGCTGGGAGCGGCGGACCTCGGCGACGACGACGCCCAGTTCACCGTGGACGGTGCGGAGGACCACGAGCTGCTGTGGTTCGGGATCCAGGAGATCCCCGGCCTGATCGCCTGACCACTCGTCCGCCCGTACCCCTGGGCGCCCATGACAGGGTGCCTGTCGTACCGGGCGAGTATTTTCTGTCCATGGCTACATCGGGGAAGCACCGCACACATCTGGTCTGGGACTGGAACGGCACACTGCTCGACGACATCCACGCGGTCCTCGGGGCGTCGAACGCCGCCTTCGCGGAGGTGGAGCTGGGGCCGCTCACGCTGGAGCAGTACCGCGAGATGTACTGCGTGCCGATACCCAGGTTCTACGAGCGGCTCATGGGCAGGCTGCCGACCCCTGCCGAGTGGGAGCGGATGGACGGTCTCTTCCACCGCCACTACACCGAGCAGCGGGCGGCCTGCGGGCTGACCGAAGGGGCCGAGGAGCTGCTGGTGCGGTGGCGGCTCGGCGGCCGCAGCCAGTCGCTGCTCAGCATGTACGGCCATGAACACCTGGTCCCGGTGGTGCGGGGATACGGTATCGAGCGTCATTTCGTACGCGTCGACGGCCGCACCGGCCCTTCCGGCGGCAGCAAGGCGCAGCACATGGAGCGCCACTTCGAGGTGCTCGGGGACATCGCTCCGGAATCCGCGGTGGTCATCGGCGACGCGGTGGACGACGCCGTGGCCGCCGCCCATGTCGGCGCGCGTGCCGTGCTCTACACCGGTGGTTCGCACAGCCGCAGCAGCCTGGAGGCGGCCGGGGTGCCCGTGGTGGACACCCTGGCCGAGGCCGTCGCACTGGCCGAGTCGATGACGGACTGAGGTCCCGGGCAGGGGCAGGCCTGAGCGTGAGCGGCGGGTGCCGGCAGGGCGTCGGGGCCGGCGGGGGCGATCGGCAGGCCGGGCGGGCGGAGGGCCGGGAGACGAGCGGCGGTCCGGGAGACGAGCGGCGTGGCAGCCGGCCGGCCGGCCGGGCGGTTGCGTCCGGCAGCCGGCCGTCGTCGGATGGCCGGACGACCGGCCGAGCGCATCTGCCCGTACGTGTCTCCTTACGTGCGGGAACGCCCCTGCGCGATGTCCAAAGTGTCAAAGTTCGAGGCCTTCTTTTGTACATATGCGGCTCATGACGATGGTGGGTGCAGGGGGGATAGCCTGGTGCGGTGATCAGCGCGATACGCCTCGGGGGCAGCGAAGCCCCCGGCCTGCGCCCGGAGTGCCACCGCACCCGGGCGATGCGTGATCTCCGCGTCCCGGGCCGTCCGCCGAAAATGGCCGATACGGTTCCGGGCATCTCCCCAGGCGGCATAGCGTCGACGCAGACCGGAAACCCCGCGTCGTGGCGGTACGCCGTCTTTTTCACCTACGTCACGCAACGGCGCGCGACAGGAGTCAGAGGACATGCAGACCAAGCTGGACGAAGCCAAGGCCGAACTGCTCGTACGGGCGGCCCGGGTAGCTGACAACAGTCCGGGCGGTGGTGTCGGTGGCCCGGGAGGCGGCCTCCGGGTGCACCTCGCGGAAGAGGCCGGCACCGGAGCGGAGGACGGCACCGGGGCAGGCCGGGACGAGCGGCCGAACCGGGACATGCTGCTCGCCTATTTCCAGCGCTACTACCTGCACACCGCTCCGGAGGACATCACCGACCGCGACCCGGTCGATGTCTTCGGGGCTGCTTCCTCCCACTACCGTCTCGCCGAGAACCGCCCGCAGGGCACCGCTAACGTCCGGGTGCACACCCCGACCGTCGAGGAGAACGGCTGGACGAGCAGCCACTCCGTCGTCGAGGTCGTCACCGACGACATGCCCTTCCTGGTGGATTCAGTCACCAACGAGCTGTCCCGGCAGGGCCGTGGCATCCACCTCGTGATCCACCCGCAGGTCGTCGTCCGCCGTGATGTCGCCGGGAAGCTGATCGAGGTGTTCGGCGACGACCCGGCCCGGAGCCACAGCGCGAAGCGGTCCAGCGGCCGTGAGCAGGCCGGTGCCGGGCTGCCGCATGACGCGCTCGTCGAGTCGTGGATCCACGTCGAGATCGACCGGGAGACGGACCGCGCGGACCTGAAGCAGATCACCGCCGATCTGCTCCGTGTCCTGTCCGACGTACGGGAGACCGTCGAGGACTGGGACAAGATGCGCGACGCCGCCCTGCGCATCGCCGACGACCTTCCGGCGGAACCCCTGGACGAGCTGGGCGACGAGGAGGTCGAGGAGGCCCGCGAGCTGTTGCGCTGGCTCGCCGCCGACCACTTCACCTTCCTCGGGTACCGGGAGTACGAACTCCGTGAGTCCGACGCGCTGACGGCCGTGCCCGGCACCGGTCTCGGCATCCTGCGCTCCGACCCGAAGCACAGCGAGGACGAGGCGCACCCCGTGAGCCCGTCCTTCGACCGGCTGCCGGCGGACGCCCGGGCCAAGGCGAGGGAGCACAAGCTCCTCGTCCTGACGAAGGCAAACAGCCGGGCGACCGTGCACCGCCCCAGTTACCTGGACTACGTCGGGGTCAAGAAGTTCGACGCCAAGGGCAACGTCGTCGGTGAGCGGCGCTTCCTCGGGCTGTTCTCCTCCGCCGCGTACACCGAGTCGGTGCGCCGGGTGCCCGTGGTGCGCCGCAAGGTCGCCGAGGTGCTGGAGGGAGCGGGCTTCACGCCCAACAGCCACGACGGCCGTGACCTGCTCCAGATCCTGGAGACGTACCCGCGTGACGAGCTCTTCCAGACGCCCGTCGACCAGCTGCGCTCCATCGTCACCTCCGTGCTCTACCTCCAGGAGCGCCGCCGGCTGCGGCTCTACCTGCGCCAGGACGAGTACGGGCGCTACTACTCCGCCCTCGTCTACCTGCCGCGTGACCGTTACACCACCGGCGTGCGGCTGCGCCTGATCGACATCCTCAAGGAGGAACTGGGCGGCACCAACGTCGACTTCACCGCCTGGAACACGGAGTCGATCCTCTCCCGGCTGCACTTCGTCGTCCGTGTCCCGCCGGGCACCGAGCTGCCGCACCTCACCGACGCGGACGCGGACCGCATCGAGGCACGCCTCGTCGAGGCCGCCCGCTCCTGGTCCGACGGCTTCCAGGAGGCGCTGAACGCCGAGCTGGGCGAGGAACGCGCCGCCGAGCTGGTGCGCCGTTACGGACATTCCTTCCCGGAGGGCTACAAGGCGGACCACTCGCCGCGTGCCGCCGTGGCCGACCTGGTTCACCTGGAGGCGCTCAAGAGCGAGAAGAAGGACTTCGCCCTCAGCCTGTACGAGCCCGTGGGCGCGGGCCCCGGCGAGCGCCGCTTCAAGATCTACCGGACCGGTGAGCAGGTCTCGCTCTCCGCCGTCCTCCCCGCGCTCCAGCGGCTCGGTGTCGAGGTCGTCGACGAGCGTCCGTACGAGCTGCGCTGTGCCGACCGCACCCACGCCTGGATCTACGACTTCGGGCTGCGCCTGCCGAAGAAGGCCACGGACAACGCCGACTACCTCGCCGACGACGCCCGGGACCGATTCCAGGAGGCGTTCGCGGCCATCTGGACCGGCGAGGCGGAGAACGACGGCTTCAACTCCCTGGTCCTGGGCGCCGGTCTGGACTGGCGGCAGGCCATGGTGCTGCGCGCCTACGCGAAGTACCTGCGCCAGGCGGGTTCGACGTTCAGCCAGGACTACATGGAGGACACCCTCCGCAACAACGTCCACACCACCCGGCTGCTGGTCTCCCTCTTCGAGGCCCGGATGTCGCCGGCCCGCCAGAAGGCGGGTACGGAGCTGACCGACGGGCTCCTCGAGGAACTGGACGGGGCGCTCGACCAGGTCGCCTCACTGGACGAGGACCGGATCCTGCGGTCCTTCCTGACGGTCATCAAGGCCACGCTGCGGACCAACTACTTCCAGCTGGCCGACGACCACGAGCCGCACGGCTACGTCTCGATGAAGTTCGACCCGCAGGCCATCCCGGATCTCCCGGCGCCGCGTCCGGCGTACGAGATCTGGGTCTACTCGCCGCGTGTCGAGGGCGTCCACCTGCGCTTCGGGAAGGTCGCCCGCGGCGGGCTGCGCTGGTCGGACCGGCGGGAGGACTTCCGTACGGAGATCCTCGGTCTGGTCAAGGCGCAGATGGTCAAGAACACCGTGATCGTGCCGGTGGGCGCCAAGGGCGGATTCGTCGCCAAGCAGCTGCCGGACCCGGCCGTGGACCGTGACGCCTGGCTCGCCGAGGGCATCGCCTGCTACCGGATCTTCATCTCGGCGCTGCTCGACATCACCGACAACATGGTGACGGGCGAGGTCGTGCCGCCCGCGGACGTCGTCCGTCACGACGGGGACGACACCTACCTCGTCGTCGCCGCCGACAAGGGGACCGCGAGCTTCTCCGACATCGCCAACGACGTCGCCGTCGCCTACGGCTTCTGGCTCGGCGACGCCTTCGCCTCCGGCGGATCGGCCGGTTACGACCACAAGGGCATGGGGATCACCGCCCGCGGTGCCTGGGAGTCCGTGAAGCGGCACTTCCGTGAGCTGGGACACGACACCCAGTCCGAGGACTTCACCGTCGTCGGCGTCGGAGACATGTCCGGTGACGTGTTCGGCAACGGGATGCTGCTCTCCGAGCACATCCGGCTGGTCGCGGCCTTCGACCACCGGCACATCTTCATCGACCCGAATCCGGATGCGGTGACCTCCTACGCCGAGCGGCGCCGGCTGTTCGACCTGCCGCGCAGCTCCTGGGCGGACTACGACAAGGACCTGCTGTCCGCGGGCGGCGGTGTCCACCCGCGTTCCGCCAAGTCGATCCCGGTCAATGCGCACGTCCGCGCGGCGCTCGGTATCGACTCGAAGATCACGAAGATGACGCCCGCCGAGCTGATGCAGAACATCCTCAAGGCATCGGTCGACCTCCTGTGGAACGGCGGCATCGGCACGTACATCAAGGCGACGGCCGAGTCGAACGCCGATGTCGGTGACAAGGCCAACGACGCGATCCGGGTCAACGGAGCGGATCTGCGGGCCCGTGTCGTCGGCGAGGGAGGCAACCTCGGAGCCACCCAGCTCGGCCGGATCGAATTCGCCCGGGCCGGCGGCCGGATCAACACCGACGCGATCGACAACAGCGCCGGTGTGGACACCTCCGACCACGAGGTGAACATCAAGATCCTGCTCAACGGCCTCGTCCGGGACGGCGACATGACCGTGAAGCAGCGCAACAAGGTGCTCGCGGAGATGACCGACGAGGTCGGACAGCTCGTGCTGCGCAACAACTACGCGCAGAACATCGCGCTCGCCAACGCCTGTGCCCAGGCGCCGTCACTCCTCCACGCCCACCAGCGCTTCATGCGCAGGCTCGGCCGTGAGGGGCACCTGGACCGGGCGCTGGAGTTCCTGCCGAACGACCGTCAGATCCGCGAGCTGCTGAACCACGGCAAGGGTCTCAGCCAGCCGGAACTGGCCGTGCTGCTCGCCTACACCAAGATCACCGCGGCCGAGGAACTGATCTCCACCAGCCTGCCGGACGACGCGCATCTGCAGGGGCTGGTGCACGCCTACTTCCCGAAGCAGCTGAGCGAACGATTCCCCGACGCGGTCGACGGGCATGCGCTGCGCCGCGAGATCATCACGACGGTGCTGGTCAACGACACGGTCAACAGTGGCGGTTCGACGTTCCTGCACCGGCTGCGCGAGGAGACCGGGGCCTCCCTGGAGGAGATCGTGCGGGCGCAGTTCGCCGCCCGTGAGATCTTCGGCCTCTCCGCCGTGTGGGATGCCGTGGAGGCGCTCGACAACACGGTGGCCGCCGAGGTGCAGACCCGGATCAGGCTGCACTCGCGCCGTCTCGTCGAGCGTGGATCGCGCTGGCTGCTCGGCAACCGGCCGCAGCCGGTGGGGATCGCGGAGACCATCGAGTTCTTCCGGGAGGGCGTCGAGCGCGTCTGGGGCGAGCTGCCCAAGCTGCTCAAGGGCGCCGACATCGAGTGGTACCGGTCGATCCTCGACGAGCTCACCTCGACGGGCGTGCCCGAGGAACTGGCGGGACGGGTGGCGGGCTTCTCGTCGGCCTTCCCGGCACTGGACATCGTCGCGATCGCGGACCGCACGGGCAAGGATCCGCTGGCCGTCGCCGAGGTGTACTACGACCTCGCCGACCGGCTGGGCATCACCCAGCTGATGGACCGGATCATCGAGCTGCCGCGGGGCGACCGCTGGCAGTCCATGGCCCGCGCCTCCATCCGCGAGGACCTGTACGCCGCGCACGCCGCGCTCACGTCGGACGTGCTGTCCGTCGGCAACGGCACGTCGTCGCCGGAGCAGCGGTTCAGGGCCTGGGAGGAGAAGAACGCGGCGATCCTGGCGCGTTCGCGCGCCACTCTGGAGGAGATCCGCAGCTCGGAGTCCTTCGACCTGGCGAACCTGTCGGTGGCCATGCGGACGATGCGGACCCTGCTGCGCACGCACGCCTGACCCGGAGCGGCTGAACGGGCCGCCACGCATGACGCCGTCCGCCGGGCGGGCCTCAGGGCCCGCCCGGCGGACGGCGTCAGCACGTCATTTCTTGGGCTGCCTGGCCTTCGCCGGGCCGGTGAACTCCTCGTACGCGGCCACGACCTCCTTGGCCGGCCCGTCCATCCGCAGAATGCCGGCCTCCAGCCAGATCGCCCGGTCGCAGGTCTCGGTGATGGACCTGTTGCTGTGGCTGACCAGGAACACCGTGCCGGCCTCCTCGCGCAGCTCCATGATCCGGTCCTTGCTGCGCCGCTGGAACTTCGCGTCGCCGGTGGACAACGCCTCGTCGATCAGCAGGACGTCATGGCTCTTGGCGGCCGCGATGGAGAAGCGCAGCCGGGCCCCCATGCCGGAGGAGTAGGTGCGCATGGGCAGGGTGATGAAGTCGCCCTTCTCGTTGATGCCGGAGAAGTCGACGATGGCCTGGTAGCGCTCGCGGATCTGTTCGCGCGTCATCCCCATGGCGAGGCCGCCGAGCACGACGTTGCGCTCTCCGGTCAGGTCGCTCATCAGGGCGGCGTTCACGCCGAGCAGCGAAGGCTGCCCCTGGGTGTGCACCCGGCCCCGGGACGGGGGCAGCAGTCCGGCGATCGCCTTGAGGAGCGTCGACTTCCCGGACCCGTTGGAGCCGATCAGGCCGATGGCCTCGCCTTTGTACGCGGCGAAGCTGACGCCCTTCACGGCGTGCACCTGGCGTGCGCCCCGTGGCTGCCGGCGCGACACGATCCGGTTCAGGGCGGAGGTGGCGCTGCCCCTTCCGGTGCGGGCGCCGTTCACCGTGTAGGTGATGTGGACGTCGTCGACGACGACGGTGGGTACACGCGTATCGAGGGTGTCAGCCACGTCCGTACCTCTCCTCGGCCTTCCAGAAGTAGACGAAACCGCCGATGCCGCAGACGAGTGCCCAGCCCGTCGCGACGGCCCACACGTGCGGCGGCAGCTGCGCGCCGGTGAAGCTGTCGATCAGGGCGTACCGCATCAGGTCGATGTAGACGGCCGCCGGGTTGTACTCCAGGGCCAGCAGGACGAGGCGCGGGACCCGGTCGGCGGTGAGCAGGGTGTCGAGGCTCCACATGACGCCCGACGCGTACATCCAGGTCCGCAGGACGAACGGCGTCAGCTGGGCGATGTCGGGGGTCTTGGCGGCCAGCCGGGCCATGACCATCGAGACACCGGTGTTGAACAGGGCCTGCAGGGCGAGCGCCGGGACCGCCAGCAGCCAGGACGGCCGCGGGTACTGGCCGAAGACGAGGAGGATCAGGAACAGCGCGCCCAGGGAGAACAGCAGCTGCTGGAGCTGCTGGAGGGCCAGGGCGATCGGCAGGGACGCCCGGGGGAAGTGCAGGGCCCGGACGAGTCCGGTGTTCCCGCTGATGGCGCGGGTGCCGGCCGTGATCGAGCTGGCGGTGAAGGTCCAGATGAAGACGCCGGTGACGAGGAAGGGCACGTAGTCGGGGACTCCGTGCTTGGTGTTCATCAGGACGCCGAAGATGAAGTAGTAGACCGTCGCGTTGAGCAGCGGGGTCATGATCTGCCAGATCTGTCCGAGCTTCGCCTGGCTGTACTGCGCGGTCAGCTTCGCCGTGGCGAAGGCGGTGATGAAGTGCCTGCGTCCCCAGAGCTGCCGGACGTACGCACCGAGCGTCGGCCGGGCACCGCTCACTGTCAGCCCGTGCCGGGCCGCGAGCGCGGCCAGCTCACCGGGTTCGTACACGGGGAGGAAGGCGGGAGATGCGGTGTCCACCGGGGCCGGCGGGGCTGCTGTCTGGCTCACCACGATCGCTTTCGAAGGGGGCGGGGAATCGGGGCGGACGGATCCGCCCCGATGGGACGGCACCGTATCGTCGCAACGCTGACAGTAGGACGTTTGTGCGCCGCAACGCAACCGTTTCGTCGTGACGGTCTATCATTCGGGCCATGACCACCGAACGGCGAACCGGGCGCCGCACCCCGGCAGGTGCCGCGGTGCTGCGCGAGGACGTGACCGACGCGATCCGCGGCGCCGTCTTCGAGGAGCTCGCCGCCGTCGGATTCGCGCGGATGTCGATCGAGGGCATCGCCCGGCGCGCGGGGGTCGGCAAGACCGCCGTCTACCGCCGCTGGAAGTCCAAGCTCCATCTCGTCCTCGACCTGGTCGCCGCCGTCGCCGCGCAGGGCATGCCGGCCCCGGCGACGGGTTCGCTGCACGGGGACGTGCGCGCCGTACTGGAACTGGCCGCATACGCCCTGCGCCACCCCGTCGCCTCGCAGGTGATCCCCGACCTGCTGGTCGAGGCGGCCCGCAACCCGGAGATCTCCGAGGCCATCAAGGCGGCCCTGCTGGATCAGCAGCAGGGGGTGACTGCCGTGGTCGTACGCGCGGCGGTGGCGCGCGGCGAGCTGCCCGAGGGGAGCGATCCCGGCCGCGCGCTGGATCTCATCGTCGGGCCGCTGTACTGGCGCCTGGCCGTGGTCCGTGGTGCTCTGCCCGAGGGGTACCTGGACGACCTCGCGGCCTCGGCGGTCCGGGCACTCAAGGCCTGACGGGGCGCGGGGGGCCGGAGTCCTCGCCGAGGAGCAGCCGGTCCGCGACACGGCGGGCCGCGTCGCCGTCCGCCGGTCCGCAGTGGTCCCGCCGGAAGCTCTCGTACGCCTCCGCGTGGAGATCCGCCGAAGCCGGTGTCTCCCGCAGGGCCTGGGCCACCTCCTGGGTGGTGAGGAGCAGCGGCCCGGGGGCCCGGGCCTCGAAGTCCAGGCAGAAGCCCCGCACGGTGTCCCTGTAGTGCTCCAGGTCATGGGTGTGGAAGAGCATCGGACGGCCCGTGTGCGCGAAGCCGAACACGAGGCCCGAGTAGTCGGTGACCAGTACATCGGCGATCAGGAGGAGTTCGGTGGCGTCCGGATGCGCGGACACGTCGAGCAGGGCGGGGTGCGCCGGCACGCTGCCCGTCACCCGCGGGTGCCTGCGGACCAGCACGGTGGTGCGGCCGTCCAGCGACCGTGCCAGCGCGGGCAGGTCGAGCGCCGGATCCCAGCGGTACAGCGGGGAGGCCCCGCGGGGGACGTCGGCCGGCGCGTGCGCGAGATGGTCGCGGTAGGTCGGCGCGTACAGCACCACGCGGTGGCCGTCCGGGATGCCCAGTCCCCTGCGTACCCGCTCCGCCGTCCTGTCCCGGCCGGGGGCGAACAGCAGGTCGTCGGCCGGGGAGCCCGCCTCCAGCACCTCGCCGCGGTAGGCCAGCGCGCGGCGCAGGTGCGGGGTGGCGAAGCCGCTGGGGGAGACCAGGACCGACCACTGGGCGGAGCGGTGCTCCAGGGTGGCGAGGTACTGGTGGTCGGCGTAGAGGGACCCGGTGAGGTCCAGGCCGAACCTGCCGAGCGGGGAGCCGTGCCAGGTCTGTACGACGGTCTGCTCCGGGCGGCGCTCGAACCACGCGGGCAGCTGGCCGGCCGCGACGATCCGGCGGGCTCGCGCCAGCGCCTCGTACCAGGCGGTGCTGTGTGTCACGACGGGGACGGCGGTGGACGGGACGTGGGCGGCGGCGCCCGCGGATCCATCGGTGACCCAGAGGTGCTCCGCATCGGTGCTCCGGCGCACGAGCTCGGCGTGCACGGCGCGCGGGGAGCCCTCCCCGGTGTAGAGCACCGCCTCCCGGAGCGGCAGCCGGCGCTGCGCCGGGTAGTGCGCCGTACGCAGACGGCCCTGGCGGTACGCGCTCCCTTCGGCGTCGCCGAGCGCCGGCGCGCAGTGCACGGTCAGACGGTCGCCGTGACGGCGGTCGAGGCGGAAGCGGGCGCCGGCGACGCCCATCGGCAGGAGGGCGGCGAGCGCCGCCCCCACGCGCACGGGCCGGCCGTCCAGGAACACCTCCCAGTCGCCCTCGCGGGGAGGGGGTGCGAGCACAGCGGTGAAGCGGGCCCTCTGCGGGCCCCCGGCCCCCTGCGGCGCGACGGGAACGGCCACCGTCTCACCGAGACCGCGGTGCCGCAGCACGAGCGCGCCCGTCCCGGTCCCGTGGATCCGCAGCCCGCCGTCCGCCGCGGGCTCGGCGTGGTCCACGCGCGGGGTGCCGGTCACGTCCACCACCAGGTGGCCCGTCGCGTCGGCGAGGGCGGGCGGTGGCAGATCCGGGGCCGCGGCGAGCGGTACGCGGACGCCGTCGGTCACGAGCGCCGCCCGCCACAGGCCTTCGGGTCCCCGGGCAGCCTCGTGGGGTGCGCGGGGTGCCGGTGCGGGTTCGGCGGCGAGCGCCGCGAGCGGAATCCGGGTGCTGAAGCCGCCCACGCCCCCGTCACCGCCCTCGCACCGCACCGGACAGACGTGCTCGGCAGCCCCGTCGCGGGTCAGCACGAGAGCGGTCGGCAGGGCGCTCCCGTACAGGCGCCCGGTCAGCTCCAGGGCCCCCGTCCCGCGGTCGTGCCCGGTCACCACCGCGGGCAGCCGGGTCACGGTCAGCTCCAGCCGGCCGTCCCGGTAGCCGAGCACCACGCGCCGCCCCCCGCCCAGATCGTGGACCAGCGGCTGCGCCGCGGCCGCCTCCACCGCCCGCAGCGCCGCCCGTCGTACGACGCCGTGCCCGGCCACCACCACACCCACCTGCCAGCTGCCCGGCCGCAGCCGCCCGGGGGCGAGGACCATCTCGAAGCCCGCGTGGTCGTAACAGTGCACCTCCTGGCCGGAGTCCGCGGTGGCCCGCTCCATCCGGACCGTGCGCACCGGCACGGCCCGCACCCGTCCGCCCGCCGTCTCCCGCACGAGGCCGGCCTTCAGCGACTGCCGGGCCGCCCGGGCCGGCAGGTTGCGGATGTACGCGTACCCCCGCAACCGCAGCTTGCCGTCCTCTCCCCATGACGCCTCCACCAGCCGTGCCACGGCGGGCAGATCGCCCCTGCCGAGGCGCACCGGGACGCCTGTGCCGCCGGTGCTCCCGGGGTGCACGGCGCGCCGCCGCCCCGGAGGGCCCACGACGGTGAACGTGCCGGCCCCGTTGGCCCGTTCGAACTCCAGGACGGCCAGCAGTTCCTCGGTCCTGCGCTCCCGCACCAGTTGCCAGCGCACGCGCGCATCGGCCGGCAGCCCGTCCAAGGCCGCATCACCCGCCCGGTCGAGGAAGGCACCCGCGTCCGTCATGAACGCGGAGCGGTAGGCGGGCCCGCCCATCGGAAGTCCCTCCAGGAAGTACACGAAGTCGTCACGCAGGCACGACGCGTCGTAGCGCATCCGCTGTGCGGGATCAAGGCCCCCCAGAAAGGCGCTGACCTGTTCGCACGCCGCGATCCGGTCCCGTACGCCCCGTACGTCCGTACGCCGCCGGGTGATCGACCCCTCCCGCACCCGCCAGTGGTAGACGTGCTCGTGCAGCACGTCCACCGATTCGGCGAGATGGTGCGCCGGGATCATCACCGGGGCGTCCTCGTAGAGCTTGCCCTCCGGGAAGGAGAAGGCGTGCCGGTCCCAGAACGAGCGCCGGAACACCTTGTTCCAGGCGACGCGGTCGGCCAGCAGCCGGGCATCGCGGGTGATGTGGGTGCGGGGGCGGTCGGCGGTCAGCCAGCGGTACTGCCAGGCCTGCTGCCTCCCCCGCGCGTCGAGCCGCCACACATTGCCCGTCACCAGGTCCGAGCCCGTCGACTCCAGGGAGGCCAGCATCCGTTCGTACGCGTCGGGTACGAGGACGTCGTCACTGTCGGCGAACGCCAGGTACGGAACGCCGGCGGTGGTGCGGGCGACCCCCGTGTTGCGTGCGGCGCTCAGGCCCGCGTTGGGCTGGTGGACACAGCGGAAGCGGGTGTCCCGGGCGGCGAAGTCCTCGGCGATCCGGCGGCTTCCGTCCGTCGAGCCGTCGTCGACGAGCACCACCTCGATGTCCCTCAGGGACTGCCCGGCCAGCGAGTCGAGGCACTCCCGCAGGTAGTCCTCGACGTTGTGCACCGGGACGACGACGCTGAGGAGTGGCTTCATGCCCGGCTCAACCCGGGGGAGCCTCCCGGGTCACGCCGCTGACCCGAACGGGTGAAGATCCCTGGGGTGGCCGGCATGCCCGCCGCTACGCTCGGCTGCCATGCTGCTCAGTGTCGTCGTGCCCGCCCACCGTGTTCAGGGTTACCTGAGGGGGGCCCTGGAGTCCGTGACCGCGCAGCCGCCGCCGGAGGGCGGACCGGCGGACCTGGAGCTGATCGCCGTCGGCGCGTGTGACGACGGGCCGGAGCTCGCCATCGCGCGGGAGTGCGCCGAGCGCGACCCCCGGGTGCACGTACTCGTCCTCGACCGCCCCTGGGACGCGGGCGCGGCCCGCAACGCGGGTGCGGCGGCGGCGCGCGGGACCTATCTGCTCTTCCTCGACGGGGACGACCTGCTCCTGCCCGGAGCCGTGGCGGAGATCGCCGCACGCCTGGCCGCGGACCGGCCCGACGTGCTGCGCCTGGGCCATGACCTGGTCGACTGGTGGGGACGTACCCGGCCGGGCGACGCCCTGCCGGCCGCCCGGAACCAGCTCCTGCGCCGCGCCTTCTGGGAGGCCCACCGGCTCCGCTTCACCGAGGGCCCCTACGGCGACGTCGTGCCGGTCCACCGCGCGGTCTTCCTCGCCTCCGACGCGGGCACCCTCGCCTCGGTCGACCGGATCTGCGTACGCCACCGGCTGCGCCGGACCGGCACGCCCGCCACGGCACCGGGCCGCGCGCACTTCACCGTCATCGACGCGTACGAGCGGCTGGCCGCCGAGACCGGCGGCGATCCGCGTACCGCCGCCGCGCGCACCGCGCACCTGACGGCCGTGCTGGAGGACCCGGGCCGGATCGCCCCGGCGGACCGCGCCGCCTTCTTCCGCGCGGCGGGGCTCCCCGGCCGGTACGCCGCGCACCGGGTCCGCGAGGCCGCCCGCGCCAGGCGCACCCGGGCGCGCGCCGCCGCGTACGCGGGCAGGAAGACGCTGCGCGCCCGGGTGATGAGAGCGGTCTACCGCGCCGACCTGCACCGGCCGCTGGACCCCTGCCTCGCCGTCTACGGGGCCTACTGGAACAGGGGCGTCGCCTGCAATCCGGCCGCCGTGTACGCCAAGGCCCGTGAACTGGTCCCGCACATCCGCGGTGTGTGGGTGGTCTCCTCGCGTCACCTGGACCGGATGCCGCCCGGTGTGCCGTACGTCATCGAGGGCTCCCGCGCCTACTGGCGGGCCATGGCCACCGCGACGTACCTGGTCAACAACTCCAGCTTCCCCGGCGGCTTCACCAAACGGTCCGGACAGGTCTACCTCCAGACCCACCACGGGACCCCGCTGAAGACCATGGGCCTCGACCAGCTTCCGTATCCCGCCCTCACCGGGGGCGTCAGCTTCGAACGGGTCGTCGCCCACGCCGACCAGTGGGACTTCAGCCTCTCCGCCAACCCGCACAGCACCGAGACCTGGGACCGCGTCTACCCCTCCTCGTACGAACAACTGCCCTACGGGTACCCGCGCAACGACGTCCTGTGCGCCGCGACCGACGAGCAGACCGGCAAGGCCAGGGCCGGACTGGGCATCGCGCCGGGAGTGACCGTGCTGCTGTACGCGCCGACCCACCGCGACTACCGCAGGGGCTTCACCCCCCGCCTCGATCCGGAGCGCCTCGCCCGCGATCTGGGGCCCGGCTGTGTGCTGCTGGTACGCGCCCACTACTTCTACGGGCGTTCGGCCGGGACAGCGGTGGGGGACCGGGTCATGGACGTCACCGCCCATCCCCGCGTCGAGGAACTCTTCCTCGCCGCGGACGCGTTGATCACCGACTACTCGTCCCTGATGTTCGACTACGCCTGCCTGGACCGCCCGATCATCACCTACGCGCCCGACTGGGAGGCCTACCGCGCCGCTCGCGGTGTCTACGTCGACCTGCTGTCCGGCCGGCCCGGTGACACCCCCGGAGCGGTCGCCACCACGGAGGACGAGCTGCGGGAGGTGCTGCGGAGCGGCGCCTGGAGGTCCCCGGAGGCCGGCGAGCTGCGTGCCGCGTTCCGCCGCCGTTTCTGCCCGTACGACGACGGGCACGCCGCAGAGCGCGTGGTGCGGCGGGTCTTCCCGGTGCGTGCCGGCTGAACCCGGGGTCACCCGTACGGGGCGCTCCCTCCGTACCCCGCCGTCGTTGTGCTCAACAGCGCGCACACGGCAACGTCGGGAGAAGCTCATGCACCGGTCCGCCTACGAGCAGATGCAGCTCTGCATCGAGGAGTACCTGCCCAAGGCCCGCAGGCACCGCGTCGTCGACCTCGGCTCACGGATCTCCGGCAAGCAGACACGCACCCACCGCGGCCTGCTGGCGGACCACGACGTCGACTACTTCGGGGTGGACGTACTCGACGGTCCCAACGTCGACGCGGTCATGACGCGGCCCTACCGGATCCCCGCGAAGTCACGCAGCGCCGATGTCGTGCTGTCCGGCCAGGCGTTCGAGCACATCCCCTTCTTCTGGGTGTCGATGATGGAGATCGCCCGGGTGCTCAAGCCCGGCGGTCACGCCTTCATCACCGCGCCCTCCCGGGGGCACGCCCACGACACACAGGACTGCTGGCGCTACTACCCCGACGGTTTCCGGGCGATGGCCGCCCACTCCCGCCTCGAACTCTGCGAGGCGTACACGGACTTCCCACCGGTCAGGGGCATCTGGCACGACTACGCCTCCATCGACGCCAAGGCCGCCTACTGGGGCGACTCGGTGGGGGTCTTCCGCCGGCCGCGGCCCCACCGGCGGCCGGTGACCCGGCTGAAGAACGGGCTGGCCGACCTCGTCGTCCGGGAGACGGCGGTGTGGTGGGCGAACCGGGCCGGTGGAGTGGACCGGATCCCACTGCCGCGCCCGCTGGACGGCCGGGAGCGGTGCGGGCGGCCGGACAGCCGTACGGCCCCATCAACTACAGGTTGACGAAAGATGACATGAGCCGCAAAGCGCGCGTACTGTCCGGGCCCATGGCTTGGCGCAACGCCGTCAACGGCGTCCTTCAGCAACTCACCGGATACCAGCTCAGGCGCGCGGCCCTCCCCGCTCCCCGCTCCGCCCCCGCGGAGCCGCCGGTGGCCCCGCAGGAGCCGGCCGTGCCGAAGGCCGGGGCGAAGAAGCCGTCGCAGTTCCCCGCGGACTACGACGACGAGGCGAAGGACATCATCCGCGCGGTCAAGCCGTACACGATGACCTCCCCGGAGCGGCTCAACGCCTTCGTCCTCGCGACCCGGCACATCGTGAAGCACGGCATCCCGGGTGACATCGTCGAATGCGGTGTCTGGCGCGGCGGTTCCATGCAGGCCTGCGCCAGGACCCTGCTGTCGCTCGGTGAGACAGGGCGTGACCTCTACCTCTTCGACACGTACGAGGGCATGACCCCGCCCACCGCGGAGGACCTGCGGAGGGACGGCAGGCCGGCCCGGGAGCTGCTGGACGCACAGGGCAAGGACCGGCCCATCTGGGCCGTGGCCTCCCTGGAGGACGTACAGGCCGGGTTCGAGCAGGTGCCCTATCCGAAGGACCGCGTCCACTACGTGCGGGGCAAGGTCGAGGACACCGTTCCGGGGCAGGCACCGGAGCGGATCTCCGTCCTCCGGCTGGACACCGACTGGTACGCGTCGACGAAGCACGAGCTCACACACCTGTACGGACGCCTGGTGAGCGGCGGGGTGCTGCTGATCGACGACTACGGCTACTGGCAGGGGTCGCGCCAGGCCGTGGACGAATTCCTGGAGGAGACCGGCGAGCAGCTCCTGCTGCTGCGCATGGACGAGGGCCGTATCGCCGTCAAGCCCTGACCGGGCGGAGCCCCGCCGTGAGCCCCGTGCCCCGCAGGCACGGGGCTCGTTCCATACAGAGGAAGCCCGTCACAGAGGACGTCCGTTCGTCCGTCCGTCCGGAAGGATCGTGCGCAGCACCATGGCACCCCGTCTCACCGTCGTCGTCCCGCTCTACAACGTCGAGGAGTACCTCGGAGCCTGCCTGGACTCGCTCGCCGGTCAGACCATGGCCGACTTGGAAGTCGTCATGGTCGACGACGGCTCGACGGACGGCAGCGCCGATGTGGCACTGGAGTTCTCCCGGCAGGACCCGCGCTTCCGGCTCATCCGGCAGAAGAACGCCGGGCTCGGGGCCGCGCGCAACGCGGGCGCCGCACAGGCCCACCCGGACTCCGGGTTCCTGGCCTTCGCCGACAGTGACGACGTGGTGCCGGCGGGCGCCTTCGCCAGGATGCTGGACGAACTCGACGCGTCGGGATCGGACTTCGCGACCGGCAACGTCCTCAGGCTCCGGGCGGACGGGACGCTCGAACAGTCCCCGATGTTCCGCAGGCCGATGGAGAAGCACCGCCGGGCCACCCACGTCACCCGGGACTGGATCCTGCTCGGCGACCGCATCGCGTGCAACAAGGTGTTCCGCAGGTCCTTCTGGGACCTGCACGCCTTCACCTTCCCGACGGGTGTCCTGTACGAGGACATCGCCGTGGCCCTGCCCGCCCACTTCCTGGCCCGGAGCGTCGACGTCGTGGAGGAGCCGGTCTACCACTGGCGGGACCGCGACGGCTCGATCACCACCCGGCGCGCGGTGGCCCGGGGCATCCGCGACCGGGTCACGGCGGTGTCCACCGTCAGCCGGTTCCTCGCGGACCGGGGCATGACGGAGGCGAAGCGGCGCTACGACGAGCACGCGCTCTCCGGTGACCTCTGGCTGTTCATCGAGGCCCTCCGGGACGGTGACGAGAGTTTCCACCAGGCGTTCCTCACCCACGCCAACGCCTTCGCGGACACGGTCGACCCCGCCGTCCTCGACGCGCTGCCCCTGCACCTGCGGGTCAAGTGGCAGCTCATCCGGGAGCGCAGGACGGCGGAGCTGCTCGCGCTCCTGGCCCACGAGTCCACCGATCGTGACGCCTTCCACGTCCACGGGCGGCTGCGGCCCCAGGCCCGGTACCCGGGGATCGAAGCCCCTCTTCCGCGCAGGGCCACCGCACTGTCCGCCGAGGACCTCCCCGTGCACGCGCACCTCACCGAGGCCGTGTGGCGGGACGGGCTGCTGCACCTCAAGGGGTACGCCTACGTCCGCAACGCCCCCGGCAGATCGGCCGGAGCCGGCTGGCTGAGGTCGGGCCGCCGGCTGGTCCCCCTCCGTCTGCACAGGACGGCGAGCGACGAGGCGGCGGCGGGATCGGGCCGTTCGCTGCACCGCTACGAGCGGTCCGGATTCGAGACCGTCGTCGACCCGCGCCGGCTCGTCACCCGGGGTACGGCGCGGGGCGCCCGGACCCTCTGGAAGCTGGAATCCGTCGTCGTGGGCGCGGGCCGCCCACGCCGCGGGCCGATGCGGCTGCTCGGCAACCCGGCCGCGCCCGCCGTGCGCTACGTCGACGAGCGCACCCGGGTCGTGCCGCTGCTCTCCGGGAACAAACTGGAGCTGCGCGCCGAGCGGGTCGACGCCGTCCTCGCCGGCCACGGGCCGACGGAGGCCGGGGACGGGATCCGGATCGCGGTGAGGGTGCTGGGCGGGGGCACGCCGACGGCTCTGCGGATCCAGGAGTGGCGTACGAAGGAGGCCCACGAATTCCCCCTGGCGGCGGAGGAGGACACGGACGGCCGCACCCTCGTCGCCGAGGTGCCACTGGCGGCGTTCCGGGGCGCCGACGGCGACTGGGGCGTCCAACTGGCCGGCGGGGGGCGCAGGCCGGCGGTCGCGGCCCGTCCGGAGACGGACGCGGCGAGGTATCCGCTGTCCGGCGGCCGTGAGGTCTACGCCGCCGCCAACCCCTCCGGGGACCTGGTGCTCACCGACCGGGACGTACGGCCCGTCGTCACCGGGATCTCGTGGACCGATGACGACGGCCTGGTCCTGGAGGGGACCTTCCCGGCCCTGGCCGGCCGGCCGGTCGATCTCGTCCTGCGTCACAGCGGCCACCAGGAGGAGAGCACCTTCGCGGTGGAGCGCACGGACGCCGGTTTCCGCACGGGGCTGGCTCCCGAGGCCGTCGGCGGGCCGGGCGGGGCGCTGCCGCTCGCCGAGGGCCGGTGGTACCCCTTCCTCCGGGAGCGGGGGGAAAGGGATCCGGAGCGCTATCTGCCGCTGCGCGTGGTGCACCAGCTGCACGCCGGGCTGCCGCTGGGGCGCGAAGCGGGAGGGCGCCGCTTCACCCTGGAGAGGCGCTTCCACGACCGGCTCTGTCTGCACTCGGGCAGTGCCCTGCCGCCGGAGGACCGGGGGGCGTACGGACAGCGCCGGCTGCGTGAGCGGTATGCGGGCCTGCGTGGAAGGGAGTTGTGGGACACCGTGCTGTACTCCAGCTTCGACGGCCGCCAGTACTCCGACTCGCCCCGTGCCGTCCACGAGGAGCTGGCCCGGCGCGGCATCCGTGTGGAGCACCTGTGGGTGGTGCGGGACCAGCAGGCGGCGGTGCCCGCCGGGGTCAGGGCCGTGGCCCTGCACAGTGCCGAATGGCACGACGCGCTGGCCCGCAGCCGGTGGATCGTCACGAACACCCAGCTGCCCGAGTGGTTCGAGCGGTCCGAGGGGCAGTGCGTCGTCCAGACCTGGCACGGCACCCCGCTCAAGCGGATCGGCCGTGACCTGGCGGGGACCGCTTTCGCGGACACCGCCTACATGGAGTCCATGCCACGGCGTGCCGCCCAGTGGAGCGTGCTCGTCTCGCCGAACCGCTTCTCCACGCCCGTCCTGCGCCGTGCGTTCGGGTACACGGGCGAGGTCATCGAGTGCGGTTATCCGCGCAACGACCTGCTGTACGCCGCCGACCGGGCGAAGGTCGCCGACGCCGTCCGGAGGTCGCTCGGCGTGCCGGACGGGAAACGGGTCATCCTGTACGCCCCCACCTGGCGGGAGGACCGGCCCAAGCAGGGCGGGCGGTACGGACTCGATCTCCAGCTGGACCTCGACCAGGCGCGGAAGGCGCTCGGGGACGGCCATGTCCTGCTGGTGCGCCGTCACTACCTGGTCGGCGGGAGCGTCCCGGAGAACGACTTCGTCCGGGACGTCTCGCGCCATCCCGATGCCGCCGAGCTGATGCTGATCAGCGATGTGCTGGTCACCGACTACTCGTCCCTGATGTTCGACTTCGCGCAGACGGGCCGGCCGATGCTCTTCCACACCTACGACCTGGAGCACTACCGCGACACCCTGCGCGGCTTCTGCTTCGACTTCGAGAACCGGGCGCCCGGCCCGCTGATCACCGACCCGGCGGCCGTCGTCGAGGCCCTGCGCGACCCGGAGAGCGCCACGGCGGGCCACCGGGAGGCGTACGCCGCCTTCCGCGAGTCCTTCTGCGACCTCGACGACGGGACGGCGGCCGTACGGGTCGTGGACCGGATGCTGCAGGGGGTGCGGGCATGAGCACACCCGACTTCAGCTGTGTGGTCACCGCTGCGGAGGGAGGCGAGGACACACTGACGGCATCCGTGGAGTCCGTGCTCGACCAGAGTCTGCGCGCCGTCGAGGCCCTCGTCGTCCTGCCCGCCGGCGCGCCCGCCGCCCTGCGGAGGGCGGCGGCATCGCTCGCCGGGCGCGCCCCGGACCACATCCGTGTGCTCGACCCCGGCAAGGACGCCGTCGCCTCGCTGCGCAACGCCGGACTGGACGCGGCGCGGGGCACGTACGTCCTCGTGCTCGACACCGGCGAGCGCCTCCAGCGGCACGCCTGCCGCAACCTCTGGGAGGCAGGGGCGCGCACCCGCGCCGACCTGGTCGCAGGGCGCTGGAGCCGGCTCACCGGGGACGGCGCGAAGGAGCGGGAACCCTCCTGGCAGCACCCGCTGTTCCTCCGCTCCCGCACCGTCGCCCGGTTCACCGAGGCACCCGAACTCACGGTGCGCGACGCCCTGGTGACCGGATTCTGCCTGCGGCGCGCGGCGTTGGAGCGGCACGCGCTGCGCTACGACGAGGACCTCACCCACAGCGGGATCCTGTTCGGCCCCCTGGCCGCGGCCGTGGTCGGCCGTGTCGCACTCGTACGCCGCCGGATCGTCTCCGGGCGTGCCGTGCCCGACGCCGGCCGGGACCTCGCCGGGCTCGTGGAGGCGCACCGGCGCGTGTGCCGTGTGCTGCTGGCCCAGGGGTCGGCGGAACTGTGCGAGGAGCGGGAACGCGCCTTCCTGCTCGACCACCTCGTGCCGCTGGTGCGCACCTTCCCCGAGCTGCCCGCCGCCGCACGCGAACGCGTCGCGGCGACGGCGGCCCGGGTGCTGCCCGGCCGCGTCCCGGAGCCGGCCCTGCTCACCCTCCCGCCCGCCGAGCGCGTCGGCGTCCGGATGCTGGAGCGGGGCGACGCCGACGAGGTGCTCACGGCGGCGTACGCGCTGCGCAGACGGGGCACCGTGGCCGCGCCCCTCACCGTCGGGGACGAGGGACGGGTCTACTGGCCGGGCGGCCCCGATCCCGTGCTGGACGTCACCGAACTCGGTCACCAGTACCGCACGTTCGGCGAGCTGAAGCTGATGAACCGGCTCACCCGCTACGAGGCCGGCGGCCGCGGGGTCCTGCTCGAAGGCCGGCTCGTCCTGCCCGAGCACACCGGGCCCGCCCCGGACGGTCCCCTCACGGCCCATCTGGAGTTCCGCGTACGCGACGGCTCCCGCGCGTTCCGGGCCCCGGTCGGGGAGCTGCGGCCCGACGCCACCGGGATCAGCTGGTCCGCCCGCACCGACCTCACCGGTCTGCTGCGCCCCCTCGGCCCCCGCGACGGGGTGTGGGACGTGCGCATGGTGGTGGAGGACGGCCGGACCCGCTCGGTGAGTGATCTGTTCGCCGCCCACGACCTCGTCGGTCCGGCGGATCGTTCCCCCGCCCTGCCCCGGCTGGGCAGGGCGGCCGGGGACACCTGGCAGCCCTACATCACGCTCCGGGACCATCTGGCGCTCCGCCTCGAAGCCCGTCACCGGCCCGCCCGCACGGTCCGCCGACTGGTCCACTACGCCACCCACTTCCGCCCGGCCCGCCGGGCCAGGCTCCTGCTGCGGGCCCTGCGCAGACGCCGGGACCGCCTGCACGCCAGGGGCTTCAAGGTCTCCGTCTACCGCTCCTGGCTGCTCCGGCTGCCCGTGCGCAGGGGTTCCGTCGTCTTCGAGAGCCACATGGGCACCTGCTACGGCGACAGCCCCCGGGCCGTCCACGAGGAGGTGCGCGCCCGGGGGCTCCGGTTGCGCTGCGTCTGGGCGTACGCCGACTCCCCGGCAGGTTTCCCTCCGGACGCCAGGCTCGTGCGTCGCTGGTCCTGGCGCTATCTGTGGGCCCTGGCCCGTGCGGAGTACTGGGTCGACAACCAGGGGTTCCCGCAGCACCTCGACAAGCCGTCGGGCACGACCTATCTGCAGACCTGGCACGGCTCGGCGTACAAGCGCATGGGGTTCGACGAGACCCGGGTGCGCATGCAGAACGCACCGCAGCGTGCGCGGCTCCAGCAGGCCGTGAACCGCTTCGACCACTTCCTCGTGCGGTCCGAGCACGACGAGCGCACACTGGCCCGTGCCTACCGGTTGCCCGAGCGGACACTGCTGCGCACCGGATACCCCCGCAACGACGCCCTGTTCGCCGCGCGTGCCCGGGACGAGGCCGAGGGGCGGCTGCCCCGTCCGGCGCTCGCGGCCGAGCTCGGTCTGCCCGACCACCGGAAGGTCGTGCTGTACGCGCCGACCTTCCGGGGCGGGCCGGGCGGGCGCAAGCGGCAGCGGCTCCTGCTGGACGCGGCGCGCTTCGCCGAGCGCTTCGGTGACACGTACACGCTGCTGGTGCGGGCGCACTACCTGGAGGCGGCGAGCCTGCCGGCCTGCCCGCCGGGGACGGTCGTGGACGTGTCGCGCCACCACGACGTGAGCGAACTCCTCACGCTCGCCGACGTCCTGGTCACGGACTACTCGTCGATCATGTTCGACTACGCGCTCCTGGACCGCCCGATCGTCCTGTTCGCCCCCGATCTCGACGACTACGCCGCTGAGCGGGGCAGCTACTTCGACCTGCGGGAGAAGGCGCCGGGACCGGTGACGGCGACCGAGGAGGAGCTGTTCGCCGTGCTGTCCCGGCTGAAGACCGCGGACACCGGTTTCCAGGAGGCACGCGCGGCCTTCGCCGAGGAGTTCGGCGGCTACGAACGCGGGGACGCGGCCCGGGCGGTCGTGGACACCGTGTTCGCCCGGCACACCGTCCCGTCCCGCACCGTCCCGACCGGGGAGGCCGGCCGATGAGCCGCAGCCGTGACGTCTTCATCGTCTCCAACAGCACCGACGAACTCGGCGGGGTGACCGGCTGGATGCACCGGACCGCCCAGCTGTTCCAGGAGGCGGGACACCGGGTCCACACCATCGGTGTCTACGCCGCCGAGCGGAAGATGGCCCTGCCCGACCCGCCCGGCCACCCCGTGACCGCCCTGTATCCGGCGCACCCTTTGACGCCCTGGGCGGCGAAGGGGCTGCGGGACCGCTTCCGGATCGCCGCCCGGCGCGCCGAGGCCGCCCGCGTGGTCCGGAAACGGCGTGCCGTGGACCGGCTCTCGGAGATCTTCCGGACCGCCGGGCCCGGCGGGGTGGTGATCGTCAGCCAGGTCTGGGCCATGGAGTGGGTCGGCGAGGCGGACACCGGCGGTCTGCGGGTCATCGGGATGAGCCATGAGTCCTACGACTACTCCCGGGCGAGCCACCGCTACCGATGGATCAAGAACCACTACCCGTCGCTGGAGCGCTGGCTCGTCCTCACGGAGGAGGACGCCGACAAGTGGGCGGGCGACGGGATGAACAACGTCGGTTTCATGCCCAACGCGCTGGCCGCGCTGCCCGAGGTGCCGTCCCCGCGCCGTGAGAAGTCGGTCGCGAGCATCGGCCGGCTCACCGACCAGAAGGGCATCGACATGCTTCTGGACACCTGGGCTCTGGTGGCTCCGCTGCGCCCGGACTGGCGGCTGGACGTGTACGGGACGGGTGCGGACGAGACGGACCTCAGGGCGCAGTGCACCGGCCTGGGGCTCGACTCCTCGGTGAAGTGGCGGGGACGCACGGACGACGTCCCCGGGGCGCTCGCCGCGTCCTCCGTCTTCGTGCAGTCCTCGCGCGGCGAGGGCTTTCCGCTCGCGCTGCTGGAGGCGATGGCGAGCGGGGTGCCGTGTGCGGCGTTCGACTGCGCGCCGGGCGTACGGGAGATCGTGCGCCACGGTGAGGACGGACTGCTCGCGCCCGCCGGTGACATCGGCGCGCTCGCCGACCGGCTGCTCCGGCTCACCGGGAACCCCCGGTTGCGGGACGCGATGGGGGACCGGGCGCGGACCAACGTCCAGCGGTTCTCCGAGGCGGAGATCATGGACCGCTGGGAAGAGCTGTTCGCCTTCCTGGAGCGCTGACCGGCCCCCCCGGAGCGGGTCCTCTCCGGCCCCGGCGCCTGCCGGGGCCCGGGTCTCACCCGCCGGTGTACTCCCGTACCGGCACCTGCCGCGGGACCCCGGTGCGCCCACGGCCCGTCAGCGGGGCGGGCAAGGGCATGCCCGAGGTGTCGTCCAGGAAGACACGGCGCACCACCCGCTCCGCCGCGTGCCCGTCGTCGTACGGGCAGAAACGGGCCCGGAAGGCTGCCCGGCGCTGCGCGGAGCGGGGCCCGCGCCAGTGGTCGGTGGCGAAGATCTCGTGCAGCTCCTCCTGGTCACGGGCCACCGCCCCGGGCGGGAAGACCGCCGGATCGAAGTACGTGCCACGGGCCGCCTCGTAGGCCTGCGCGTCCTCCAGGTGCAGGACGACCGGCCGGTCCAGGTTGACGTAGTCGAACATCAGTGACGAGTAGTCCGTGATCAGCCCGTCGGAGGCGATACAGAGCTCCTCCACGGACGGGTACGCGCTGACGTCGATGACCCGTGGGTGCCGGGTGTGGCCGGCGGTCGCCCGGGCCGTCGCGTCCAGGTAGTGGGAGCGGGCCAGGATCACGAAGCGCGGTCCCAGGACGCGGACCAGCCGCTCCAGGTCCAGGGGGTGCTGCTGGGCGCGCCGGTAGTCACGGTGGGTCGGCGCGTACAGCAGGGCGGTGCCACCCTGCGGGACGCCCAGGCGCTCGCGCAGCCGTGCGACCTGTTCGGGGCCCGCGTGGTGGAAGACGTCGTTGCGGGGACTGCCGTACTCCAGCGTCGTGTAGCCGGACGGGTAGGCGCGCTCCCACACGAGGGTGGAGTGCTGGTTGGCCGAGAGCGAGAAGTCCCACTTGTCGACGTTGCGCAGCAGTTGCGCGAAATCCATGGAGCCTGCCGCGGCCGGGCGGTGCACGAGGTCGGTGCCCATGGTCTTCAGGGGCGTCCCGTGGTGTGTCTGCACCAGCACCTGGCCTCGTCTCTTCACGAGTCTGCGGTCGAAGTTGACGTTGTTCACGAGATACCTGGAGCGTGCCAGAGCCGTCCAGTACGCGGCCGTACCCGGGTGCAGCACACGGGTCGCGTCGGGCACCGTGTGGGCGTCCTCCGGGCGGCAGATCCAGGAGGTGCGCAGCCCGGGGACGAGGGCCCTGGCCGTGGCCTCCAGCGCCGCGGGACTGCAGGTGTAGCCGCGGTGCCAGTAGGCGGCGAACACGGCGTCCTCGCTCCGCAGGGGCAGGCGCAGCTGTACGCGGTAGTGCAGCTGGAGCACCGCTCCGCGTACCGCCCGGTGCGCCGTCGTGGCCGCGCGCCCGAGCCGGCCGCGCAGCCGCTGCGCGGCCCACAGGAGGCGGTACGTGCGATGGGCACCCAGCCGGAAAAGCGCGTGCCGCAGCCGGGCGCGGCGGGGCACGGGGGCGCCGGGAGTGCGGTAGCGGCGGCAGTGGGAGCGGGCGCGGCGGAAGAACTGTGCCCGGGTCCCGCGCGGCAGCCGGCCCCTGGAGGTGAAGAGCGTCGAGAAGTGGTCGAGCATCCGGCGGAACATCACCGGGCGCCAGACGGCGAGTTCGGGGCGGGCGTCGATGAAGGCGAAGACCCGGTCGTACTGGTCGAAGACGTCGAAGTGCCGGTGGGTGGTGGTGGAGAGGATGTTGCCCCGCCGCCGCTGGCGGTAACCCACGCAGACGGTGTCCAGCACGGCGATCGACCCGGCGGCCATCAGCACCGGGTAGGTCCAGGGAGTGTCCTCGTAGTAACCGGGCGGGAAGGTGAAGCCCTCGGCCTCGATGAACTCACGGCGGTACGCCTTGTTCCAGACGACCATCAGGACCTTGAGCAGCTCGGGCCGGTCCGCGAGCCGGAAGGAGGCGGGGCCGGTCTCGGCGAGGTGCTGGGCGAAGGTGTTGCGCACGCTCTCGCCCGACCAGTACGTACGGGCGTAGTCGTAGACCAGGACATCGGGGTCGCCGGTGGCCTCCAGCCGGTCGGCGATGGCCTGGAGCGCCTCGGGGGCGAAGGTGTCGTCGCCGTCGAGGAAGAGCAGGTAGTCCCCGGCCGCCCGGGCCACCCCGGCGTTGCGGGCAGGTCCGAGACCGGAGTTGTGCGGAAGGTGGACGGCGCTGACCCGGGGGTCGCGTACGGCGTACTCATCGGCGATCGGGCCGCAGGCGTCCGGTGAACAGTCGTCGACCACGATGATCTCGTAGTCCTTGAAGGACTGGTTCAGCACGGAGTCGAGACACGCGTGCAGATACGCCTGGACCCGGTACGCGGGCACGATGACACTGAACCGGGGCACAACACATCCAGGGGGCGCTCGCGGGCGGGCAGGTGGCCCGCAAACGGCCGATGGAGTGACGTGGTTACGCGAGGTGTGGCATTCGGGGGAAAAGCGCGGTAGAGCGGCCCGATCGCGGGTGATCGGGCCGCTCCGATGTTGACGAACCCATGTCCGGTGATGCTGTCGGCCACCGCCGTTACTTGACGGCGCCGGCCATCACCCCGGAGACGAACTGCCGTTGGAAGGCGAAGAACACCGCCAGCGGAATCACCATGGACACGAAGGCGCCGGGCGCCAGCACGTCGATGTTGTTACCGAACTGCCGGACCTGCTGCTGGAGGGCCACGGTGATCGGCGGGGACTCCGAGTCCGCGAAGATCAGAGCGACCAGCATGTCGTTCCACACCCAGAGGAACTGGAAGATCCCGAGCGAGGCGATCGCGGGGCCGCCGAGCGGCATCACGACCCGGGTGAACAACCGGATCTCACCCGCGCCGTCCAGCCGTGCGGCCTCCAGCAGCTCACGCGGGATCTCGGCGAAGAAGTTCCTCAGCAGGAAGATGGCGAACGGCAGGCCGAACGCCGTGTGAAACATGATCACACCGAAGGTCGTCTCGAAGATCCCGATGGCGCCGAAGAGTTCGGACACCGGGATCAGGGCGACCTGCACGGGGACCACCAGCAGTCCCACCACCACCAGGAACCACCAGTCGCGGCCGGGGAAGTCCATCCACGCGAAGGCGTAACCGGCGAACGAGCCGATGACGACCACCAGGAAGGTGGACGGGACGGTGATCATGACCGTGCTGAAGAGGGAATCGGTGATGGTCGAGTTGTCCAGCAGGCGCTGGTAGTTGTCGAAGGTGAGCTCGGAGGGGGCGGTGAAGACCTTCCACCAGCCGGTCGCCGCGATGTCCTCGGCGCCGCGCAGCGAGGAGAGCAGCAGCCCGATGGTCGGCATCAGCCAGAACAGGCCCACCAGGATGAGGAAGACCCGCATGGCACCGCCACCCGCCCGGGCGGCGATCCGCGCACCGAGGGACTGCCTGGCCTCTGTGGCAGACCCGGCCCGGGAGACCTTCTCGGCCTGTACTGCCTCGGTCGTCGTCATCGGCGCCCCTCCTTCCGCATGCGGCGGATGTTGAACAGCATCACCGGGATCACCAGCAGCAGCAGGAGCACGGCGATGGCGCTGCCGACCCCGAGATCCGCGTCCGTGCCGAACGAGGAGCGGTACAGCTGGAGGGCCAGGACGTTGGCGTCGTCCTGGGAGGAGCCCGGCGCGATGATGAAGACCAGGTCGAAGATCTTCAGGACGTTGATCATCAGGGTGACCAGGACCACCGCGAGCACGGGTGCCAGCATCGGCACCGTGATCCGGCGGAACACCTGCCACTCGTTCGCGCCGTCCACCCGCGCCGCTTCGAGGAGTTCACGCGGAAGGCCCGCCAGTCCGGCGGCGATCAGCACCATCGCGAAGCCGGCCCACATCCAGACGTAGCTGCCGATGATCCCGGGCGTCACGAGGGACGGACCGAGCCAGTCCACACCGTTGTACGGCTCCCGGAAGTTGTCCGCCGGCAGCCGGAGCAGGGACCCGTCGGCCGAGGCGGGCAGGGTGAACACCCCGTCCGCGCCGGCCGTCGCAGAGGCGACGACCTTGCCGTCCTTCACCGCCTCGACGGTGATGCCCTTGAGGCCGAGCTCCTTCGGATCGACGACGTTGGGTCTGCCGCCGCCGCCCTTGGTGAAGTCGAGCCAGGCCGTACCGGTGATGCCCTCACCCGACGCGGTGGCCGCCTTCGCGGACTTCGCGTCGTCCGGCATCTTCGCCGGCACCACACCGACCAGCGGCAGGCTCACCGGTTGACCCGCCCGCACCGTCTCCTTCGTCACGAAGGAACCGCCGCCACCGGCCTTCAGCGGATGCACGGGCAGCGGATGCGCCTTCGGGAAACTCGAGGACTGCGCGAACGTGTCGTGCACCCCTACGGCCACGGCGTTGGCGACACCGCGCTCGGGCGCCTGTTCGTACACCAGTCGGAAGATGATGCCGGCGGCCAGCATGGAGATCGCCATCGGCATGAAGACGATCAGCTTGAACGCCGTCCCCCACCGGATCCTCTCGGTGAGCACGGCGAAGATCAGCCCCAGCACCGTGGCGACCGTCGGCGCGAACACGACCCAGACCGCGTTGTTCTTGACCGCCGTGCGGATGGTGTCGTCCGTGAACAGCGCCTTGTAGTTGTCCAGGCCCACGAACCCGGTGCCGGACTGGTCGAGGAACGAGCGGTAGACGGAGTACACGATCGGATAGACGACGAGGGAGCCGAGCAGCACCAGGGCCGGCAGCAGGAACGCCGCCGCGACGGCCCTCCGGGTGCCGGTCACGCTTCCGCGTGGGTGCCTGCCCGTGCCCGTACCAGGACGCTTGTCGGCGGGAGGCGCGCTTCCGGCGCCTCCCGCTGCCGCTGTGGTCATCCCGTCAGCTCGTGTACGCCTTGGCCGCGTCGGACTCCAGCTCGGCTTGAGTCCCCGCGATGTCCTTCGGGTTCTTGAGGAAGTCCTGGAGGATCTTCCACTCACCCTTGCCGGGCGTCCCGCCGAACGACTGCGGGGCCTGGTCGGACATGTCGAACCGGACGTCGTCACCGGCGGCGATCAGCGCCTCGGCGATCTTGCGCTGCACGTCGTTCGGGTACGCGGCCGCGTCCAGGGCCTTGTTCGGCGAGATGAACCCGCCGGCCTCGGCCCAGATCCTGGCCGCGTCGATCGAGGCGAGCCAGGTCAGCAACGCCTGGGCGCCCTTGCCGTCCTTCAGCGCCACGGCCGCGTCACCACCCGTGACCACGGGGGATTCGGCACCGACCGCCGGGAACGGGAACACCTTGGCGTCCGTGCCGATCTTCGCCTCGGTCTGCGCGATGTTGATGGAGACGAAGTCGCCCTCGAAGACCATCGCACCCTTGGGCTGGTCACCGCCGGTGAACGTCTGGGTGACCGACACCGGGAACTCGGTCTGCAGCGCGCCGTCGGCGCCGCCGGAGATCAGGCTCGGCTTGCCGAAGAGTTCGGCGAGCGTGGTCAGGGCGTTCTTGACGGAGGGGTCGGTCCACTTGATCTCGTGCTTGGCCAACTGGTCGTACTTCTCCGGGCCGGCCTGGGAGAGGTAGACGTTCTCGAACCAGTCGGTGAGGGTCCAGCCGTCCGCGCCGCCGACCGAGACCGGGGTGACACCGGAGGCGGAGACCGTCTCGGCCGTGGCGAGGAAGTCCTTCCAGGTCTTCGGCTCGCTCGCGCCCGCGTTCTCGAACGCCTGGGCGTTGTACCAGATCAGGGACTTGTTGGCCGCCTTGAAGTAGACGCCGTACTGGGTGCCGTCGACCGCGCCGAGGTCCTGCCAGACCTTCGCGTAGTTCTGGCCCAGCTGCGCCCTCGCCTCCGCGCCCACCGGCTTGGCCCACTTCTTCGCCACGGCCTGCTGGATGGCGCCCACCTGCGGGAGCATCGCGACGTCCGGGGGCTGGCCGCCCGCGATCTTCGTACCGAGGAAGTTGACGATCGGGTCCTGCGCCGGGACGAAGGTGACCGTGGCTCCCGTCCGCTTCTCGAACTCGTCGAGGACCTTGGTGAAGTTGGCCTGCTCGGGTCCGGTCCAGACCGCGGCCACCGATATCTTCTCGCCCTCGAGCTTCGGGAGATCGACGGTCGACGGACTGTCCGTGCTCTTGCCGGTCTCCCCGCCGGCCTTGTCCTTGTCGCCGCCGTCGCCACTGCACCCGGTGAGGGCCAGTGCCCCGATCGCGGTGAACACCAGTGCGGCCCTACGCATGCGAAGGGTTGTGCGCATCCCTGCCCCGTCTCTCCTGCGCGCGCATGAGCGTGGCCTGCACCGACGAGGGTGCCCTGCGGTGCCGTTCACGTCTCACATCGTGCGGTTCACGTCGTCCGTGCGCACAGTCCTATGCCCGGCGCACCGGGGCCGCAATACCGCCGCTCACGTCAACTCGTTGATCGTGATGGGCTCGTGACTCAGATCATGACGCTGATCGGGCGCGCGGGGCCCAGGGGACCGGGGACCAGGAGATCAGGGGATCAGCGGAGGGAGCGGTTCCGCGTTCACCGAACGGGCCGCCCTCTCCAGGGCGCTGGCCAGCAGAGCGAGGTCGGTGGGCCCGTTGCCCAGTTCGCGGACCGGACGGCGGGTCGGCGGATCCCCCATCCGCTCCCACTCCAGCGGTACGACGGTGGGGCGCAGGGTCGCCGTACGCGGGATGCGGCCGGTGACCCGGCCGCCCTGGAACGGCGTCACCCGGCCGTCCGGATGTCCCAGACGCCCCCGGCCCGGCGCCGGTTCGTCCGGCGACGGGGGGACGACGGGCGGATCGAGCACGATGCGCAGCCGCGCACCCCGGGCCAGCTCCGTGTCCTCGGTGCGGTCCGGGCGGGCGGACGTGGCGACCAGGTGGACGCCGAGACGCCCGCCCTCCCTGGCCACGGCCTCCAGCACCCGGACGACGGACCCGGCGGACGGGCGGCCGGGGCTGCCGAGTGCCGGGGCGACCAGGGCGTCGAAGTCGTCCGCCAGGACGACCAGCCGGGGAAGGGGGGACGGCCCGGGGACCACCGGGCGGGCCGCGGCGGGCCGCAGCCGCAGAGTGCCGGTGGCAGGCGATTCGAGGTCACCGCGCTGCTCGGCGGCGCCGTGGGGCCGGCGGTCGGCCGGCCCCTGCGATGCCTCGTACCGCGCGTGCCACTGCGCGAAGTCCAGCGTGCCGAGCAGCTCCGCCCGGCGCTTCAGTTCGCCCGCCAGCGCCTGGGCGAACTCCCGCATCCGCACGGGCTCGGAGGCCACCAGATGTGCGAGGACGTGCGGCAGCTCCGTACAGGGGAGCAGCCCTTCTCCGCGCTGTCCGTGCTCGCCGCCCGCCCCGTCGATGAGGAGGATGCCGAGCCGGTCGGGGCGGGCGGCGGACGCCAGGGAGGCGGCGACGGCACGCAACAGCTCCGTACGGCCGCTGCCCGCAGGCCCCTCGACCAGCAGGTGCGGCCCCTCGTCGGCCAGATCGACGGAGAGGGGGCCCCGGGGGCCGGCGCCGAGCACGATCACGGGGCGTCCCGCACGGCCGGAGGACGCGGCGGCGGGCCCGGTCCCCGTGCCGCCGCCGTCGCGGCGTTGCGCGCCGATCCGGGGGGAGCCGCTGCCGGCCGCGGGAACGTGGGCGGAGCGGCCCGATCCCGAGCCGGCCGGCCCGCCGCTCCGGAAGGAGGCGCCCCCCGAGTCGGGGGACTCGCGCTGCGGGCCCACCCGGGGCCCGGTGCTCAGTGTGCGGCCGGAGTCCGCCGTCTCCGGGGCCGCGGCTCCGTGCGCGGCCGTGGCCATGCGCACCGTCGCGCCCGGCTGCTCCTCGGCCGCGGACGCCCAGCGCGCCATCAGGGAGGCCGGGGTGGCCCTGGCCAGCCCCAGCTCGTCCAGCAGACGGGCGGACGGGGGCAGGGTGGCCGCCATGGGCCGGCCGGGCAGCGGGGCCGCGCCCTCGTCGCGCAGCGGGGCGAGGGCGCGGCCGAACCTCTCGGCCCAGGCCGCCGACACGGCGTCCACCGTGGCGACGGTGCCGTGGCCCGCCGCCCGGCCGCCCGCCGTGCGCAGCAGCCGCAGTGCGGTCGCGACATCACCGCTCAGCATGGCGACGGCGCCGCACTCGCGGAAAGCGATCGAGGCCCGGCACGCGGTGTCGTAGGTCGCGGCGACCGGGGACGTCGGGGAGGCGGCCGGGGTCTCGGCCAGGCAGATCAGGTGGATCCCGTTGGCCGCCCCGGCGCCGGCCAGGCCGGCCGTGGTCTCACGCAGGGCCGAGGAGCCGGGATCGCCGTCCACGATCACCACGGTGTACGGCCCGGTGTGACGCCGGGCCGCCTCGGACACGGCGGCCGGGTCGGCGCTCGCCCAGCCGGGCCCCAGCGGCCCGTCCTCCATGCGGCGGACCAGCTCCGAGGCACGGGCACCCGCCTGTTCGCGGTCGTACGCGAGGAGCAGGCGGCAGTCCTGGCCGTGCATGGGGCGCAGATGGGGCAGCCAGCCGAGCCAGGACCACTCGCGCCGCCGCTCCTCCTGGCCCCTGGCCCGGTCCGTGCTGATCAGCACGATCTCCAGGTCGAACGGGGAGTGCAGCGCGGCGAGCTGCGCCACCGTCGAGCGGGCGAGCCCGGACAGCCGGTCCCGCGGACCCGCGAGCCCGAGCGAACCGGCCTCCCGCAGTCCCACGGTGACCGGTACGCCGGGCAGGTCGGCCCGGTCCGCCGTACCGAGCCGTACGACGAGGGCCTCGGGGTGTGCGGTGTCCCGCTCCCACAGACGGGGGCCGGGGCCGAGCGCCGTGAGGAGCACGGTCGCGGGGTCCGGCCAGGTCCCGGCCGGCGCGGAGGGGGAGCGGAGGAGCGCGGAGGGGGCGTGCGGGGCGGACGCGGGTTCCGGCCCGGCGGCCGGTACCGCGTGCTCCCGTTCCTCCTTGCCGCCCTTGAACCGCCGTGCCCAGGCGCCTATGCCACCCCGTCTGGGGGCGTCCTCCGGGGCGAGCGCGGCGCCGCGGCCGTGGGTGACCTGCGCAAGGGGTTCGTCCTGGGGTGCGCAGCGGCCGGACAGGCCGCTCCCGTGGGCCCCGGGGGAGCCGTGGCCGGGGGCAGGGCTGCGGGCGTGGCCGTGTCCCCCGTCACCGGCCGGGCCGGGGGCAGGCTCTCCGGCCGTGCCCGGGCCGCCCGCCGCCGTCTCCGCGCGGGCCACCCGCAGGTGCCCCTCGCCGTCCGGCGTCGTCGTCAGGGCGGGCGTGCGTGAGCCGTGCGTGAGCCGGAGCGTGGACTCGCCCAGCCGCAGCAGGGCGCCCGGGACCAGCCGGACCGGGCGGTCGTGGATCTCCGTGCCGTCCAGCGAGGTGCCGTTGGTGGAGCCCAGGTCCGCGACGGACACCCGGCCGTCGTCCGAGACCGTCACGGCGCAGTGCAGCCGTGAGACGTCGGGGTCGTCGAGAGGGACGTCCGCCTCGGCGGAGCGGCCGATCCGGATCTGTCCCCCGTGCAGCAGATGGACTCCGCCCGCGTCCGGCCCCGCGATCACATGCAGCTGCGCCGGGACGGCGTCGTCGGCCGCCTCGTTGTCGCCGGGCACCTGGAGCGAGAGCACCGTGCCGTCCACCAGGGGCGGCTCGCCGAGGGCGCAGCGCTGCGGATCGAGCCGCTCGCGCCCGGCGTACAGCACGACGGCGCCGCCGCCCTGTGAGCCCTCAGGGCCGGACACCGCCGCGGCCAGGCCGGAGGCGACGGCCGCGAGAGCCGTCCCGGCGGGCGCGGTCACGAGCACGTCGCAGGCTCGCGCGGGGGTCTGGCCGCTGCGCGGCGCGAGGACGGTCAGCCGGATCTGCATCGCCGTCAGCGGTCCCTTCTGCGCGGGGTGCCCGGCAGGGGAGATGCCCTGTGATTCCCCCCACCCGGCACGGACGCGCCCGTCCGGTACAGGTCATCACGGAGGGTGGGGCTTTGACCCCGCAGCTCCGTGCTGGAGGCATCCTCGCACCTGACACCGACAACACGCCCGGGAGTGACCGCTAAGTGATCTTGAATGGCCGAGTGTGGGTGCAAAAGTGCCTGCTTGGTCCTGCCGGGGAGGTGCTGCACACTCGTTCGGCAACCAACTCCTCCGTGGAGGCGTCTTCCCGTGCACGCAGCGGCGGCACACGACCGGAGGATGACCGACCGGTACCCCGTACGGCGGCACTAGAGTGGGCCGGGACATCTGGGCGGGCCCCGGGGGACCCGCAAGCACAACGATCAGCAGGGAGCGCGTGACGTGCGGCCAGTCGGCAGCAAGTACCTGCTCGAGGAGCCGCTCGGACGCGGCGCCACGGGCACCGTCTGGCGAGCCCGCCAGCGGGAGACCGCGGGCGCCGAGGCGGCCGTCGCCGGGCAGCCCGGCGAGACCGTTGCGATCAAGGTGCTCAAGGAGGAGCTCGCCAACGACGCGGACGTCGTGATGCGGTTCCTGCGCGAGCGCTCGGTGCTGTTGCGGCTCACCCACGCGAACATCGTGCGTACCCGGGACCTCGTCGTCGAGGGTGATCTGCTCGCCCTGGTGATGGATCTGGTCGACGGTCCCGACCTGCACCGCTACCTGCGCGAGAACGGCCCGCTCACCCCGGTCGCCGCCGCGCTGCTCACCGCGCAGATCGCGGACGCGCTGGCCGCGAGCCACGCCGACGGTGTCGTGCACCGCGACCTGAAGCCCGCCAACGTGCTGCTCGACGAGCGCGACGGCGGCATGACGCCGATGCTCACCGACTTCGGTATCGCACGTCTCGCGGACTCCCCGGGGCTGACCCGGACCCATGAGTTCGTCGGCACGCCCGCCTACGTGGCGCCCGAGTCCGCCGAGGGCCGTCCGCAGACCTCCGCCGTGGACATCTACGGCGCCGGCATCCTGCTGTACGAGCTGGTCACCGGCCGCCCGCCGTTCGCCGGGGGCACCGCCCTGGAGGTCCTGCACCGGCACCTCAGCGAGGAGCCCCGGCGTCCCGGCACCGTACCCGAGCCGCTGTGGACGGTCATCGAGCGCTGCCTGCGCAAGGACCCGGACCAGCGGCCCAGCGCCGTGAACCTCGCGCGTGCGCTGCGTACCGTGGGCGCGGGTATCGGCGTGCACGCGAACTCCGCGCAGATCGCCGCCGCCGAGGGGGTGGGCGCCCTGCTCGCCCCCGACCCGGCGCCCGCCGCCGTCCCGGACACCCCGGGCGCGGCCGACCCGACCCAGGTCCTGCCGAGCAACGCGGGTTCGTACGACCCGGCGGCTCCGACCAGCGTGATGCAGCAGACCCCGGGCGGGGGCGGCCAGGCCGATCCGACCGCGGTGCTGCCGCCCGTGCCGCCGCGTCCCGACGGCCCTCCGGGACCCGACGGGCCGCACCCCTGGCAGTCACAGCTCCGGGCCGCCCGGGACCGTAACGAGCAGACGCAGGTCCAGTACCTCGACCCGAGCCAGGACCCGCTGCGCCGCCGCCCCCAGCGCCAGCAGCCGCCGCAGGACCAGCCACCCCGGCGCCAGCAGCCGCAGCGCGCCCAGCAGTACCCGCAGCAGCAGCCCCAGCGCTACCAGCCGCCGCAGCAGCCCCAGCAGCAGCGTCCGCCGCAGCCGCAGCGGCAGAGTTACGCGCCTCCGCAGCAGCCCGCGCCCCAGCCGCCGGCCCCGCGTCAGCCGAGGCAGCGCAGCGCCAACCCGATGCGCATCCCCGGTCTCGGCTGCCTCAAGGGGTGCCTCGTCTCGGTCGTGCTGCTGATCGTCGCAGCCTGGCTCGTCTGGGAGCTGACCCCGCTCCAGGACTGGATCGCCCAGGGCAAGAGCTTCTGGGACGCCATAGGGGACGGCATCAGCAACGTCACCGACTGGTTCAACGAACTCGGCGGGAGCAGCTCCGGCGGCACGACCGGGCAGTAACAGTCACGAGTCTGTTTCTTTGTCGACTTCTGCGGGCCGATTCGCCCGCAGAAGTGAAGGTTGGCGCCGTCCAGGGCACGCGACACCCCGTTCGCCGCGTAACTTTGTCGACCGGGGGTCAACGCCAGCCGCTGAGGGAGCAGTCTTGGCACGGAATATCGGCAGCCGGTACACCGCCCACCAGATCCTGGGGCGCGGCAGCGCCGGCACGGTGTGGCTCGGCGAGGGGCCCGAGGGCCCGGTCGCCATCAAGCTGCTCCGCGAGGACCTCGCGTCCGACCAGGAGCTCGTGGGCCGCTTCGTGCAGGAACGCACCGCGCTGCTCGGGCTCGGTCATCCGCACGTCGTCGCCGTCCGCGACCTCGTGGTGGACGGCACCGACCTGGCGCTGGTGATGGACCTCGTGCGCGGCACCGATCTGCGCACCCGCCTGGACCGGGAGCGGCGCCTGGCCCCCGAGGCCGCCGCGGCGATCATCGCGGACGTCGCCGACGGCCTCGCGGCGGCGCACCGTGCCGGAGTGGTCCACCGCGACGTCAAGCCGGAGAACATCCTGCTCGACATGGAGGGCCCGCTCGGCCCCGGCGGTTCGCACCCGGCGCTGCTCACCGACTTCGGCGTCGCCAAGCTGATCGACACCCCGCGCCGCACCAAGTCCACCAAGATCATCGGTACGCCGGACTACCTGGCCCCCGAGATAGTCGAGGGCCTGCCGCCGCGTGCCGCCGTGGACATCTACGCCCTCGCGACCGTGTTCTACGAGCTCCTCGCCGGCTTCACCCCGTTCGGGGGCGGCCATCCCGGGGCCGTCCTGCGCCGCCATGTGACCGAGAGGGTCGTCCCGCTGCCGGGCATCCCCGAAGAGCTCTGGCAGCTCCTGGTCCAGTGCCTGGCCAAGGCCCCGGCCTCCCGGCTGCGCGCCTCCGAGCTCGCGGCCCGGCTGCGGGAGCTGCTTCCGCTCCTGGCCGGGATACCCCCGCTCGACGTCGACGAGCCGGACAACGAGGCGGGACCGCAGGCGTACGACGAGCAGCAGTACACCCCGGCCCCCGAGGAACCCCGCCGCCGCGGCGCGGTCCCCCTGGTGCCCGGCTCCTCCCCGGACTCCAACCGGGAAACCCATACGAGCATGCGGGTCCCCGCCCCCGACGAACTCTCCGGAGGCCCCCTCGGCACGGCCCGTGCCCCGCGCGCCCCCGGCAGGCCGCGCCCCGGCTCGGCCCGGAACAAGTCGGCTGCCGTCCGCAAGCGCCGGATCACCCTGGGCCTCGCCGCGGTCGCCCTGTGCGCGGCGATAGGGGTGGGGGGCTGGCTGGCCACCAGCGGTGACGACTCCGGCGGGGGGCCAAAGGACACGCGGAACTCGGCGCCGGCGACCCCCTGAGAGCGGGCCGGGAGGGGCCGGTGTCCGGGGGAGGGCCAGGTTCACCCGCCCACCCGTTACGCTGGACCCGTGGCAGTCGTCGATATTTCCGAAGAGCTGAAGTCCCTCTCCTCGACCATGGGGTCGATCGAGGCCGTCCTGGACCTGGATACGCTGAGGGCCGACATCGCCGCGCTCGAGGAGCAGGCGGCGGCGCCGTCCCTCTGGGACGACCCGGAGGCGGCGCAGAAGATCACCAGCAAGCTTTCACACCTCCAGGCCGAGGTCCGCAAGGCCGAGGCCCTGCGGAGCCGTATCGACGATCTCGGCATCATGTTCGAGCTCGCCGAGGACGAGGGCGACGCCGACGCGCTCGCGGAGGCGGAGACCGAGCTGGCGTCCGTCCGGAAGGCGCTGGACGAGATGGAGGTCCGCACGCTCCTCTCCGGCGAGTACGACGCACGCGAGGCCCTGGTCACCATCCGGGCCGAGGCCGGTGGCGTCGACGCCGCGGACTTCGCCGAGAAGCTCCAGCGCATGTACCTCCGCTGGGCCGAGCGGCACAACTACAAGACCGAGGTCTACGAGACCGCGTACGCCGAAGAAGCCGGCATCAAGTCGACCACCTTCGCGGTGGAGGTGCCGTACGCCTACGGCACGCTCTCCGTCGAGCAGGGCACCCACCGCCTCGTGCGGATCTCGCCCTTCGACAACCAGGGCCGCCGCCAGACGTCCTTCGCGGGTGTCGAGGTCCTGCCGGTGGTCGAGCAGACCGACCACATCGAGATCGACGAGTCCGAGCTGCGCGTGGACGTGTACCGCTCCTCCGGCCCCGGCGGCCAGGGGGTCAACACCACGGACTCCGCGGTGCGTCTGACGCACCTGCCCACCGGCATCGTCGTCTCCTGCCAGAACGAGCGCTCGCAGATCCAGAACAAGGCGTCCGCGATGAACGTCCTCCAGGCGAAGCTCCTCGAGCGCCGCCGCCAGGAGGAGCAGGCGAAGATGAACGCGCTCAAGGGCGACGGGGGCAACTCCTGGGGCAACCAGATGCGTTCGTACGTCCTGCACCCGTACCAGATGGTCAAGGACCTGCGTACGGAGTTCGAGATGGGCAACCCGGAAGCGGTCTTCAACGGCGAGATCGACGGCTTCGTCGAGGCGGGCATCCGCTGGCGGAAGCAGAGCGAGAAGTAACCGTATCCGTACGGTAGTTGAGCCCGGGCAGGGAAACCGCCCGGGTTTCTCGCGTGTACGGGGGCATTTTCGGCATGAGGGGAACCTGTGGTGAATGGGTCACAGTAGGGCCCCTGAATAACCGTCAAGTCGTCCGATAGCGGCGCACATGCCCCGGAACGGCCTTGACGTAGTACTTAACTCTGGACAGGGTGCTAGGGCAGCACGCGTATGTCTGGGACAGGCGTGATCGGGGGCGGGCGGGATGACCACGGTACGGCGTGGCCCCGCGGACATGTGACCCCGCAGGGCCGAGGACCGCATAGGGCTGCTCCATCGACGAGATCAGCTACTGGGGGTAGCAACAGATGACGAAGAAGACGCGGATCCGCGTCGCGCGTATAGCCGCCGGCGCGGTTATCGCCGCAGGTGCCTCGCTCACCGCAGCGGGCGCAGCACAGGCCGTCGGCATCGGCATCGGTATCGGGGTCGACGCCGACGAGAGCGGTGTCGACGCACAGGTCAACGCATCCACCGAGGGCCTGGTCGGTGGCGTTGACGGCGGTGGCGACAGTGGCGCCGGCGGTGTCGACGGCGGCGGCGACAGCGGTGCCGGCGGTGTCGATGGTGGCGCTGACGGTGGCGCTGACGGTGGCGCTGATGGCGGTGCCGATGGTGGCGCTGATGGCGGTGCCGATGGTGGCGCTGATGGCGGTGCCGATGGTGGCGCTGATGGCGGTGCCGATGGCGGTGCCGATGGCGGTGCTGATGGCGGTGCTGATGGCGGTGCTGATGGCGGTGCCGATGGCGGTGCTGATGGCGGTGCTGACGGTGGCGCTGACGGCGGTGCTGACGGTGGCGCTGACGGCGGTGCCGATGGCGGTGCTGACGGTGGTGCCGCGACAGGTGGTTCCGACGGTGGCGCGGCGACAGGTGGTGCCGCGACAGGTGGTTCCGACGGTGGCGCGGCGACAGGTGGTGCCGCGACAGGTGGTTCCGACGGTGGCGCGGCGACAGGTGGTGCCACGACGGGTGGTTCCGACGGTGGCGCGGCGACAGGTGGTGCCACGACGGGTGGTTCCGACGGTGGTGCTTGCGTCGTCGGTGCCGATGGCGCGGCCTGCGCCGACAACACCGACACGGACAGTGTCGGTAACCAGCCGGTCGAGCAGAGCAAGGGCAAGGACGAGCTCGCCGAGACCGGTGCGGCCGAGACCACGTTCCTCCTGGTCGGCGCCGCGACGATGATCGCCGGAGGCATCGGCTTCCGCATCCTGCCGCGTCTGGCCGGCGGCGGCCGCGCGGCCGTCTGACGTCCGTAAGCGCACGTTGAAGGGCCCGGGAGAGCCGAAACGGCCTCCCGGGCCCTTTCGTGCACCTGAACCGCTCCTGGGGCCGTACGCGCACGTCTCAGCCCCCGTGGAGCGGACGTGGCGCGCCCTCGGGCCCGGCTCAGACGGCCTGGTGCGCCAGCAGTGCCAGAGCGGCCACCAGGATCACCATCAGAGCTATCAGCGTCGCCGGGTTCAGCCCCGAGAACGGGCCCTGCTCCTGCATCCGCTCCCGGCTCGCGCGGCACACACGGCAGCGGCCCTCGTTCACGGGCGCCGCACAGTTCGCGCACACCAGTCGGTCGTAGGTCATGCGCAGTCCTCCTCCCGCGCGGCGGGAGCCGCATTCGCGTTCTCTCCGCACAACGCTCAGGGGAACGCAACCGTTCCCCCCCACCACTGTGCCAGCTCGCGCCGGTTTCGGCGCGGCCCGCCGGACAAGGCCCGGCCCGCCCCGTTTCGTTCTGTGCCGCTTTTCGTTACAAATCCCCCATTGCCGGACGCCGACTGCACGTGCTCACCGGCTTCGCGTATGGTCACGCTCACCTACCCCCGGCCTACCGTGGTGCATCCGTGATCCGATTCGACAACGTCTCCAAGACCTACCCGAAGCAGAGCCGTCCAGCTCTCCGGGACGTCTCACTCGACATCGAGAAGGGTGAGTTCGTCTTCCTGGTGGGTTCTTCGGGCTCCGGCAAGTCCACTTTCATGCGGCTCATCCTCCGCGAGGAGCGCGCCAGTCAGGGCATGGTCCACGTGCTCGGCAAGGACCTCGCGCGACTGTCCAACTGGAAGGTGCCGCAGATGCGCCGCCAGCTGGGCACGGTGTTCCAGGACTTCCGCCTGCTCCCCAACAAGACCGTCGCGCAGAACGTGGCCTTCGCGCAGGAGGTCATCGGCAAGCCCCGCGGGGAGATCCGCAAGGCCGTGCCGCAGGTCCTCGACCTCGTGGGTCTCGGGGGCAAGGAGGACCGGATGCCCGGTGAGCTCTCCGGTGGTGAGCAGCAACGTGTCGCGATCGCGCGGGCGTTCGTCAACCGCCCCATGCTGCTGATCGCGGACGAGCCGACCGGCAACCTCGACCCGCAGACCTCCGTGGGCATCATGAAGCTGCTGGACCGGATCAACCGGACCGGCACCACCGTGATCATGGCGACCCACGACCAGAACATCGTCGACCAGATGCGCAAGCGCGTCATCGAGCTCGAGCAGGGCCGTCTCGTACGTGACCAGGCGCGCGGCGTCTACGGCTACCAGCACTGAGCCTCTGCGCGAGCATCGAGTACTGAAAGGACGCCATGCGCGCCCAGTTCGTCCTGTCGGAGATCGGCGTCGGTCTTCGCCGTAACCTCACGATGACCTTCGCGGTCGTGGTCTCCGTCGCCCTCTCGCTCGCCCTGTTCGGCGGTGCGCTGCTGCTGCGCGAGCAGGTCGGCTCGATGAAGACCTACTGGTACGACAAGGTCAACGTCTCGATCTACCTCTGCAACAAGAACGACGCCAAGGACGTGCCCAAGTGCGCCAAGGGCGCGGTCACGGCCGAGCAGAAGAAGGAGATCAAGGCCGACCTCGAGAAGATGGAGGCCGTCGAGAAGCCGGTCCTCTTCGAGACGGTCGACGAGGCGTACAAGCACTACCAGGAGGAGTTCGGCGACTCGCCGATGGCCGGGAGCATCACGCCGGACCAGATGCAGGAGTCGTTCCGGGTCAAGCTGAAGGACCCGGAGAAGTACAAGGTGGTCGCGACGGCCTTCGCGGGCCGTGACGGGGTGCAGTCCGTCCAGGACCAGCGGAGCATCCTGGACAACCTCTTCGAGCTGATGAACGGCATGAACGTGGCCGCGATCTTCCTGATGGCGCTGATGCTGGTCATTGCGCTGATGCTCATCGTGAACACCGTCCGCGTCTCGGCCTTCAGCCGGAGACGGGAGACCGGCATCATGCGGCTGGTCGGGGCCTCGGGCTTCTACATCCAGATGCCGTTCATCATGGAGGCGGCCTTCGCCGGCCTGATCGGCGGGCTGCTCGCCTGCGTGATCCTGCTCGCCGGCCGGTACTTCCTCATCGACGGTGGCCTCGCGCTCCAGGACAAGCTGAATCTGATCGACTTCATCGGCTGGGACGCGGTGCTCACGAAGCTTCCGCTGGTCCTCGCGATCGGGTTGCTGATGCCCGCCGTCGCCGCCCTCTTCGCGCTGCGCAAGTACCTCAAGGTGTGACGGACGCCCCGTCCCGCATGCGGCCAACGAGCCCTGTGCGGGCGGGGCGTTGTCCTACACTCGGCCACATGCTGGGCCGTACGTACCATGTGAAACCCCGCGGTCTCTGCCGCGGGGCGGCCCTGACGTTGGTGTTCGCGAGCGTGCTGGTGACCGCTGCGGCCACCGGGTCGCTGCCCCGTGAGGACGGCACCGGCACGGAGATAAACGCACGTTCGGTGTCCTCCGCCCTCGGTTCCGTGGACCGTGAGGAGATCGCGGACGCGATCGCCGAGGCGGAGGCCGCCGGGAAGTCGGGCACGGACGCCGCGGAAGAGGTCGTCAGCCGCAGCGGCGACCGTTGGGGCGCGGTGTACGACGAGCGGGAGTACGAGGAGTTCGAGCAGGCCCTCGACGGCTCGTACACCGGGGTGGGGATCTCCGCCCGCCGCTCGGCCCGCGGGGAGGTCACCGTGTCCGGGGTCCAGCCCGGTGGCCCGGCCGACCGGGCGGGCGTGCGCAAGGGCGACCTGCTGCGCACGGTGGACGGCCGTACGGTCGGGAGGCGGCCCGTCGCCGAAGTGGTCGCGCTGCTGCGCGGGGACCGCACGAAGGCGGCCGAGGGCTCGACCGTGGTCCTCGGACTCAGCCGTGGCAGCCGCTCCTGGACCACGACCCTGCGCCGGGCCCGGCTCAGCGTGGACCCGGTGAGTGTCCGGCGCCTGGGGCGGAGCCCTTCCTCCGCCGTGCTGATCAAGGTCGCCGCATTCACCAAGGGTTCCGGCACCGAGGTCCGCGACGCCGTCGACGGGGCACCCGGGGACGCCGGGATCCTCCTGGACCTCCGGGCCAACGCGGGCGGTCTGGTCAGTGAGGCCGTCACCGCCTCCTCGGCCTTCCTGGACGGCGGGCTCGTCGCCACCTACGACGTGCACGGCGAGGAGCGCGCCCTGTACGCCGAGCCCGGCGGGGACACCGGCCGGCCTCTGGTCGTCCTGGTGGACGGCGGCACGATGAGCGCCGCCGAACTGCTGACCGGTGCGCTGCAGGACCGTGGGAGGGCCGTGACCGTCGGTTCACGGACCTACGGCAAGGGGGCGGTGCAGATGCCCAGCAAGCTCCCGGGCGGCTCGGTGGCCGAGCTGACCGTCGGGCACTACCGCACTCCGGCGGGCCGCAGCGTCGAGGGAAGCGGCATCACGCCGGACGTCGGGGCGGGTCCGGAGGCCCAGGAGCGGGGCGAGACGGTATTGAGTGGCCTCGGGGGTGGGTCGTAGTGCGAAAATGACCGCACTATGGCCAAGGAAAAAGACACCGGGCGCAAGATGATTGCGCAGAACAAGAAGGCGCGGCACGACTACCACGTCCTCGACACCTACGAGTGCGGGCTCGTGCTGATGGGCACGGAGGTCAAGTCGCTGCGGATGGGCAGGGCGTCGCTGGTCGACGGCTTCGTCCAGATCGACGACGGGGAGGCGTGGCTGCACAACATCCACGTCCCGGAGTACGTGCAGGGCACGTGGACCAACCACGCGGCCAAGCGCAAGCGGAAGCTGCTCCTGCACCGGGCCGAGATCGACAAGCTGGCGTCCAAGTCCCAGGAGACCGGCCACACGATCGTGCCGCTCGCCCTGTACTTCAAGGACGGCCGAGTCAAGGTCGAGATCGCGCTCGCCAAGGGCAAGAAGGAGTACGACAAGCGCCAGACGCTGCGCGAGAAGCAGGACACGCGGGAGACGAACCGCGCGATCGCGGCGGCCCGCCGGCGCCAGCGCCAGGGCTAGCGGCCACCCGGCCCGGGGCGCCCGCGCCGGAGCCGCCGGAATACAGTGGCATCCGCGTGCGTTGGTCACGTACGATGGGCCGTGCACCTCACAGAAGGTGCGCGGTTTGAAATGTTGTAAATTAAATACAGCAACATGGGGATGATCGGTTTCGACAGCGGATGTCGAAGCAGGGGAAGCGAGTCGAGGAAGCGGCAATGATCTCGTAAACCATATGTCGCAAACAATAATCGCCAATTCCAAGCGCGATTCCTCCGCCTTCGCCCTCGCTGCCTAACTAGCAGCTAAGCGAAGACTCTGCGGAGTGTCAGCCCGGGAGTGATCCCGACCCGGATCCTGGCATCAACTAGGGATCTAAACTTCTGAGCCCGGTCACGGGGCCCAGAAGGAAATCAAACAGTGACTGGGCCTGTCGGAGGCTTGTTCGCGTGACCTCCGGGGCCGAGAAAAGCATAGCGAACTGCACTCGGAGAAGCCCTGGTTCCGCACCGTTGGACGCGGGTTCGATTCCCGCCATCTCCACAACCCCATGTAAGCCTCCGTCCCGCGAGTCCTCTCGCGGGGCGGAGGCTTTTTCATGCCCGGGCCCGCGCTGCGGGCCGGGGAGCCGTTCCGCTGCGGCGCCTCATCACGCCGACCGGCACCGCGCCGCGTGCGCCGTCGCCGCGACGGCCAGGGCCAGGCCCGCCGCACACATCGGCGCCGTGTACCCCGTGGCCGTACCGGCATGCTCCACCAGCCAGCCGCCGGCCGCCGAGCCCGCCGCGATGCCGCCCAGCAGGGCGGTGACGGCGAGCGTCATGCCCTCGTTCAGCTGTCCGGCGGGAGTGAAGCGCTGGACCAGGGTCATGCCGGTGACCATGGTGGGGGCCGTGGCCGCCCCGGCCAGCAGCAGGCAGCCGGCCAGCACCGGCAGCGCATCGGTCGTGCTCGCGGCCAGCAGGGGCAGGGACATCAGGGCCGTCATGCAGGCCAGGCAGAACAGCAGCCTGCGGTGCACGTTCCCGGCGGGGCGCAGCGAACCGTAGACCAGCCCCGCCGCGCAGGAACCGGCGGCCTGGAGGGCCAGGACGGCGCCCCCCGCGTGGGCGATGGAGACGACCTCCATCGACCCGAACACCGCCCCCGTGGCCAGGAAGACGAGCAGCAGGGCGGGCATGCCGGGGTTGCGGAACGGGGTGGCGGCCGTCGTACGGGGTGTTACCGGGGGTTCGGTCGCACGCTGTGCGGCGAAGATCAGGACACCCGTCATGAGCAGGAGCGCGCCGGTGAGTGTGCCGGCTTCGGGGAAGAGCGCCCCGCACAGGGACGCGGCGAGGACCGGGCCGAGCATGAAGCACAGTTCGTCGGCGGCCTGTTCGAAGGAGTTCGCGATGTGCAGGGCGTCCGGGTCGCCCCGGTGCAGGTGGGCCCAGCGGGCCCGCGACATGCCACCGGTGTTCGGGGTGGTGGCCGTCGCGGCGTAGGCGGCGAAGAGCGTCCAGACCGGTGCGTCGTGGTGCACGCAGAGCACCAGGGCCAGTGAGCCGAGCACCGCGACCGCGGTGGCGGGCACCGCGATCCTGGCCTGGCCGTGCCGGTCGACGAGACGCGCGGTCCAGGGGGCGACCACGGCGGTCGCGGCCAGACCGGTCGCGGTGACCGCCCCGGCCAGGGCGTACGAACCGTGTGCCCCGGCGATCATGATGACGGCGCTGACGCTGAACATCCCCATGGGCAGCCTCGCGAGGAGGTTGCCCGCGGTGAACGCACGTGCTCCGGGGGTGGCGAGCAGCCGGAGATACGGATTGGACGGGGTGGTGGCGGGCTGGGGAACGGCGTGGGCCGGAACGGCCGTCTCGTGGGGCACGCGTCCACCCTCGGACCGTGCGGTTCACGGCGTCCAACACCTGCTCCGGGCCCATTCACGCGTTTCTGTTGTTGAATTGCCCGTGTGCCCGCCTCCGACACCGATCCCCGCCTCCTGCGCGCCTTCGTCGCCGTGGCCGAGGAACTGCACTTCACCCGCGCCGCCGGCCGGCTCTACGTGGCGCAGCAGGCGCTGAGCCGGGACATCCGCCGGCTGGAGCGCGAGCTGCGCCGGGAGCTCTTCATCCGGACCACCCGGCAGGTGTCGCTCACTCCGGACGGGGAGCGCCTCCTTCCGCACGCCCGCCGGGTGCTCGAGGCGCACGCGGCACTCTCCGCTGCCTTCGCGGACCCGGCGGACCGCCCGCTGCTCGTCGATCTGAACACCGACGGGATGACAGCGGCCAGGGTGCTGGCCCGTGCGCGGGAGCTCGCGCCGGAGTGCGAGCTGATGGCGCGCTTCGAGAGCGGACTGGCCTGGGCGGCCGGCGAGGTGCTCGCCGGCCGGCTCGACGTCACCTTCGGGCGGGCCGCAGGACTCGGTCCCGCCACGCTCGCCCGACTGTCCGTACAGCCGGTGCGGTACGAACCGATGGCTGTTCTCCTGCCGCACGGTCACCCTCTGGCAGGGCGTGAGACGGTCGCCATGAGCGACCTCACCGGTGAGACCGTCTACGCGGGGGCGGGCAACGCGCGCACCCTGGAGTGGACGGATCTCGCGAGCGCGCTTTTCGCGGAGTGGGACGTCGTCCTGGCCCCACCGGCCCCGCTCGCCGTGGGAGTGGCCGAATTCCAGCGGGTCATGGCGAAGACAGGGAACCCCGTCCTGGCTGTCGTCGGCTTCCCGCCGCTGCCGGGCACGGTGCTGCGGCCGCTCGTGCGGCCGGTGCCGCTCTCCCCGCTGCTGATGGTGTGGCGGAAGGGGGACGACCACCCGGGCCTGGCCGCCCTGCGGGCCGCGGTGGACGAACTCGCAGGAAGGGAAGGATGGATGGTACGGCCATCGATGTCCTGGCTGCCTGACGCAGATGCATCACTCATGGGTCACTGTTCATGAACAACAACTGATACCGCCCTCTGTACGGCGCTGTCGTGCGCTACATTCAGTGCTTCGGGTGCGCGGTGGCAGGTGGCGCGCGGACGGGTGGGGGCCCGGTCCGACAGCAAAGTTCCAGTCATTTCCCGCGCGCCTGTCTCATTGAGTGGGGGAAGTGCGAGCACCTGTGGAAAATTGGCGCGAAGGTACCCGGACCGGGCACACGCATGAGCCGAACGACGTCACCGTCCAACTGGACGGACTGGGACGTCAGCTCTCCGAACTGCCTTTCATACCCAGCCCGCCGGACCCTTCCGACGGCCCGGTGTTCGTCGACGAGAGCGGTCGCCGCAGCAAGACGTACAGGCGGGTGGGCTGGGTGCTCGCCGCGATCTGCGCCGTGTACGCGGTGACGCTCGTGGTCGCCGTGCTCGGCGGGAACTCCACCGCCCCCTGGCTGCCGCTGTCCGGGCAGCAGGAGAAGCGCGCGGAAGAGATCGAGGTGCGGCCCGCCCCCAGCGGCGATGTCGTGTCGGAGAGCCCCGGGGCCACGCCCGGCGCCTCCGCCCCGGCCCCCGCCGCTGCCGAAGTCTCCGCGCCGGACGGCGCCTCGGCGCCCCGGCAGGCCGAGCCCGGCACGAGCGCCTCGGCCTCCGTGGCCGACGGGCCCGCCCGGGACACCACTTCTTCGGCCCCCGCTCCGGACGACTCCGTCTCCGGGCAGCCGACCGGTGAGCCGTCCCCGGCGGTCACCCCCGAGCAGCCCGTCGAAGAGAGCCCGCCGGCGTCCCCGGAGCCCTCGCAATCACCGGTGCAACCACAAGAAGGCGCTCAGTAGATGACAACCCCCGTTTCCCGGGGCAGGCACCACCGGAGGAAGAAGCGGGCTCCCAGGCGCAGAATTCCCATGCGCTACCTGCTTCCGTCGTTCCTTCTCGTGGCCCTGCTCGCCATGCTCATGCTGCGCGGATACGTGCACAGCGAGATCCTCGCGGACCACCGGGTCCAGGCCCCGGCCCCCACCACCCAGGTGCCGGACGACGTGCTCGAAGGCGGTCCGGTCATCGACGCCCGCAGGACGGGCGAGGCCGCCGAAACGCTCTGGATACCCGACCACAAGATCGTCCTGACCTTCGACGACGGCCCCGACCCGGTCTGGACCCCGCGGGTCCTGGACGAGCTGAAGAAACACGACGCGCGCGGCGTCTTCTTCGTCACGGGCACCATGGCCTCGCGCTACCCGGACCTCGTGCAGCGGATGGTCGACGAGGGGCACGAGATCGGGCTGCACACCTTCAACCACCCCGACCTCTCCTTCCAGACGACCAGCCGCATCGACTGGGAGCTCTCCCAGAACCAACTGGTGCTGGCGGGCGCGGCCGGCATCCGCACCTCTCTCTTCCGGCCGCCGTACTCCTCGTTCTCCGACGCCATGGACGACAAGTCCTGGCCGGTCACGCAGTACATCGGCAGCCGCGGCTACCTCACCGTCGTGAACAACACCGACAGTGAGGACTGGAAGCGCCCCGGCGTCGACGCGATCATCGAGCGCGCCACGCCGGAGGGCGGCGAGGGCGCCGTCATCCTGATGCACGACTCCGGAGGCGACCGGTCCCAGACCGTGGCCGCCCTGGGGAGGTTCCTGCCGCAGATGCAGGAGAGGGGTTACGACTTCACCAACCTGACCTCGGCGCTCGGCGCCCCCAGCGCGCACACCCCGGTCACCGGTTTCGCGCTCTGGAAGGGCAAGGCGTTCATCGGGGCGGTGGAGATCTCCGAGCACGTCACCGGCGTCCTGGTGGTCGGCCTCGCGGCCATCGGCGTCCTGGTGATGGTCCGCTTCGGGCTGATGCTGCTGCTCTCCTTCCTGCACGCCAGGAAGGTGCGCCGCAAGGGCTTCAGCTGGGGGGAGCCGTTCACCCGGCCCGTGTCGGTCCTCGTCCCCGCGTACAACGAGCGTGAGTGCATCGAGGCCACCGTGCGGTCGCTGGTGGCCAGTGACTACCCGATCGAGGTCGTCGTCATCGACGACGGCTCGACGGACGGCACGGCCGACCTCGTCGAAGCGATGTGGATACCGAACGTCCGTGTCGTGCGCCAGCGCAACGCGGGCAAACCCGCGGCCCTCAACAACGGCATCGCGCACGCCCGTTACGACATCGTCGTGATGATGGACGGCGACACGGTCTTCGAACCCTCCACGGTGCGCGAGCTCGTGCAGCCGTTCGCCGACCGCCGGGTCGGAGCGGTCGCGGGCAATGCCAAGGTCGGCAACCGCGACTCGCTGATCGGCGCCTGGCAGCACATCGAGTACGTGATGGGCTTCAACCTCGACCGCAGGATGTACGACCTCCTGGGCTGCATGCCCACCATCCCCGGCGCGGTCGGCGCCTTCCGCCGGGACGCGCTGGACCGGATCGGCGGCATGAGCGAGGACACCCTCGCCGAGGACACCGATGTCACCATGGCGCTGCACCGCGACGGCTGGCGCGTCGTCTACGCGGAGAACGCCCGGGCCTGGACCGAGGCCCCCGAGTCCGTGCAGCAGCTGTGGTCGCAGCGCTACCGGTGGTCGTACGGCACGATGCAGGCCATCTGGAAGCACCGCCGTGCGGTCGTCGAGCGGGGGCCCTCGGGCCGCTTCGGACGGGTGGGACTGCCGTTCGTCTCCCTGTTCATGGTCGTCGCCCCGCTGCTGGCGCCCCTCATCGACGTCTTCCTGCTGTACGGGCTGGTCTTCGGCCCGACGGGCAAGACGGTCGCGGCCTGGTTCGGAGTCCTGCTGGTGCAGGCCGTCTGCGCCGCGTACGCCTTCCGGCTCGACCGGGAGCGCATGACCCATCTGATCTCCCTGCCGCTCCAGCAGATCCTCTACCGGCAGCTGATGTACGTCGTGCTGCTCCAGTCCTGGATCACCGCTCTCACCGGCGGCCGGCTGCGCTGGCAGAAGCTGCGGCGTACGGGTGTGGTGGAAGCGCCCGGCGGCACACCGGCCCGTCGCAAGGACAAGGACAAGGACATGGACATGAACAGGGACCGGAGGCCGGTGGCATGACCTACCCCGACCGGCCCCGGCAGGACGGCCCCGGACGCGACTTCGGCCCCTGGGCGTCCTCCGACACCGCCCGGCCGCCCTCCGACGGCACTTCGCCACCCCGTTCCGGTTCCTGGGCACCGTCGCCGCGGGGCAGCGCCCATCCGGCGCACACCGGTGCCGCGCACACCGCGCCGCTGCCCGTTCCGCCCGCCTCCGGACCCGCGGCGTACCCGGAGGAGCACGGACTCCATCCCACCGCCCCCCTCCCCGCGGCGTACCCGGAACGCGCACCCGCGGTCCCGGAGACCGGTCACGGGGCCCCCGCGCCCCGTGCCGAGCCGGGGCGGGACCGCTACCTCGACCTGCTCAGGGCCGTGGCCCTCGTCCGGGTCGTCGTCTTCCACCTCTTCGGCTGGGCCTGGCTGACCGTCCTCTTCCCGTCCATGGGCGTGATGTTCGCCCTGGCCGGTTCACTGATGGCCCGCTCGCTGGCCCGGCCGGCGGGAAGCGTCATCCGCAGCCGGCTGCGCAGGCTGCTCCCCCCGCTGTGGGCGTTCGCGCTGATCGTCGTGCCGGTGATGTTCGCGCTGAGCTGGAAGCCCGTCCGGGAGGAGGGGCTGTGGTGGTTCATCAGGATCGGCAGTTATCTCTTCCCGGTCGGCTCGCCCCCGTATCCCGGGGAGAGCGGTTCGGCCGGCGGATGGCTGGAGCTGACCTGGGCGGACCAGGCGGCCGGGCCTCTCTGGTACCTCCGGGCCTACCTCTGGTTCGTGCTCGCCTCCCCGCTGCTGCTCAAGGCCTTCCGCAGGCTGCCGTGGGTCACGCTGCTCGCCCCGGTCGCCCTCACCGCAGTGATCGGCACCGGCCTCGTGACGGTCCCCGGCGACTTCGGCGAAGGGCTCGTCGACTTCGCCGTGTTCGGCTCCTGCTGGGTCCTGGGCTTCGCCCACCACGACGGACTGCTGAAGGAGATCCCGCGCTACCTGGCGGTCTCGGCCGCCGCGATCCTCATGGGCTTCGGCCTGTGGTGGGCCTCCGGGCACCTCACCGCGGAGGGCTGGAACCTGGACGAGATCCCGCTCGCCCAGGCCACCTGGTCGCTCGGCTTCTGCGCGGTCCTCCTGATCTACGCCCCGTCCTGGCAGAAGCTCCCCAGCAGGCTCGCCGGGTGGGACAGCCTGGTCACCCTGGCCAACAACAGGGCCGTGACGATCTATCTGTGGCACAACCTGCTGCTGATGGCCGCCGCGCACCTCGTCGACGAGCTGTGGTCCGTGCCGTGGTTCGGCGACACGTTCGACACGTACCTGGAACGGTCGTACGAAGTGCTGGTCCTGCTCGCTGTCTGGCCGCTGATCGGGCTCGCGATCCTGGCGTTCGGATGGGTCGAGGACGTCGCCGCCAAACGCCGGCCGCGTCTGTGGCCGAACGGGGCGCAGCGGACGCGCCGGGCCTGACCTGGCGAGGGGTGCGGAGGGCCCGGCTCACCGCACCCCCGGCAGCCGAGTGAGAGCAAGGTTGCGCACCGGTCACCTCACGGCACCGTACCGAAACGCGGGCTCCCTAGCGTCGGCAGGACAACACCCCGACCCCTGTGGAGGCGCGTGATGGCCGGACGTTGGATCGAGCAGTGGGACCCGGAGGACGAGGCCTTCTGGCGCGGGACGGGCGAGAGGACCGCGCGGAGGAACCTGTGGTTCTCCGTGCTCTCGGAGCACATCGGGTTCTCGGTCTGGTCCCTGTGGTCCGTGATGGTCCTGTTCATGGGGCCGGAGTACGGCATCGACCCGGCCGGCAAGTTCTTCCTGATCTCCACGGCCACCCTGGTCGGCGCCGTCGTCAGGGTGCCCTACACCTTCGCGGTCGCGGTGTTCGGCGGGCGCAACTGGACGGTCTTCAGCGCGCTGTCGCTCCTGCTGCCGACCGTCGCCGCCTTCTGGGTGATGGAGCCCGGCACCCCGTACACCACGTTCCTCGTCGTCGCCGCGCTGACCGGCATCGGAGGGGGCAACTTCGCCTCGTCGATGACGAACATCAACGCCTTCTTCCCGCTGCGCAAGAAGGGCTGGGCGCTCGGCCTCAACGCGGGCGGCGGCAACATCGGCGTCCCGGTGGTCCAGCTCATCGGGCTTCTGGTGATCGGTACGGCGGGCGCCGCGCACCCGCGGATCGTGCTCGGGGTGTACCTGCCGCTGATCATCGTCGCCGCGCTCGGCGCCGCGCTCGGGATGGACAACCTCCGGCCCGTCCAGAACGACACCGGGGCGGCGCTCCAGGCCGCACGCGAGCCGCACACCTGGATCATGGCGGTGCTCTACATCGGCACCTTCGGCTCGTTCATCGGCTACAGCTTCGCCTTCGGACTCGTCCTGCAGACCCAGTTCGGCCGGACCCCGCTGCAGGCCGCCTCGCTCACCTTCATCGGTCCGCTGCTCGGCTCCCTGATCCGGCCCGCGGGCGGCTGGCTCGCCGACCGGTACGGCGGTGCCCGGATCACCCTGTGGAACTTCGCGGCCATGGCCGTCGCGACCGGTGTCGTCGTGTACGCCTCCGGCACCGAGTCCCTGACGGTGTTCCTCGTCGGTTTCATCGCGTTGTTCGTGCTGACGGGACTGGGCAACGGTTCCACGTTCAAGATGATCCCGGGCATCTTCCACGCGCAGGGGCTCGCCAAGGGCCTGCGTGGCGAGGGGGCCGCGGCGTACGGACGACGGCTCTCCGGCGCGGCCATGGGGCTCATCGGAGCGATCGGGGCGCTGGGCGGTCTCGCGATCAACCTCGCGTTCCGCCAGTCCTTCGAGGCATCGGGCGCCGGGACGGCGGCCTTCTGGTGCTTCCTCGGCTTCTACGCCGTCTGCTTCACCCTCACGTGGGCGGTATACCTTCGGCGTACCGAAACGGTGGCCGCGAAGCCCCAGCTCAGCTATGCCGAGGTATGAGGACGGCCCCCGGGTGTCGCAGGACGTAACGGGCGGGAAATACAAGTGAACCGAGACTGTCACGCAGGGTTGACAGTCTCGGTCCTCCGCACCATCGAGCAACAGCGGGACGAGAGCCGGGTATCAACGCCATGCACGACGACGACGCACAGCACGGGCCCCTGGCGGGCTTCACGGTCGGGGTGACCGCAGCCCGTCGCGCCGAGGAGCTCGGCACGCTCCTCACGCGCAGGGGGGCCGCGGTCCTGCACGCGCCCGCACTGCGGATCGTGCCGCTCGCGGACGACAGCGAACTCCTGGCCGCCACCAAGGAACTGATCGGCCACGCGCCCGACGTCGTGATCGCGACCACCGCCATCGGTTTCAGGGGCTGGGTGGAGGCCGCCGACGGGTGGGGCATCGGTGACGGGCTCCTCGAACTGCTGGGAGGCATCGAACTGCTCGCCCGCGGCCCGAAGGTCAAGGGCGCCATCCGGGCGGCCGGGCTCACCGAGGCGTGGTCGCCGCAGTCGGAGTCGATGGCCGAAGTGCTGGACCGGCTGCTGGGGGAGGGTGTGTCGGGTCGCCGGATCGCCCTCCAGCTGCACGGTGATCCGCTGCCCGGCTTCGTCGAGTCGCTCCGGGCGGCGGGCGCCGAAGTCGTCGGCGTACCCGTCTACCGGTGGATGCCCCCGGAGGACATCGCTCCGCTCGACCGCATGCTCGACGTCACCGCCGCCCGTGGCCTGGACGCCGTCACTTTCACCAGCGCCCCCGCCGCCGCCTCCTACCTGAACCGGGCGGAGGCGCGCGGCATGCTCCCCGAGGTGCTGGACGCCCTGGGCCATGACGTCGTCACCGCCTGCGTCGGACCGGTCACGGCTCTGCCGCTGCAGGCCAAGGGCATCGACACCGTCCAGCCCGAGCGCTTCCGGCTGGGCCCGCTCGTCCAGGTGCTCTGCGCCCAGCTGCCGGCCCGGGCCCGTGTGCTCCCCGTCGCCGGGCACCGGGTCGAGATCCGCGGCCACGCGGTGCTGCTCGACGGCGCCCTGCGCCCGGTCCCGCCGGCCGGCATGGCCCTGCTGCACACGCTGGCGCGCAGGCCGGGCTGGGTGGTCTCCCGCGCCGACCTGCTGCGGGCGCTGCCCGGCAGCGGCAGCGACGAGCACGCGGTGGAGACGGCGATGGCCCGGCTGCGTACGGCACTGGGGGTGCCGAGACTGATCCAGACGGTCGTCAAGCGCGGCTACCGGCTGGCGCTGGACGCTGCGGCGGACACCAAGTACGACGGTTCCTGAACGGTCGGTAGCGTGCGGGGATGAGCAACGGAAGCCACCCTCTCGCGGACGGCGTCAGGCTGAGGCCCGCGGCCCTCGATGACGCCGAGTCGTTCGCCGGGGCCCTGACCCGCAACCGCGCGTACATGCGGCGCTGGGACCCCGTGCGGCCCGAAGCCTTCTACACCCCCGAGGGCCAGGTCCAGCGGCTGACCGCCCTGCTGGCCGACCGGGACGCGGGGCGCGCGATGCCCTGGGTGCTGGCCGACGACCAGGACCGGGTGGTCGGGGCGATGACCCTCGCCTCGATCGAGCGCGGGCCGTTCCGCAACGCCCGGCTCGGCTACTGGGTCGATGCCGGCCGGGCGGGCCGTGGTCTGGCCACAGCCGCCGTCACCCGGGTCTGCGAGGCGGCACGGGACGACCTGGGCCTGCACCGGATCGAGGCCGGGACGGTCGTGGACAACGAGGCCTCGCAGCGCGTGCTGGCGAAGTGCGGCTTCGAGCTCTACGGCACGGCGCCGCGCTATCTCCACATCAACGGGGCGTGGCAGGACCACCGGATGTTCCAGCGCATCCTGCACGACGGCCCGCCGCAGCGCCGACGGGCCCGTTTCCGGGGCATGGGGCCGGAAACGGGCGGGAACGGCTCCCCTCCCTCCCCGTGACCCCCGAGGCGGCGACAGGCCGCGAGCGGCCCGTCGGGGCCGGCGCGTCCTCGCGATCCGAGTGGCAGGTGCGCTCGGGCCCCCCTTTCGCGTACGGTTGACGGCTGCCCGATGCACGTCAGAAGGGGGCCTCGGTGGCCGCGCAGGATGCCGCTGTCGATTCGTTGCGGGACCGGGAAATCGGAGTCGAACAAGAACATCTGGACCGGGTTTACCGCCGTCTCGAAGAGAAGATCGACGAGGCGGAATTTCTCATGCAGGACGCCGGCAAACGGGGTCAGGTAGGTACCCCCGGGGCACTCGCCGAACGGGATGCGCAGGTCTTCCGTGCCGGAGTTCACCTCAACCGGCTGAACAGCGAGTTCGAGGACTTCCTGTTCGGGCGGATCGACCTGCTGCGCGGCAAGGACGGCGAACGTGGCCCGGACGGTGCCTTCACCTCCGTGGAGGCGGCCGACGACGCCGTGGGGGAGGACAGCACCGCGGAGATCGCGGAGACCCTCCACATCGGCCGCATAGGAGTGCTCGACTCCGACTACGCGCCGCTGGTGATCGACTGGCGGGCGCCGGCCGCCGCGCCGTTCTACCGTTCGACGCCGAAGGACCCGGGGCGGGTCGTACGCCGTCGGGTCATCCGGTCCAAGGGCCGCAGGGTTCTCGGGGTCGAGGACGACCTGATGCGCCCGGAGCTGACCGCCACCCTGAAGGGCGAGGCGCTGCCCGTCATCGGTGACGGCGCCCTGATGGCCGCGCTGGGCCAGGCCCGCAGTCACACGATGCGGGACATCGTCTCGTCGATCCAGGCCGAGCAGGACCTGGTGATCCGGGCTCCCGCCGCCTCCGTCACCGAGGTCTCCGGTGGTCCCGGCACCGGCAAGACGGCGGTGGCCCTGCACCGGGCCGCGTACCTCCTCTACCAGGACCGGCGGCGCTACGCGGGCGGCATCCTCGTCGTCTCGCCGACCCCGCTTCTGGTCGCCTACACCGAAGGGGTGCTGCCCTCGCTCGGCGAGGAGGGCCAGGTCGCGATCCGAGCGGTCGGCTCGCTGTCCGACGAGGCCGCGGGGGCGGAGGGGGCGACCACGTACGACGAACCCGCCGTCGCCCGGATCAAGGGCTCGTCCCGGATGCTCCACGTGCTGCGCAAGGCCGCCCGCGGGGCGCTGGAACAGCCCGCACCCGCGTCCGCTCCCCAGGAGGGGCAGCTGGAGTTCGGAGAGGCCCCGGCCGCGCCGGGCACGCCCACCCGCCTGAGGGTGGTGGCCTTCGGCGCCCGCGTCGAGCTGGAGGCGGACGAGCTCCGGCGGATCCGGCACAACGTCCTCGGCGGCACGGCGCCGGTCAACCTGCTGCGCCCGCGCGCCCGCAAGCTGCTTCTGGACGCCCTGTGGAGCAAGTCGTCGGGCCGGGGCCGCTACACCGACCCGGAGCTGGTCGCGGAGCTGCGTTCGTCCTTCGACGAGGACGTGTCCACCGAGACCCCGTTCCTCGCCTTCCTGAACGCCTGGTGGCCGGAGCTCACCCCTCGCCGGGTGCTGGCCGCGATGTCCGACGAGCGGCGGCTGAACAGATGGGCCCGCCGGATCCTCAACCAGGGCGAGGTGCGCCGTCTCGCCCGTTCGCTGAAGCGGCTGGACGAGGACGGCAAGGGGCCGCTCTCCGTCCACGACGTGGCGCTCCTGGACGAGCTGCAGAGCCTGCTCGGCACCCCGGCCCGCCCGAGGAGGAAGCGGGAGGCGGACCCGCTGGACCAGCTCACCGGCCTGGAGGAGCTGATGCCGCAGCGCGAGGAGACGCAGCGCGAGCGGGCGGACCGGCTGGCGGCGGAGCGCACCGAGTACGCCCACGTCATCGTCGACGAGGCGCAGGACCTGACACCGATGCAGTGGCGGATGGTCGGCCGCCGTGGCCGGCACGCCACCTGGACGATCGTCGGCGACGCGGCGCAGTCCTCCTGGTCGGACCCGGACGAGGCGGCCGCCGCGCGTGACGAGGCGCTCGGCAACCGGCCGCGGCGCAGGTTCACCCTCACCGTGAACTATCGCAACCCGGCGGAGATCGCCGAGCTCGCGGCCAAGGTGCTGGCGCTGGCCATGCCGGGGATGGAGTCCCCGAGGGCGGTCCGCTCGACGGGCGTCGAGCCCCGCTTCGAGACGGTGCGGGACGAGGACCTGGCCTCGACGGTCCGTGAGGAGGCCCGCAGGCTCCTCGCGGAGGTGGACGGGACTGTCGGTGTGGTCGTCGCGATGAACCGTCGCGCCGAGGCCCGTGGCTGGCTGGAGGAGCTCGGCGAGCGGGTCGTGGCGCTGGGCAGCCTGGAGGCGAAGGGCCTGGAGTACGACGCCACGGTGGTGGTCTCTCCCGCGGAGATCGCCGACGAGTCACCGGCGGGGCTGCGGGTGCTGTACGTGGCGCTCACCCGGGCGACGCAGCAGCTCACCGTGGTCTCGGGGGGACGTGACATGCCGGACGAGGACGGTGTCCCGGACCTGCTGAGGGACTGAGAGGGGGACCTGCCGGCGGCCCGCGCGCGGCGGGTTTCCCAAGTCGGCCTGTCGCACGGGAGTCACTTCTCCGGGGTGTTTGTTAGCCTGGAGACGGCACCGGCCCGATCCAAGCCCCCGGGCCCAACCTTCGTCGCTACGAGCGACCACTTGCCGCGAGGCGAGCATGGCGGGCCGGTGTCACCTGACGGGAAGAAGACAGGCCCGCGTCACCTGCTGGTGACGCGGGCCTGTTTGTGTTTTCCCGGGTCCCGCCGTGTCCCTCCCGTGCATTTCACAGCCGGCCGGGGTGACGCGAGGCGCACACTTCTCGTATGGTGGAAAAAACTTTCCGAAAGGTGGCAGTCATTAACTGCTACTGGTCGGTAGGTGCGACGATCGGAACGCACGTGCGGGGCCCACCCTGTTCGCGTGCGGCAACGAAGCTCAGAAAAGCGAAGGACTCGGCCATGGCAACGGCGCCCAGCGTCTCGTACTCGATGACGGTCAGGCTGGAGGTGCCCGCGAGCGGCACAGCGGTCTCCCAGCTCACCACGGCCGTGGAGTCCTCCGGTGGCTCCGTCACAGGCCTCGACGTGACCGCTTCGGGTCACGAGAAGCTGCGGATCGACGTCACGATCGCGGCCTCCTCGACCTCGCACGCGGACGAGATCGTCGAGGGCCTGAGGGGCATCGAGGGCGTCGTCCTCGGCAAGGTCTCCGACCGTACGTTCCTGATGCACCTCGGCGGCAAGATCGAGATGGCGTCCAAGCACCCCATCCGCAACCGTGACGACCTCTCGATGATCTACACCCCGGGTGTGGCACGGGTCTGCATGGCGATCGCCGAGAACCCCGAGGACGCCCGCCGCCTCACCATCAAGCGCAACTCCGTCGCGGTGGTCACGGACGGCTCGGCGGTGCTCGGCCTGGGCAACATCGGTCCGATGGCGTCGCTCCCCGTGATGGAGGGCAAGGCGGCCCTCTTCAAGCGTTTCGCGGGCATCGACGCCTGGCCGATCTGCCTCGACACGCAGGACACCGACGCGATCGTCGAGATCGTCAAGGCCATCGCCCCCGGCTTCGCGGGCATCAACCTGGAGGACATCTCCGCCCCCCGCTGCTTCGAGATCGAGGCACGGCTGCGCGAGGCCCTGGACATCCCGGTCTTCCACGACGACCAGCACGGCACCGCGATCGTCGTCCTGGCCGCGCTGACCAACGCGCTGCGCGTCGTGGGCAAGGCCATCGGCGACGTACGCGTCGTCATGTCCGGTGCCGGAGCGGCCGGTACGGCCATCCTGAAGCTGCTCATCGCCGCAGGCGTCAAGCACACGGTCGTCGCCGACATCCACGGCGTGGTGCACGCGGGCCGCGAGGACCTGGTGGACGCCACCCCGGAGTCGCCGCTGCGCTGGATCGCCGACAACACCAACCCCGAGGGCGTCACCGGCACCCTCAAGCAGGCCGTCGCCGGCTCCGACGTCTTCATCGGCGTCTCCGCCCCCAACGTCCTGGACGGCGCCGACGTCGCGGCCATGGCGGAGGGCGCGATCGTGTTCGCGCTCGCGAATCCGGACCCCGAGGTGGACCCGGCGGTCGCCCGCGAGACGGCGGCCGTCGTCGCCACCGGACGGTCCGACTTCCCGAACCAGATCAACAACGTGCTGGTCTTCCCGGGTGTCTTCCGCGGTCTGCTGGACGCCCAGTCCCGCACCGTCAACACGGAGATGATGCTCGCCGCGGCGCGCGCCCTCGCCGACGTCGTCGCGGAGGACGAGGTGAACGCGAACTACATCATCCCGTCGGTCTTCAACGACAAGGTCGCGGGTGCCGTCGCGGGTGCCGTGCGGGAGGCCGCGAAGGCGGCCGGAGCCGCCGAGGCGGCGCCCGACCCCGCGTAGGACCGTCATCCCCGGACGGCTCTTTCGCGCGTCGTCCGCGGGAGCCGGTCACGGCCCCCGCGGACGGTGCCGTAGCTCACGTCCGGGCGCTCCGTCCGGCGCGTCGCGGGTCGCGGCGTCCTAAACGCCCCTTTAGGGTGGGCGGGCAGCGAGCCCCACAGGCCCGGCATCCGCTGCGGACCGCTCCGACAAGTCGACGGAACGTCATCACGGGCACGCGGTGGTGCTTTTCGTGTGACGTCGAGGGGTTCCGGATTGGCGTTAGCGCCGCAGGTGGGGGCAGGATGCGTATTCGGGCGCGAGGGTCTGACAGCAGACCCGGGTCCGGGGACTGTCAGAGGGCCCTGGCAGCATCGGCTTCGATCTCACGCCTCACAGGCAAGAAGAACACGGGAGTACAAACATGAACCGCAGTGAGCTGGTGGCCGCCCTGGCCGACCGTGCCGAGGTGACCCGCAAGGACGCCGACGCCGTTCTGGCCGCGCTCGCCGAGACCGTCGGCGAGATCGTCGCCAAGGGCGACGAGAAGGTCACCATCCCCGGCTTCCTGACCTTCGAGCGCACCCACCGTGCCGCTCGCACCGCGCGCAACCCGCAGACCGGCGACCCGATCAACATCCCCGCCGGCTACAGCGTGAAGGTCTCCGCGGGCTCCAAGCTCAAGGAAGCCGCCAAGGGCAAGTAAGGCCTCAGAGGCATGAGGAAGGGCGGCCGTCCCCACCGGGACGGCCGCCCTTCCTGCTGTCCGGAGGTCTCCGGACGCGCACATCACCCGTGCGGACGCTGTGAGGCGGACTGCGGCGCCCCGGGGCCCCCTGCGGGCCCGGGGAGGGCCACCGGGTCCGTTCGGCCCTGTACGGGCGTTCTGTGGCGTCTGCACGGATGAGGGAAGGGCGTGGCGCCGTTCCGGTCGGCGGGTGGCCGGAAAAGCCCGCCGCCCCGGTCCCTCGTGCGGGGACCGGGGCGGCGGGCCGTGGTGCGTGGGCGCGCAATGCTGTGTGCGGCAGCACTGTGCGTGCGCCGGAGCGCGTCGGGCGGGGCGTCAGACGAGTGAGCCGCCCGGGAGTTCGACCTTCGCGCCGAGCTTCTCCAGCTTGTCCATGAAGTTCTCGTAACCGCGGTTGATCAGGTCGATGCCGTGCACCCGGGACGTCCCCTGGGCCGCCAGGGCGGCGATCAGGTACGAGAACCCGCCGCGCAGGTCGGGGATGACCAGATCCGCGCCCTGGAGCTTCGTGGGACCGGACACGACCGCGGAGTGCAGGAAGTTCCGCTGCCCGAACCGGCAGTCCGAGCCCCCGAGGCACTCGCGGTAGAGCTGGATGTGCGCACCCATCTGATTGAGCGCCGAGGTGAAGCCGAGCCGGGACTCGTAGACCGTCTCGTGGACGATCGACAGCCCGGCGGCCTGCGTCAGGGCCACCACGAGCGGCTGCTGCCAGTCGGTCTGGAAGCCGGGGTGCACGTCCGTCTCCAGGGCGATGGCGTTCAGCGCGCCGCCCGGGTGCCAGAAGCGGATGCCCTCGTCGTCGATCTCGAAGGCACCTCCGACGCGGCGGAAGGTGTTGAGGAAGGTCATCATCGAGCGCTGCTGGGCACCGCGCACGTAGATGTTGCCCTCGGTCGCCAGCGCCGCGGACGCCCAGGAGGCGGCCTCGAGGCGGTCCGGGATCGCCCGGTGGGTGTAGCCGTCGAGCCTGTCGACACCCGTGATCCGGATGGTCCGGTCGGTGTCCATGGAGATGATCGCGCCCATCTTCTGCAGTACGCAGATGAGGTCCTCGATCTCCGGTTCGACGGCCGCGTTGGACAGTTCGGTGACGCCCTCGGCGAGTACGGCGGTCAGCAGCACCTGCTCGGTGGAGCCCACCGACGGGTACGGCAGCCGGATCTTCGTGCCCCGCAGCCGCTGCGGGGCCTCCAGGTACTGGCCGTCCGCCCGCTTCTCGATGGTCGCGCCGAACTGACGGAGCACCTCGAAGTGGAAGTCGATCGGCCGGCCGCCGATGTCGCAGCCGCCGAGGCCCGGGATGAAGGCGTGGCCCAGGCGGTGCAGCAGCGGACCGCAGAAGAGGATCGGGATGCGCGACGAGCCCGCGTGGGCGTCGATGTCGGCGACGTTCGCGCTCTCGACGTGGGACGGGTCGAGGATGAGTTCACCCGGCTCGTCGCCCGGGCGGACGGTCACGCCGTGCAGCTGCAGCAGCCCCCGGACCACCCGCACGTCGCGGATGTCGGGCACGTTGCGGAGCCGGCTGGGCCCGCTGCCGAGCAGCGCGGCGACCATTGCCTTCGGCACCAGGTTCTTGGCGCCTCGGACGCGGATCTCGCCCTCCAGCGGGGTGCCGCCGTGGACAAGCAGGACATCGTCTGTGCCGGTCATGTATCTCGCGTTCCGGAGTGGTCGGGCAGGGGGCCATCAAAAGGGTAATGGGCTCCGGCCCCCCTTCCGTAAGGCGACGGGGGGTATACGAACGTCATGAATCCGCCACAACACGCTCTGTTTCCCCGGCCTTGCGGAGGGTCACCGCCCGTACGGCCCGTCCGGCCGTCCCGCGGCGGTGCGCTTCCCCGGGGTCTGTGCGGCGTCCGTGTGCCCTGAGCTGCGGCCGGGCGCCGGGCGGGGCCGGGTGGGCGGCCCGGCCCCCGCGGAGGGCGGAGATGCGGGATCATCTGTGCCATGACGGAGGTGTCCTCGCTCACAGGACGGCTGCTCGTGGCCGCACCCGCCCTGGCGGATCCGAATTTCGACCGCGCGGTGGTGCTGCTCCTCGACCACGACGAGGAGGGCTCGCTGGGCGTGGTCCTGAACCGCCCGACCCCGGTCGGCGTCGGGGACGTCCTGGCGCCCTGGGCCGGCCTGGCCGGAGAGCCGGACGTGGTCTTCCAGGGAGGTCCGGTCTCGCTCGACTCCGCGCTGGGCGTGGCGGTGATCCCCGGGGACGAGGGGCCCTCTGCGGATCCCCGGCCCCGCGCGGACGGGGGAGGACCTCCCCCGGGCTCCCGGCCCCGCCCGGGCAGGGGGGAGCCCGTCGGCTGGCGCCGGGTGCACGGGGCGATCTGCCTGGTGGACCTGGACGCTCCGCCGGAGCTGCTGGCGGCGGAGCTCGGCTCGCTGCGGATCTTCGCCGGGTACGCGGGCTGGGGCCCCGGCCAGCTGGAGACGGAGCTGGCGGACGGCGCCTGGTACGTGGTCGAGTCGGAGCCCGGCGACGTCTCGTCGCCGCGGCCGGAGAACCTCTGGCGGGCGGTTCTGCGGCGGCAGCGCAGCGAACTGGCGATGATCGCGACGTATCCGGACGACCCTTCGCTGAACTGATGCGCGGGACTTTCAGTACGCTTGGCAGTTATGAGCACTCTTGAGCCCGAGCGCGGGGCAGGTACGGGGACCCTCGTGGAGCCGACACCGCAGGTGTCGAACGGCGACGGTGACCACGAGCGCTACGCCCATTACGTCCAGAAGGACAAGATCATGGCGAGCGCCCTGGAGGGCACTCCCGTGGTGGCGCTGTGCGGGAAGGTCTGGGTCCCGGGGCGTGACCCCAAGAAGTACCCGGTCTGCCCCATGTGCAAGGAGATCTACGAGTCCATGGGCGCAGGCGGCGACAAGGACAAGGGCAAGGGCGGCAAGGACAGCGGCAAGAAGTAGCCCACCCGGCCTCTTACCCCTTTTATCCCTTCATCTCTTTTCCGGATTCCGACCCCGGCCCCCGGGATGCGCACCGCGCGCCCCGGGGGCCGTTCGTATGCCCGGGTGCCCTCCGTGGCCCGGCGGCCCCGGGGTGCGGCGTTGCACGGGCTGCACCGCGTGGTCACAGAGTGGTTGAGACCACTTGTCGGCGTGCGGGGGCGCCCTTAGTCTCCTGCAAGTTGTGCAGAACGAAACACGCGTTGCATGGAATGCAACGATTGACCGGTAGGGGTCCCGGATGAAGCTTTCTGCTCGAATCGCCGCTCCGGCCGCGGCACTTGTGCTGGCGGGCCTCACCGCCACCGCCTGTGCGCCGCAGACGTCCGGCACCAGCTCCGAGGGGGACGAGAAGACCGGGACGCTCCGCGTCTGGCTCTTCCAGGAGGTCGGCAACAAGCCCAAGGAGAAGGTCGTCGACGCCGCTGTCGCCGACTTCGAGAAGTCCCACGAGGGGGCCGAGGTCGAGGTCGAGTACATACCCGTCGACACCCGGGCCCAGCGCATCAAGGCCGCGTTCAACGACCCGGAGAGCGCCCCCGACCTCATCGAGTACGGCAACACCGACACCGCCGGATACGTCAAGGACGGCGGACTGGCCGATGTCAGCAAGGAGTTCGCCGCCTGGGACGAGGCCAAGGACACCGACCCCACCGCCAAGCAGTCCGTGACGGTGGGCGGCCAGGTCTACGGGGCGCCGCTCTTCGTCGGCGTACGGGCGCTCTACTACCGCACCGACGTCTTCGAGGAGCTCGGCATCGAGCCCCCGAAGTCCCAGGACGAGCTGGTCTCCACCGCGAAGAAGATCCACCAGGAGAAGCCGGACCTGTACGGACTCGCGGTCGGCGGCGCGTACACCTACGGTGCGATGCCCTTCATCTGGGCGCACGGCGGTGAACTGGCCGACGAGACCGGCGTGACCTACGAGTCGGCGATCAACAGCGAGAAGGCACGCAAGGGCATCGAGGCCTACACCTCGCTCTTCGGCGACGACAACTGCCCGGCGGCCAAGTGCGCGGCCATGGGCGGCAACGCGACCGTCACCGCCTTCGCGTCCGGCAAGGCGGCCATGGCGATCGGCGGCGACTTCAGCCACGCGGCGGTCGAGGCGGGCGCCGTGAAGGGCAAGTACGCCGTCGTGCCGCTGCCGGGTGTGCAGAAGGGCTCGATCGCCCCCGCGTTCGCCGGCGGCAACAACATCGGCGTACTCAAGAGCACGTCGCACCGCACCCTCGCGGTCGACCTGATGAAATCGCTGACCGGCAAGAAGACCCAGGCGAAGATGTTCGATGCCATGGGCTTCCTGCCGACGTACACGGACGTGCTGGAGACCGCCGCGAAGAAGGAGCCCTTCGTCGGCCCCTTCGTCGACACGCTCGACGCGGGCGCGAAATTCGTCCCGGCCTCCCCGGCCTGGGGGCAGATCGACGCCTCGCTGGTCCTGCCGACCATGTTCCAGGAGATCGTCAGCGGCCGTAAGGACGTGGCCGCCGCCTCGGACGACGCGGCGAAGAAGATGGACGCGGCGTTCGCCGAAGCGGGCTGACGATGACCGCGGACACCACACTGCGCAAGGCCCCCGCCGCGTCCGGCGCGAGCGGGGCGCCCGCCCGTACGCCCCGGCGCCGCCCGGCATCACCCGCGCGGCGCTCCGGCTGGACGCCGTGGCTCTACCTGCTGCCCGCCCTCGTCCTGCTCGGTGGCCTCCTCGTCTACCCGATCTACCAGCTGGGCCTGATCTCCTTCCTGGAGTACACCCAGGCCCAGGTCAGCGGCGGCGAACCGACCACCTTCCAGGGCTTCGGCAACTACGCCACGCTCTTCGGCGACAGCCAGTTCTGGCAGGTGCTCCTCGCGACCGTCCTCTTCGCCGCGGCCTGCGTGCTGGCCACCCTGTTCACCGGCTGCGCCCTGGCCGTCCTGCTGACCCGGATCCGCGCCCTGCCCCGGCTCGCACTCATGATGGCCGCGCTGGGAGCCTGGGCCACACCGGCGATCACAGGTTCGACCGTGTGGGTCTTCCTCTTCGACCCGGACTTCGGCCCGGTCAACAAGGTGCTGGGACTCGGCGACTTCTCCTGGACCTACGGCCGCTACAGCGCCTTCGCCCTGGTGCTCCTCGAAGTGCTCTGGTGCTCGTTCCCGTTCGTGATGGTGACCGTGTACGCGGGCATCCGCGCCATCCCGGAGGAAGTGCTGGAAGCGGCCTCGCTGGACGGCGCCTCGCAGTGGCGGATCTGGCGGTCGGTCATGGCACCGATGCTGCGGCCGATCCTGATCGTCGTCACCATCCAGTCCGTCATCTGGGACTTCAAGGTCTTCACCCAGATCTACGTCATGACCAACGGCGGCGGCATCGCCGGCCAGAACCTGGTGCTCAACGTGTACGCGTACCAGAAGGCGTTCGCGTCCTCGCAGTACAGCCTCGGATCGGCGATCGGCGTCGTGATGCTGGTGATCCTGCTGGCCGTGACGCTGGTCTATCTGCGCCTGGTGCGGCGCCAGGGGGAGGAACTGTGAGCACACGTGCGCTTCTGCGCGTCCGCCGGCCCGGAAGGCTGGCGGCGGAGGCGGCGGCCCTCGTGATCGCCGCCGCGGTCGCCTTCCCGCTGTACTGGATGGTGCTCTCCGCCTTCAAGCCCGCGGGTGAGGTCCAGTCCACCGAGGCCCGCCCCTGGACCCTGGCCCCGTCCCTCGACTCGTTCCGCCGGGTCTTCGAACAGCAGGAATTCGGCCGTTACTTCCTCAACAGCCTGATCGTCGCCGGGACGGTCGTCATCGCTTCGGCACTGATCGCCTTCCTCGCCGCGACGGCCGTGACGAGGTTCCGCTTCAAGTTCCGCACGACCCTGCTCATCATGTTCCTCGTGGCGCAGATGGTGCCGGTCGAGGCACTGACCATCCCGCTGTTCTTCCTGATGCGGGACTTCGGCCAGCTGAACACGCTGGGTTCACTGATCCTGCCGCACCTGGCCTTCTCGCTGCCGTTCGCGATCTGGATGCTGCGCGGCTTCGTCAAGGCGGTCCCGGAGGCCCTGGAGGAGGCCGCCTACATCGACGGGGCGAGCCGCACCCGCTTCCTGTGGCAGATCCTCTTCCCGCTCGTCTTTCCCGGCCTCGTGGCGACCAGCGTCTTCTCCTTCATCTCGACCTGGAACGACTTCCTGTTCGCGAAATCGTTCATCATCAGCGACACCTCCCAGTCGACGCTCCCCATGGCGCTGCTGGTCTTCTTCAAACCCGACGAGAACGACTGGGGAGGGATCATGGCGGCCTCGACGGTGATGACCATTCCCGTGCTGGTCTTCTTCGTCCTCGTACAGCGCCGTCTGGTCTCCGGACTCGGCGGAGCGGTGAAGGACTGACATGGACAACCTGATTCCGGTGCCGGTACGCACCGGTGGTGACGGCCGCGGCGGATTCCTCCTCGACGGGGCCACCACCCTCGTGGCGGAGCCCGGAACCGGGAGGACGGAACGCTGGCTGCGCACCACTCTCGGGGCAGCCTTCGGACTGCCGCTGGCCCCGGGGGCCGCGGGCGGCGACAACACCGTCGAACTGCGCGTCGATCCTTCGCTGGAGCCCGAGGGCTACCGGCTGGACGTGAAGGCCGTGCGGGGCGTACGCATCACCGGGGGCAGCGCCGCCGGGGTCTTCTGGGGGGCGCAGACCCTCCGTCAACTCCTCGGCCCCGAGGCGTTCCGCCGGGCGCCGGTGAGCCCCGGCGCCGAAAGGCGCGTCCCCCTGACGGAGATCGAGGACGGCCCGCGTTTCGGCTGGCGCGGCCTGATGCTCGACGTGGCACGGCACTTCATGCCCAAGGACGGCGTGCTGCGCATGCTCGACCTGCTGGCCGCCCACAAACTGAACGTCTTCCACTTCCACCTCACCGACGATCAGGGCTGGCGCGTCGAGATCAAGCGCCACCCCCGCCTCACGGAGACCGGCGCCTGGCGCGCGCGCACCAAATACGGCCACCGGGCCTCGGAACTGTGGGACGAGACACCGCACGGCGGCTTCTACACACAGGACGACATCCGCGAAATCGTCGCGTACGCGGCCGAGCGGCATATCCGCGTCGTTCCCGAGATCGACGTCCCGGGCCACTCGCAGGCAGCCATCAGCGCATATCCGGAACTGGGCAACACCGATGTCATCGACACCTCCGCGCTTTCCGTGTGGGACACCTGGGGAGTCAATCCGAACGTACTCGCCCCCACTGACAACACCCTGCGCTTCTTCGAAGGGGTCTTCGAGGAACTGCTCGACCTGTTCCCCGCCGACACGTCGCCCTTCATCCACATCGGCGGCGACGAATGCCCCAAGGACCAGTGGGAGCGGTCCCCGGCGGCTCAGGACCGGATCGCCGCCCTCGGGCTGACGGACGAGGACGGACTCCAGTCCTGGTTCATCCGCCATTTCGACCGCTGGCTCTCCGACCGGGGCCGCCGCCTCATCGGCTGGGACGAGATCCTGGAGGGGGGCCTCGCCGAAGGTGCCGCCGTGTCGTCGTGGCGGGGTTACACGGGCGGGATCGCCGCGGCCGAGGCCGGGCACGACGTCGTGATGTGCCCCGAACAACAGGTCTACCTGGACCACCGCCAGGACGGCGGCCCCGACGAACCGATGCCCATCGGGTTCGTCCGCACCCTGGAGGACGTCTACCGCTTCGAACCCGTGCCCCCGGGCCTCTCCGAGGAGGCGACCGGACACATCATGGGCACCCAGGCCAACGTCTGGACCGAGGTCATGCAGGACCGGGACCGCGTCGACTACCAGGTCTTCCCGAGACTCGCCGCCTTCGCCGAGGTCGCCTGGTCCCGGCTCCCGGCCTCCGGGGAACGGGACTTCGCCGATTTCGAACGCAGGATGGACACCCACTACGCCAGGCTCGACGCCCTGGGTGTCGCCTACCGGCCGCCCACGGGACCACTGCCGTGGCAATGCCGGCCCGGCGTCCTGGGTCGCCCGATCGAGGGACCGCCCCCGGCCGTGTGACCGCCGCTCCTCACCGGCCAGGCAAGCCGAATGAAACGTACGAAACCATGGAAGACCGGCAATTCGTGCGCTGGGCATGAGGTCTCCCAAAGGCGGCATTTCCCCTGGCCGGGTACGGAAACACCCTTCGTGGACCCTCGCGTCGGACAGTCCGGAAGATGTGCCAGAGTTGCCACGTCCCGGCCGTGAGCACGTACCGTACGGCGGACAGGCGGGACTGCCGGGACACCGGGAAGGGGCAGCTGGGTTGACCACGCACGCACCGCAGGCGATGCAGTCGGTGACGCTGCCGGCCTCGCTCGACGAGGCCGTGGCGGCTCTCGGCGCCATGCCCGCCGCCGTTCCGGTGGCGGGGGGCACGGACCTCATGTCGGCCGTCAACAAGGGCCTGCTGCGGCCCGCGGGACTGGTCGGCCTCAGCCGGATCAGCGAGCTGCGCGGCTGGCACTACCAGGACGGCCACGCCCTGCTGGGAGCCGGTCTCACGCACGCGCGCATGGGGCGGCCCGACTTCGCCGCCCTCATCCCCGCGCTGGCCGCTTCCGCCCGCGCCGCGGGCCCGCCCCAGATCCGTAACGCGGGGACGCTCGGCGGCAACATCGCCACCGCGGCCCCGACCGGCGACGCCCTGCCGGTCCTGGCCGCCCTGGAGGCCGATCTGGTCATCGCGGGCGCCGGGGGCTCCCGCCGGGAGATCCCCGTCTCGCACCTGCTGGCGGGCCGCGAAATGCTCGAGCCCGCCGAGCTGATCGGCTTCGTGCGGGTACCGCTGCTGCACGCCCCCCAGGTCTTCCTCAAGGCGACCGGCCGCACGGGTCCCGGCCGCGCCACCGCCTCCGTGGCGATCGTCCTGGACCCGGCGCGGCGCGGAGTGCGCTGCGCGGTCGGCGCGATCGCCCCGATGCCCCTGCGGCCCCTGGAGGCGGAACGCTGGATCGCCTCCCTGATCGACTGGGACGGCGAACGCGGCCTGGCCCCCGACGCGCTGGCCGCCTTCGGCGAGTACGTCGCGGCCGCCTGCATCCCGGACCAGGTTCCACCGGACGACGGGGGAGAGGCACCTCCGCTGTCGCCCGCCGTCCTGCACCTGCGGCGCACGGTCGCCGCGCTCGCCCGACGCGCACTGGGGAGGGCACTGTCGTGAGCAATGAAGAGAACCCCGAGCAGCAGCACGGGCAGCCCGACCCGTACGCCGGCTGGCAGCCGACCCCGCAGGGCGGTGAGTACGACGCCGAGGCGACCGCCTTCGTCCATCTGCCCCCGGAGGACCTCGCCGACCTCGGAGGCGACCCGCTGGCCGCCCCCGGCCACAGCTATGTGCCGCCGATGATCCTGCCGCTGACCCCGGCCGCCGGTCTCGACCCCGCGGTCACGGGCAGCTGGGTCGTGCAGACGCAGAGCCAGCAGGAGCGTGCGGCTGATCACTCCGCGAGCGCGGAGGCCGCTCCGGAGGCGGTGCACTGGCCCGACCCGAACCAGCAGCAGGATCCGTACCAGCAGCCGTACCCGGACACGTCGCAGTACACGCAGACGTCGTCCACGACGGCTCGGTGGCACTTCCCCGAAGCCGTCCCCGCCGAGTCCGGGCCCGAACCGGCCCCTGAGCCCGCCGGGCACACCGGCCAGTGGACGATCCCGGTGGCGAGCGGTGACCTCCCCGAGGAGTCCGGTGAGTTCGCGGCATCGGTGGCGGCGTCCCGGTGGTACGCGGAGACACCTCCGGCCACGCTCCCGGGAGGGGCGCCCGCGCCCTGGGCGACGCAGGAGCCGGCGGCCGGGCCCGAGGCCTTGCCTGCGGAGACCCCTGCCGAGGCCCCTGCGGGGCTCCCGGAGCCCGCGGAGGCCCCGGAGACCGCGGAGGAGGCGGAGGGGGCCCCGGTGGTCGCCGGGACCGTCGTGGAGGCCGTCGGCGATCCGGAGGAACCTGCGGAGGCTCCCGCGGACGGAATCCCGGCAGCTGACGCCTCGGCAACCGGGACCCAGGAAGCCGGAACGCCGGAAGCCGGAACGCCGGCGCCCGAGGACTCGGCAGCCGGAGCCGAGACGCCCGCAACCGACGCGGAACACGCCCCGGGACCCGAAGACGCCCCCGGCCCCGAAGACGCCCCGGGACCCGAAGGCGCTCCCGGCGCCGAGCACGGTTTCGTGCCCATGGAAGAGCCCGCTGCTCCGGCCTCGGCCGCTTCGGGGGGCGGCCCCAGCGACCACCCCTCGACTTCGTACGTCCTCCATGTGAACGGTGTGGACCGTCCCGTCAGCGACGCCTGGATCGGCGAGTCGCTGCTGTACGTGCTCCGGGAGCGCCTCGGTCTCGCGGGTGCCAAGGACGGCTGCTCGCAGGGCGAGTGCGGTGCCTGCAACGTCCAGGTCGACGGCCGCCTCGTGGCCTCCTGCCTGGTTCCCGCCGCCACGACGGCGGGCAGCGAGGTCCGCACCGTCGAGGGCCTCGCGGTGGACGGCGAACCGTCCGACGTCCAGCGGGCGCTGACCGAGTGCGGGGCCGTCCAGTGCGGCTTCTGCATCCCCGGGATGGCCATGACCGTCCACGACCTCCTGGAGGGCAACCACGCCCCCAGCGAGATGGAGACCCGCCAAGCCCTCTGCGGCAACCTCTGCAGGTGTTCCGGCTACCGGGGTGTGCTCGACGCCGTACGCGAAGTCGTCGCGGCCCGGGAAGCGACCGCCGAGGCGGCAGCCGCCGTCCCGGACGACGCCGTACCGCGCATTCCGCACCAGGCCGCCCCCGGAGCGGGCAGCGCCCAGGCACACGAGGGAGACGTCCGGTGAACACCGCGTCGTCCTCCGCACCACCGGTCATCATCACCACCACCCACCGCCGCCGCAGCGGAGCGAACGACAAGGAGGCGGCGTGACCAGCGACGCAGCCACCGCGACCAGCACCACGCGCACGACCTCTCCGCCTGAGGGGGCCGGCCCGGACCAGGAGCTGCCCGCGCTCGGACTGGGCACCTCGTTGCCGCCCGCCGACGCCCGCGCCAAGACCGAGGGCACCTTCCCGTACGCGGCCGATCTGTGGGCCGAGGGGCTGCTGTGGGCCGCGGTGCTGCGTTCCCCGCACCCGCACGCGCGCATCCTGTCGATCGACACGGCGGCCGCCGCCGGTATGCCCGGCGTGCGCGCGGTCGTCACGCACGAGGACATTCCGGGCGACGGTTCGTACGGCCGCCGTGTCGTCGACCGTCCGGTGTTCGCCTCCGAGCTCGTACGCCACCACGGCGAGGCGATCGCCGCCGTCGCGGCGGACCACCCCGACACCGCCCGGCTGGCGGCCGCGGCGATCGCCGTCGAGTACGAGGTCCTCGAACCGGTCACGGACCCCGAGAAGGCCTTCGCCGCCGAGCCCCTGCACCCCGACGGCAACCTCATCCGCCACATCCCGCTGCGCTACGGCGACCCGGACGCCGTGGGTGAGGTCATCGTCGAGGGCCTGTACCGCATCGGCCGTCAGGACCCCGCCCCGATCGGTGCGGAGGCCGGACTCGCCGTACCCCGCCCGGACGGGGGCGTGGAGCTCTACACGGCGTCCACCGACCCGCACACCGACCGCGATCTGGCCGCCGCCTGCTTCGGGCTGGACCCCGAGCGGGTCAAGGTCGTCGTGACCGGGGTCCCCGGGGCGACCGGCGACCGGGAGGACCCCGGTTTCCAGATCCCGCTGGGCCTGCTCGCCCTGCGCACCGGCTGCCCCGTGAAGCTGGCCGCCACCCGCGAGGAGTCCTTCCTCGGACACGCCCACCGCCACCCGGCCCTGCTGCGCTACCGCCACCACGCGGACACCGAGGGCCGGCTGGTCAAGGTGGAGGCCCAGATCCTCCTCGACGCGGGGGCGTACGCCGACTCCTCGTCCGAATCCCTGGCCGCCGCCGTGGCCTTCGCCTGCGGCCCGTACGTCGTCCCGCACGCCTTCATCGAGGGCTGGGCGGTGCGTACGAACAACCCGCCCTCCGGGCATGTACGCGGCGAGGGCGCGATGCAGGTCTGCGCCGCCTACGAGGGCCAGATGGACAAGCTGGCGGCGAAGCTGGGTATCGACCCGGTCGAACTCCGCCTGCGCAACGCCCTCTCCACGGGCGACATCCTCCCCACCAGCCAGACCGTCACCTGCCCCGCCCCGGTGGCCGAACTCCTCGGCGCGCTCCGCGACTTCCCGCTCCCCGCTCTCCCCAAGGACGTCCCGGAGGACGACTGGCTCCTGCCCGGGGGGCCGGAGGGGGCCGGTGAGCCGGGTGCCGTACGCAGGGGCGTCGGCTATGCCCTCGGCATGGTCCACATGCTCGGTGCCGAGGGCGCCGACGAGGTCTCCACGGCCACGGTCCAGGTCCACGGCGGCGTCGCCACCGTCATCTGCGCGGCCGTCGAGACCGGCCAGGGCTTCACCACGCTCGCCCGCCAGATCGTCCAGGAGACCCTGGGCGTGGAAGAGGTCCACGTCGCGGCGGTGGACACCGACCAGCCCCCCGCGGGCCCGGCGACGCACGGCCGCCACACCTGGGTCTCGGGCGGCGCGATCGAGCGAGCCGCCAAGATGGTCCGCACCCAGCTCCTCCAGCCGCTGGCCCACAAGTTCGGGATGTCCACGGAGCTCCTCCAGATCGCCGACGGCAAGATCACCTCGTACGACGGTGTGCTGTCCACGACGGTCATGGAGGCGATGGAGGGCAAGGAACTCTGGGCCACGGCCCAGTGCCGCCCCCACCCCACCGAACCCCTGGACGAGTCCGGCCAGGGTGACGCGTTCGTGGGGCTGGCCTTCTGCGCGGTCCGCGCGGTGGTCGACGTCGACATCGAGATCGGTTCGGTCCGGGTGGTCGAGATGGCCGTCGCCCAGGACGTCGGCCGGATCCTCAATCCGTCCCAGCTGGCGACCCGCATCGAGGCGGGTGTCACCCAGGGCATCGGTGCGGCCCTCACGGAGAACCTCCGCACCGCCCGTGGTCTGATCCGGCACCCGGACCTCACCGGATACGCGCTCCCGACGTCCCTGGACGCGCCGGACATCCACATCGTCAAGCTGATCGAGGAACGCGACGTGGTGGCCCCCTTCGGCGCCAAGCCGGCCTCGGCGGTCCCGGTGGTGACGTCCCCCGCGGCGGTGGCCTCGGCGGTCCGCGCCGCGACGGGCCGGCCGGTCAACCGCCTCCCGATCCGGCCCCAGGCGGCGGTGGCCACCCCGAAGGCGTGACGGTCCGGGTGCACGGTGTGACACCGGTGCTGACTACAGTGGTCCCCGGAGCCGTAGTCGGCTGTATCCGGGGGAGGGTGCTGTGCTGCCGAGTGAGGGTGGAGCGGGACTGGCGACGATGCCAGGGTTCTTGGGGGCGGGCGTCGCGGCGGCGTCCCTGGCCACGGAGCTCACGTCGTTCACGAAGTTCCGTAACCGCATAGACGAACTTCTGCGCGACCTGAAGGAGTCCCCCGCGGGGCCCAGGAAGCTGACCGAAGACCCCATCTCCCGCCAGCAGTTCGGCGGCGGTGACAACCGGTGGGCCGAGGCGGCTTCGCTGTTCGTGTCGTACGAGACGGTGATCACGGAGCTGGAGTCGCTCTCCAAGCTCCTCTCGGACTGCATCGAGGGCATGAGCATCGCGGTGCTCGCGTCGCACAACGGCTACGAGAACATCGACGACGACCTCCGCCGCCGCATGCTCGCGATCAGCGACGGGGTGGGGGAGCACTACGGCGGCGCGTACGACCCGACACAGGCCCCGGCTAAGCAGAGCGGGGGCCGGACGGGCGCCGCGGAGCCGGCGGAGCCGGACACAGGCGACACCGCGGGTATCAGCGGGCTCTGAAGACGACGATCACTGATACGGCACAGGGGCAGACGGGGGTACGGGGATGGATCACAAGGAAGCTGGGCAGGGCACGCCGTTCGACAGCATGTCGCACGAGGAGATGCTCGCGTGGTTGGACGCGGCCAACAGCGGGGCGATACAGGGCGCTTCGGACCGGCTGGTGAGCGCGGCGAAGGAGATCCGCGAGATCGCGGAGGAACTCAAGGTCCGCCCGCAGATGGTCGACTGGAAGGGCGAGGGCGCGGACGCGTTCCGCACCTGGAGCGCGGATCTGGTGAACGCGACGCTGCGGCTTGGTGCCTACAGCGAGGGCGCGGCGAAGTGGCTGGCCCAGGCCTCCGACTCGCTCGCCTCGGCCCAGGTCTCCATCCCGCGCACCGACGCGAGCGCACAGGCGAACCTGGACGCGGCGAAGGCCGCGCGGAACGACCCGGACGCCTCGGCGATCGAGAAGAAGTCCCTGGAGACGCTGCTCGCCGCCAAGGAGGCGAACCGCCAGGAGGCGGCGGCGCAGATGCGGAAGCTGGCGCAGTCGTACGCGTTGTCGGCCTCGCAGATGGACGGGCTGGAGAAGCCTGCGTTTCCGCCTCCGCCGGGGGCGATCGTGCCGGCGCGTGATGGTGTCGTCGATGGTGTCGAGACGTGGGGTACACCAGTTGGCGGCAGTGGAACTGTAGAAGGCGAAAGCGTGATTCGCGGGGGGACCACGCACTCCGTGTCCGCCCAGGTAACGGGGCCCGGGAGCCAGGGCGCTCCCGACCAATCAGCGATCCGTGCGCCGCTCCACCCGGATACCCCGGTCAGCATGGAGGTCAACGGCACAGCGACTCTGCCGCAGTCCACACCTTCGGTGTCACTGCCAGGGCCGCCGGTGACGGGCAAACCGGACGTGGGTCTCCCTTCAGGACTTGCTGTGATGCCACCCGCGTTGGAAGGCGTCTCACGGCCGATCCCAGGCTCTTCCGGCAGCGCGAAGAACGCAGGCCCGAGCGTCCGCGCGCCGTCGCTGCCTGGTCAGAGCACGCCCGGCTCGGGCTCGGCAAGCCGCATGCCTCGTGGCGATGCGGGCATCTTCGGCGGCAGGCCGGCAGCCCAGCCCACCGGACGAGGACTTCCTGGCGGAACGGTTGTCGGTGGTGAGGGGACGCAGGGTCGGGCCCCCATGGGGCAGGGCGGAATGAGCGGCGGCGCCGCTCGGGGCGGTACCACGGGTGGGCGGCCTCCGGCTGGTGCAAACGCCGGGATCGTCGGTGGCCGGCCCCAGCAGACGGCGCGTTCAGGTGCACGTCCCTTCACGCCCGGTGGCACCGGCCTCGTCCGGGGCAACGAAGCCGGGCGTGCTGCTGGACAGGCGGGGCGTGGATTCCCAGGGCCATCCGGATCTCGTCCCAGTGGTTCCCGCCGCGAGGAAAGCGCCGAGCGCCCCGATTACCTGATCGAAGACGAAGAGACGTGGCAGCAGGGTGGACGACGCGTCGTGCCCCCTGTCATCGGCTGATGGAAAGCGCCCGGACAAGGATGCGAATGCTTACCAGCAGTGTGCACAAGGGGCGGAAGAGGGCCCTCGTATGGACGACACTTGCGGCACTTCTGGTGGTTGCTGCGGCAGGAACCGCTCAGGCGGAGTCGGTCCGTTCGCATCAGTGGCATCTGACAGCGATGAAGGCTGAGGAGATGTGGCGGAGCAGCACAGGGGAAGGCATCACTGTTGCGGTGATCGACACAGGGGTCGATACGTCAAACTCTGATCTGCAGGGGCAAATCCTTGACGGGAAGGATTTTGCTCCGGGTGAGCCCGGTGACGAGCACTCCGACTACGACGGTCACGGCACGGGTATGGCTGCCCTGATCGCTGGGACAGGTGACAGCCGGGGTGGAGACGGCGCGTTCGGCCTGGCGCCCGGTGTGAAAATTCTTCCTGTCAGGGTCCCCGAAAAGGCCGCTAACCTTACGGAAGACATCGAACAGTTCAACACGACAGTTCCTGCGGCCATCCGGTATTCCGCCGACAAGGGCGCCCAAGTCATCAATATCTCGCTGGCTATGAGCGAGGGTTCGCAGCAGTTGACGGACTCGGTCAAGTACGCGCTTGACAAGGGCTCGTTGGTCTTTGCGGGAGTGGGGAATGATGCGGAGAGGGCCAACGGTGTCAAGTATCCGGCGGCAACTCCGGGGGCCGTTGGTGTGGCGGCCATCGGCAAGGATCTGCAGAGAACAGAGGAATCCCAGTTCGGCCCCCAGGTAGACCTCTCCGCGCCGGGCGAGGAGATGATCCGCGCCTGTCCGAGCAAGACAGGCCTCTGTAAATCGCATGGCACCAGTGACGCCACAGCCATCGCCTCCGCCTCCGCAGCCCTGATCTGGTCCAAGCACCCGGACTGGACCAACAACCAGGTCCTGCGGGTTCTCCTCAATACGGCCGGCGGTCCGACCAGTGGTGACGAGCGCACCGACTACATCGGCTACGGCGGCGTTCGCCCCCGCATCGCACTGGAAACCCCCGGTGACCCCGGCCCCGCCGACGAGTACCCACTCCCGGATCTCGCCGCGGCCGAGTCCCCGACGCCCTCCGCCGAGCCGTCCAAGGCCACGGGCGGCTCCGAGGAGAGTGACAAGCCGGCTGCCGCAGCTCCGGCCGCCGACGACGGCAACACCGCCCTCTGGGCCGGAGTGGGCATCGGCGTGGCCGTTCTCATCGGTGCCGCAGCGGCCGTCATGGTCGTCCGCTCCCGCCGCCGGAGCGCCGCCCGCGCTGTGCTGCCCCCGTACCAGCCGTCGCACGGCTACCAGCAGCAACCGCAGCCGACGTACCCGTCGTACGGGCCCCCGCCCGGTGGTCCTGGGACCGGCGCACCGTACGGCGGTCCTCCAGGCCAAGGCCCCGCTGCCTGAGTCTGCAAGGGCTGCCTGCTCGTCCCGCGCCAGGGCGGCAACCGACTGGTGGCCCCGGCGCTCGGGTCCCGAGACTCGGGGTTTGAGTACCGTGGGTGGCTCTGTCACTCGTTCGGGGGGTCGGGGGATGCCTGCGGGCCGACGCTTGAGCTTCGGGCCCCGAGGGCCGGGCGTCGGGCTCCGGGATTCGAGCGGTGTTGTTCATCCGGGGGGTAGGTAAGGGCTTTTGGGGAAACCTTCCCTCCCTCCCACCCCGTCACGGCCAGCAAATATGACTAATCGTGATCGATTTGCAGCGGAGAGTCGTGGCTGCTTACGGTGCCCACAACGAGACGACCCCGACGCGATGTTCGCAGCACCGGCCGGGGTCTGACCTCAAGATCGCACCCATAGAAAGACGATCTCGTGGCTATCCAGCAGCCTAGCTCCGCCCCGCCCGCCCCCGCAGCCTCGCGCCCCTACCGCAAGGCCCACACCGGCTATGGCAAGCAGACCGTCCCGGCCCAAGGCCCCTTCAACGCAGGTGCCTTCGCGCTCCTGCCCGAGCGGGAGCGCTACGTCGCCGGGTACGTCGACCACCTGCCCGACGGTGCCGCCATGGACATCAAGTCGCTGGCCAAGGACCTGCCCCTGTACGGCCAGATGGCCATCGGCACCGCCCTGCGCGCCCTCGCCGTGGCCGGGCACCTGCGCCGTGTGCGCTGCCGGGTCGAAGGGGACGGCCGGTGCCGGTGGGTGACGCTCACCTACTGGTCACGCACCGCCCACGACAACGAGTGGTGGACCGCCAGGCTCGCAGGCGAGCCGACCGCCGCGCCGGAGCAGGCGCCCGCACCCTCCGCCGAGCCGGCGGGCGTACCCCAGCAGCGCACTGCGGAGCCAGGCGCCAAGGCGCTACCCGGCCCGAACCAGCCCACGCCTCCGGCGCCGCCAGACGAGCCGAGCGCAGGAGTGCCCACGGCTGTCACGGCCCCTTCCCCCGCCTACCTCACCCTCGCCGAACTCGGCCGCAACGAAACCCGCCTGGCGCTCTCCGCCGCCGACTGCGCCGCGCTGGAACCGCTCGCTGCCGCATGGTTCGCACGCGGTGTCAGTGCCGACTACCTGACCTCGGCGCTCACCGCCGGACTTCCCGAGCGCATCGGATCACCCATCGGCCTGGTACGCCGCCGCCTCACCGACAAGGTGCCGCCCCACCTGCCCGCAACACCCGCACCGACCCAGGGCGGCCTCCCCGGCACCCCCGTCCGCAGCGTCCTGGTCGAGTGCACCGAATGCGGCCGCCCCGGCCCGGCCGAAGCGCTCCCGGACGGCCTCTGCCGCCCTTGCAGGACCACGCGCCAGTCGGCGGAATCGTCAGAGGTCGCAGCCCCGGCCGAGGCCGAACGCGATGTCCCGGCCCTCGTCGCCGGCCTCCGTAACCTGATGCGCACTCCCTGAGCCGTTACGCGTCGGCCAGGTGCGGGGATCCCCCGGGGCGAATTGGGCCATCACCAGCCCGTACAGCAGCTCCGCGTCCACGAAGTCTCCGTCCTGCGGAGGCCCGCACCGCCAGCTCAGCGGATACGTGTTGCCGTGGGCGGCCGGAATCCCCACGTACTGGTCGCGGGCCGCCGGGCCGAAGCACCTCGCGCCGGGCGGCCAGTCGAAGTCCTGGCTCGCGCCGGGTTCCAGCAGGAAGTACGTCCACCGCGCCCCCGCGATCTCCCGCACGACGGGCCCCGGATCGCCGTCCGTGAGGGTGGCGAGGTGGTACAGCACCGCCTCCCCCCGGACACCGCGCAGTCGGATGGCATCGAAGTGAATGCCGATGAGGCGGAGTTGGAGCCCCGATACGGGTACCCATTCGGGGAGCTTCTTGCTCGTCATGGCTATGAGCATCGCGGTGACTGCGTAGCGTGACCAGCAGGACGCGATCCACATCCATGCGATGTGGGGAGGGCGGTGACGGCTGTGGGGACGAGTGGCGAGACGACGCGCGGGCGGCGGCTGGTGGGGGAGCTGATCCGCATCCACCGGGCGCGGGCGGGTCTCACGCAGAAGGAGGCGGCGGAGCAACTGCTGATCTCGGAGTCGCTGATGGGCGCGGTGGAGCGGGCGGAGCGCATTCCTTCGCGCGACCTGCTGATCGACGCGGACCGGGTGTTCGGTGCGGACGGGGCGCTGAAGGCGTGCTGCGAGCTGGTGGACGAGGAGAAGTACCCGCCGAAGTTCCTGGACTGGGCGAAACTGGAACGGAACGCGCGGGTGATCAGCGCGTACGAGACGATGCTGATCCCGGGCCTGCTCCAGACGGAGGCGTACGTGCACGCGCTGTACCGGTCGCGCGTACCGGCGTACACGGAGGACGAGATCGCCCGGCACGTCGGAGCGAGGCTGGAGCGGCAGACGGTGCTGTCGCGCACGCCGCCGCCGCGCATCGGGTACGTCATCGAGGAGTCGGTCCTGGACCGGACGCTCGGCGGGCCCGAGGTGCTGAAGGAGCAACTGCGGCACGTGCTCGACTGCGTGGAGCGGTTCAACCACCTGACGGTGCAGGTGATGCCGTCGGCTCAGCACACGCATGCGGGCTTGATGGGGTCGATGAAGTTGATGTCTACCGCGGAAGGCCGCAGTCTTCTGTATGTGGAGGCGCACGGCGGAGATAGATTGATCGCGAAGCCGGAGCAGGTGGGAGACATGTTCGATCTTTTCGGCATCCTGCGGGCGCAGGCGCTCAACCCCTGGAAGTCCGCGGAGATCATCGAGACGAAGGTGAGGGAACTGTGAGCCACGAAGCCCCCGGACTGACCTGGTTCAAGTCCAGCTACAGCGGCAACGAGGGTGGCGAGTGCCTCGAAGTCGCCTACGACTGGCACAAGTCCAGCTATAGCAACAACGAGGGCGAAGCCTGCGTGGAGGTAGCCACCTGCCCCCACACCGTCCACGTCCGCGACTCCAAGGTCACCGACGGCCCCACCTTCACCGTCACCCCTGCCGCCTGGACTTCCTTCCTGGCGGATGCGGTCACGGCTGACGCCGGCCGGTAGCGGTCGTCGCCAGGCCGGTCCGCTCATGCTTCACAGCCTCACGGCCCCGGGCAGCCGCTGACCCGGCGGTCACCGGGGCGCTTTGCTGGACGATCCCGCTTCGGCGTCGGCGCCGATGTGCGGGGTGACAAGGACTCCGAGGAGCCCCAGCGCGGCAGCCCCGACGCGGAAGCATCACCGGCGAAGAGGTGATCCTCACCGCGCGGCAAGGTCACCGGCAGGCTGCTGACCCCTCGACCGCCTTGGTGTAGGCGATGATCAGGCTTTCGATGGCGGCCTGGTCGTCGACGCCCGAGTCGAGAACCTGGACCACCGTGTAGAGGTCCTGCTCCGGATGGTCCGACGACGCGCAGGCGGATGCGGTCTGGCCGACGCCAGCTTTTCCAGTGTGGACAAAGCGGCCGTCGTCCGACAACGTCCCGTCGTCCGTGTCGGCATATCCCTGCGAGACCCCCGCCGCGTTGTCGCCATCTCCCCACCAGGCCTGAGCGAGGCTCAGGACCGCCTTGCCGTCCACGGACACATTGCAGCGGACCGTTCCGCCGTTCGGCTTCGAGATGGCCGTCGAGATGGAGTCACCGCCGGGCAGCACGGCCTTCACCAGTGCGGGGTCCACGGGGGTCCCGCACAGCGAGGCGGACACGGTGTACGCCTTCTTGGGCGGATCGTCGCCGGAGCACGCCGACAGGGTGGACGCGAGGACGACGGCGGCCGTCACGGAGACGGTCGCACCGATGAACCGGTGACGCCGGAGAGATCCGTGAACAGACAACGTGAGAAGCCTTTCGAGGTTCGGACGCGGAGGGCGCGGCGGGGGTGTCGGCCGCGTGGGATTGAACGGGTCGATGCAGTTGATGTCTACGGCGGAAGGCCGCAATCTGGTACACGTGGAGGCGTAGGGCGGCGATAGGTTGATGTCCAAGCCGGAGCAGGTGGGTGACATGTTCGATCTCTTCGGCATTCTGCGAGCCCATGCGCACCTTCCCTGGAAGTCGAGGTCGCCGCCTTCCCGCACACCGTCCACGTCCGCGATTCCAAGGTCACCTTCATCGTCGCCCCTGGCGCCTGGACCGCATTCCTTGCGGGTGCGGTCAGGGGCTGACCGCACCCGCGGACCGTCGCAACACCGGCTCGCCTGGATGCTCAGCAGGCGCCGTCGGCGACGGTGGCGGTCAGATCGTACTCAGGGATGGAGTTGCTGCTGCCGTCCGCTTCGGGGACGAAGACTCCGCCCTCCGAGGACGTTTCCTCCGTGACGTGCATGCAGACGGTGGTGTCGCTACCGCCCGCCGCTATCTCGTAGTCGTGACCCTCGCCGGCCCGCTCCACGAAGCCCCGGTACGAGGGCCCCTGGTCCTCGCCGGCCTTCAGGACGGCCGCCTCGATCAGTGAGGTGTAGCCGTCCGTCGGGTCCCGGCGGATTTGCGTGTCGGCGGCCATGGACTCGGCCGCGTCCTCGGCGGCCTCCCGGACCTCGCTGGCACTCCGGGTCCCCTTGTCGATGCTTGTCTGGACCGAGCAGCAGCCGAAGGCGAAGATCCCGGCCACCCCGAACGCGGCGACCCGCCCCAGCGCGAGGGCGCCGCCCGACGGCTGTCGCGGTGCATGCGGCCGGGCCCGCCAGTACAGCCGGTAGGGGCCGACCAGCGCGACGACGAGGAATGCTGTAGCTACGACGAACAAGAAGACGATGACGGCCATGCGTGCACTCCCGTGATCCCGCGCCCGGACAAGGGATCAGATGCTACTCGCCGGAATCGGCGCGACCCTGGTGCGGTCGAGCCCCGGAATTCCTGTCCGCTCGTTGCCGGTGAGGACGAAACCGATACGGTGAGCAGGCCGGTGGCCGCGTGTCTCGGACGAAGCGGTATGTAGAGACGGACTTGGGGAAATTCGTGACCTTCGAACAGGAATGGGCCGAACTGCGTGCGGCTGCGGCCGCACGCAGTTCCATGCGGATCAACAGCGTCCCGGCCGAGGGCGGTGGGGGCAGCTCCGGTGATCTGGTGGTCAATCAAGACGACCTCGGTCGTATCGGGAGTGACGCCTATGAGCTGCGGACGAAGGTGTCTCGGCAGGGCGACCACGCCCGTCCTGCCACCTTCGAAGCGGCTACCGCGCTCACCAACGGCAATTTCACGAGCGGTTCGGCGGTGCTCAAGGTGCATGACCGTTGGAACACACACCTGAAGACCCTGCTGGATTCTCTTGCGCACATCTCGAATCACCTGGATTACACCAAGGCCCAGCATGCGAAGGACGACGTGAAGATCGAGGGAGATCTGGCACCGATCTCCGCGCTCTCGAAGTACATGAACTAGGGGGCGGGGGAGCATGGGTACGCTCAAGTTCGAGGACATAGTCGACGCCCCTGTGGGGAAGTTGAAAACCGCGGTCGACGACTGGTCGAAGATGGCGGGCGATCTGGAAAGGCTCGCCACCGAGGCGGCCGACGGGATGAAGGCCAAGGCGGACAAGGCCGACTGGGACGGCCTCAACGCCGGTGTCACGAAGCCGTTCATTGGTAAGGCGGTCAAGGAGGTCGCGGACGCGGCGGCCGAGGCCAAGGGTGTGAAAAAGATCCTCGAAGAGGGTCACAATGCCATCAAGAAGGCCAAGGACGACCTGATCAGCATCCGGGACCACGAGGGGCCCGCGGCCGGGATCAAAGTTGACGGCCACGGCAAAGTCACCGCACGCCATCCGGTGGAGGACATGCCTCCCCAGCAGAAGGCGCACGACCCCGACTACCCCGCACTGGTGCAGCAGCAGAAGGCGAACATCGCCTCCTGGCAGAAGAAGATCGACCTGATCGTCGACAACTGCAACGACACCGACGTGTCCTTCAAGAACTCCCTCGAAGCCAACGTCACCGACCGCAAGGACTTCAGCGCCCCGAAGTACACGAAGATGGACCAGGAGGAGGCCGCCCGGGCCGTCGGCCTGGCCGCCAAGGGCCGCGAGTTGACGCACAAGGAGCTTCAGGCCCTCAACGAACTGTTGAGCGACAACAGGAATTCGGTGGAGTTCTCGAAGAGTTTCTACGAGGATCTGGGTCCGGAGAAGTCGCTTGCGTTCTTCGGGCAGCTCGCCGGGGACACCTACGACTACGACGAGGTTGATGAGCAGCGGCTCAAGGACGTCCAGGCTCTGCAGAAAAACCTTGGTCTCAACCTGGCCACCGCCTCCCACGACAAGGCGTTCACCGCTGAGTGGGGCCCGGAACTGCGCAAGATGGGAACAGAACGCGTCCCGCTAGCCAAGTACGACAATGGCGGCCCGTACGGGTACCAGTTGCTCGGCGGGATCATGCGGTATGGGAACTATGACTCCAAGTTCCTCACCCCCATTGCCGAGCACGTGGTTCAGCTGAGGAAGAAGGATCACGACTTCTTCTACGGAGCGAAAGGCCTTCCGGGCGGGCCCGAGAATCCGCTGAACCCCTCGGGTGTGAACGGTGCCGGCTACGACCCGGTGATCAGCATGATGGAAGCCTTGGGGCACAGCCCGGAGGCTGCGAAGGAGTTCTTCTCTGCTGATCCAACGGCTTACAACGAGGACGGCACGTTGAAGAGCGGAGCTGCAGACCTCGGCAAGAATAAGGACGGGGAGACGATTACGAGCTACCTGGACTTTTTCCAGAATGAGGATTACGACCCGTTCTTCGACATCACTGGGCATGACACCGATGACGCAAAGAAGTCGATGGCGTACATTCCTGATGCGCTCGGGAAGGCCCTGGAAGCGGCGACCACCGGTCATGCCTGGGACGATCCCACGCCCACGCTGAAGCGGGACGAGGTGACGGCGGGCATCATGAAGGAGGTCATTGACAGCTACGGTTCGGATTCGGGTCTGCTGGGCCGGCATGAAGCACTTAAGGACAACCTGGGGCGTATGGGTGCTGCGTACATCGACGACCTGAACTACTCCACGTACAACTTCGGGTCGGCCGGCGACGAACTCGGGCGTGACTCGCTCTTCGCGAACAGCAGTGATGGCTCTGAGCGGATCGACTTCGGCGAAGCCGCGGCTCGACGGTTCATGGGTGTGGTGGCAGCCGATGAAGAGGGCTGGAAGTCGTTGTCATCAGCACAACAGGTCTACGAGGCGAGCGGACTGAAGGCGTTCGGGGCCGAGCATCAGGATTCCGCAATGATCTTCGGATCCAACGGGGCGAAGGTGCATGGAATCCTCGATGAATCGCGCATTGACGGGATCCATCAACAGTTCAAGGGCGAAGAGGAGGCCAAAATACTTGAGATGGAAAAAAGTGCCGAGTGGAGGAAGTTCGGTGTCAGTTCCGGTGTAGGCGCTGTGGTGGGTGTCGGTACTGCGGTAGTTCTGGGACCCGCTGCAGGCGTGGTAGCCGCCACAGCAGTTCCTCTCGTCATGGATACCGCGACTGCGGCAATCGACACCGGGTACGCCGGTGAGACGATGGACTACCTGAAGCAGCGCGAATATGACAACAATGACGATGCCCTGACGGGAATTGACAAGTTCAAGGCCGTGGGGGAGCAAGGTGCTGTTACGCCCCTGCTCAACTATGCCGACGAGGTCGGCATGTCGGCGCACGAAAAGCAGCAGCTTGCCTTGGACATCGAGACCTATTACGGGAACGGTAAAACTGCGGCCAGTGATCAGGGGAGGGTCAAGTGAAGGTGCGGCGTAACCCGAATCGGCTGGCCGTCATCGCGGGCCTGGTCATTGGCGGACTTCTTTCGGGATGTTCCGGGGGCGAAGATCGTACAGAAGTGGAATCCCCGAAGCTGGATCGATGTAAGGCCATGCTCGGTGCCGGGAACGTGGAGGCTGCCGTCAAGACGACGGGCGGAAGCGATGTCGAGGTGAGCGGAACGCCTCAGGCCGATGTCCTGGCAACAGGCCTGGTAGAGGAGGCGAAGCAGTGGCAGGAGTCGGACCTGCTGCATAACTCTCACACCGGCTGTCGCATGGATGCGTTTGAGGGAGACCAACTCAGCGGCACGGTTGATGTGTCGGTGAAGTGGTCCTCTCTGTCGCTCGGGTTGATGGGTGATCCGAAGAACAGCCGGACATGGCGTCAGGTGAACAAGTCGGTGTATGTGGCACCGGAACCTGGCCCGGCCCGGATGCAGTTGATCGCGGCGTGCGCGGTGCCCGGAGCGGCTGCGGCGCAGGCGTCCGGTCTGCCTCTCCAGTTCGAGGTGTCGGGTGTGAGCCTTGGAGCTGAACTCCGGTGGGAGTTGTTGAGGGCTTTCGCTCAGTCGGTGACGGAGGAGATGGGGTGTGCGACGCCTCCCGTCATTCCCTCCGTACTGCCTCCGGCCACATAGACCATGAGCGAGGTAAGTAGGCACGTGGTGAAGCGATGGCTGACAGCTGCTGGGCTGGCGGTGACCCTGGGTGCCGGGTGTGTGGCATGCGGATCTGATGAGGAAGAACACGCGCAGTTCCTGAGGTGCTCCCATGCGTAGGGCGATTGTCGGCTTGGCGGCGGTCGTTTCGCTGGTGGCCGGTGCTGTCGGCTGTGGTGAGGACGAGAAGAGCCGTGCCGAAGAGGCCTGGGAGCAGTCCGTGCCTCCCGAGCGGCTGTGCGGAGGTGCCGCGGTGTCCGCCCGGGCGGGTAAGGCGCTGGAGGCGATCACCGGTTCCTCGCGGTTCGAGGGGTCGGGACGGACGTCCACGGTTGCCGAGGCTGCGCAGGACCTGAGCGACCAGTTCACGTCCTCCTTCACAGGGCACGGGGACGTCTGCCGCATCTTTACCCCCGTCGGCGTGCCCGACGTCGTCCCGCTGGAGATCACCTGGCACCTGTCCGGCAGCGCCTCGACGGACGGCCCCGCCTCGAAGTTCACCGTGCTGAAGATGGGAGAGCGGGCCCTGACCGCGACGGACAGCTCGTTCCTCAGGTTCGCCTGCCGGAGTGGAAAGCTGAGCGGCACCGAACCGGCCCACATTGAGATCAGTGTGGAGCGCGGTGGCATGCCCACGGAACCCGACGGCGATCTTGATGCGTTGAAGGACGCCTACGCGACCGTGGCTCACTCATTCTCCCTGGCCATGGCGAAGGAGCTGGGCTGCGAGGACGAGGGAGGACTGGAGGCGCAGCCGTCGCTGGACCCGGCGTAGCGGTGGACGTACGCGGGAACGGCCGCCCCCTGCGCCAGGGGGCGGCCGTTCCCTTTCGGGTTCTCCCGCGTGGAGGCCGTGACCGGATTCGAACCGGTGTAACTCGAGTTGCAGTCGAGCCCCTGAGCCTCTCGGGCACACGGCCGTGCGTTTTCTTGATCTGCTTCGACCGTACGGGCCCGCCGGGGCCCGGCCAAGGGCTACGGACGGGTCGCAACGTGACTGCCATACCGCGTTCATGAATGGCGGCCGGACGCGCCTGTGGCCGTACGACGAAGGGACCAGCCGGATACCGCCCACCGACAGGAGTCAACCAATGCTGTGGCCCTTACTCTGGGGCCCATGACTGCCCTGGAACCCAGTGACGCCGAGGTCACCGCCGCCATAGTCGAGACCACCGTCACCGAACCGGCGGAAGGCGTCCTCGGGCGTACCTACCGGGCGCTCAGCATCGGCATCGTCTCCGTCGTCCTGCTCATCGCCTTCGAGGCGACCGCCGTGGGCACGGCGATGCCGGTCGCCGCCCGGGAGCTGCACGGCATCCCGCTCTACGCGTTCGCCTTCTCCGCGTACTTCACCACCAGCCTCTTCGCCATGGTGCTCTCCGGACAGTGGGCCGACCGGCGCGGGCCGCTCGCCCCGCTGGCCACCGGGATCGGTGCCTTCGGGGCGGGGCTGGTGCTCTCCGGGACCGCGGGGAGCATGTGGACGTTCATCCTGGGGCGGGCCGTCCAGGGCATCGGCGGCGGGCTCGTCATCGTGGCGCTGTACGTCGTCATCGGGCGGGCCTACCCGGAGCACATCCGGCCGGGCATCATGGCCGGTTTCTCGGCTGCCTGGATCGTTCCGTCCGTCGTCGGGCCGCTGGCCTCGGGGACCGTGACGGAACACCTCGGGTGGCGCTGGGTCTTCGTCGGCATCCCGGTCCTCATCCTGCTGCCGCTGGGCCTCGCGCTGCCCGCGATCCGGCGGATGGCGGGAGGGCCCACGGATGCCGAGGCCGCGGCGGAGCCGTTCGACCGGCGCCGCATCCGGCTCGCGCTCGGGATCTCGGCAGGCGCCGGGCTGCTCCAGTACGCGGGTCAGGAACTCAGGTGGGTCTCGCTGGTCCCGGCACTGGCCGGAGCCGCGCTGCTCGTTCCCGCCGTGCGCGGCCTCCTGCCCCGGGGGACCGTGCGGGCCGCGCGAGGGCTGCCCGCCGTGATCCTGCTGCGGGGGATGGCCGCCGGCTCGTTCATCGTCGCGGAGTCCTTCGTCCCGCTGATGCTGGTGACCCAGCGCGGCCTGTCCCCGACGCTGGCCGGCCTCTCTCTGGCTGCCGGCGGACTGACCTGGGCGCTCGGCTCGTGGGTTCTGGCACGGCCCCGGCTGGAGCCTCACCGGGGAGCTCTCATGGTGGTGGGCATGGTGTGCGTGACGCTGTCGATCCTCGCCGCGCCGAGCGTGCTGATCGAAGCGGTGCCGGTGTGGACGCTGGCCCTGGTCTGGGGCTTCGGGTGCTTCGGCATGGGCATCGTGATCGCGTCGACGAGCGTGCTGCTGCTGAAGCTGTCGGCCCCGCACGAGGCCGGGGCCAATTCGGCAGCCCTCCAGATCTCGGACGGCCTGGCCAACGTGCTGCTGCTCGCCGCAGGCGGTGCGGCGTTCGCCGCGCTGGGCGGCGGAGCGGTGGGGGCGGCTGCCCACGGGACTGTGGGCAGCGGTACTGCTGCGGCGCATCCGGGGGCGTTCACGGTGGTGTTCCTGCCGATGGCGGCGGTGGCGCTGGCGGGGGTGTGGGTGGCGAGCCGGGTACAGCCCCGGTAGACCGCACGTGGTGCTGATTCGGCTCCGTGTGAACGTACCGGTTCGGTACGTCCGTGAATCTGCGCCTCCGTGACGGCCGGACCGAGGCGCCCAGAGCAGCGGGCCGGGCAGGAGGCACGAGCCTGCACGCGGTACTCCTCGAGGCCGTGGCTGTCCTGTGCCACGTTCCTGGTGGTGAACGGAGTGGGCCTGCGTCCGGGCACCGAAGTGGCGGAGCGGCTGGTCACCGCGGACACCACCGGCGAAACGGACGAGGTGAAGACCTGCCCCAGGGACTGCGTGAGCTGGTCGCCGCCGAGGTGTGAGAGCGGTCGCACTATCCTCCGGAGCGGCGTCGCCCAGGAAAGGTCCCGTCCTGTCCGCCGGTAGGGTGGCCCGGTTGTCATATCGCGTGCGGGCTGCTTCCGGCCCGTACGGACAGCGCCCCACGTACCCGAGTGCCCCGAACCGGAGACCGTGACTACTACCGCCTCCCACCACCTCTCACCCGCCTTTCCCGGCCGCGCCCCCTGGGGGACGGCCGGGAAGCTGCGCGCCTGGCAGCAGGGTGCCATGGAGAAGTACATCCAGGAGCAGCCGCGCGACTTCCTCGCGGTCGCGACCCCCGGCGCCGGGAAGACCACTTTCGCGCTGACCCTCGCCTCATGGCTGCTGCACCACCACGTGGTGCAGCAGATCACCGTGGTGGCGCCCACCGAGCACCTCAAGAAGCAGTGGGCCGAGGCCGCGGCCCGCATAGGCATCAAGCTCGACCCCGACTACAGCGCCGGCCCCGTGAGCAAGGAGTACCACGGGGTCGCGATCACGTACGCCGGTGTCGGTGTGCGTCCCATGCTGCACCGCAACCGGTGCGAGCAGCGCAAGACGCTCGTGATCCTCGACGAGATCCACCACGCCGGTGACTCGAAGTCCTGGGGCGAGGCCTGTCAGGAGGCGTTCGACCCGGCGACGCGACGCCTCGCGCTCACCGGTACGCCCTTCCGGTCCGACACCAACCCGATCCCCTTCGTCGCGTACGAGGAGGGCAACGACGGGATCCGCCGCTCCTCGGCCGACTACACCTACGGTTACGGCAACGCCCTCGCCGACGGCGTCGTCCGCCCCGTGATCTTCCTCAGCTACAGCGGCAACATGCGCTGGCGCACCAAGGCCGGGGACGAGATCGCCGCGCGGCTCGGCGAACCGATGACCAAGGACGCCATCGGGCAGGCCTGGCGCACCGCCCTGTCGCCCACCGGGGACTGGATCCCGAACGTGCTGGCGGCCGCCGACAAGCGGCTGACCGAGGTGCGCAAGGGCATTCCGGACGCGGGCGGGCTCGTCATCGCGACGGACCAGGAGTCGGCGCGGGCCTACGCCAAGATCCTCAAGTCGGTCACCGGGGAGAAACCCACGGTGGTCCTCTCCGACGAGAAGGCCGCGTCGAAGAACATCGACAAGTTCAGCCAGGACGGCTCGCGCTGGATGGTCGCGGTCCGGATGGTGTCGGAGGGGGTCGACGTCCCGCGCCTCGCGGTCGGCGTCTACGCCACCACCATTTCCACGCCGTTGTTCTTCGCCCAGGCAGTGGGCCGTTTCGTGCGGTCGCGGCGGCGCGGTGAAACGGCTTCGGTGTTCCTGCCGACCATTCCGATGCTCCTCGACTTCGCGAACGAGATGGAGGTCGAGCGCGACCACGTGCTCGACAAGCCCAAGAAGGGCAGCGACGAGGAGAACCCGTTCGCCGAGGAGGACCAGCTCCTCGCGGACGCGGAGAAGCTCGAGGACGAGGAGACCGAGGAGCAGCTGCCCTTCGAGGCGCTGGAGTCCGACGCGGTCTTCGACCGGGTGCTGTACGACGGTGCCGAATTCGGCATGCAGGCGCATCCGGGGAGCGAGGAGGAGCAGGACTACCTGGGTATTCCGGGCCTCCTCGAACCGGACCAGGTGCAGCTGCTGCTGCAGAAGCGGCAGACCCGGCAGATCGCGCACAGCCGTCAGAAGCCGGCCGCGGAGGCCGATCTCCTGGAGAAGGCGGCTGAGGACCGGCCGGTGGTCACGCACAAGAAGCTGCTGGAGCTGCGCAAGCAGCTCAACACGATGGTGTCGGCGTACACGCACCAGAGTGGCAAGCCGCACGGCGTGATCCACACCGAGCTGCGGCGGGTGTGTGGCGGGCCGCCCAGCGCGGAGGCGACGGCCGGGCAGATCCAGGACCGGATCAAGAAGGTCCAGGAGTGGGCCACGCGGATGCGGTGAGCCCGGCCTCACGGGCTTCACGGGCCCCGGTGCGGAGGCGGTGCGATCCGCCTCCGCACCGGGGCCGAGGTGTCATCCGGGGCAGGGTGCCGGGCACCCCGGCGGGCCGCTTTGCCTGTGCTGCGCAGCCCAGTTCCCCGGCCAGGGCGCGGGACACCGCGTTCAGCACGGTCATGCCTCCCTTTCCGTCGGGGTTCACCTGTCCACGCGCGGAGAACATGTCAGCCTTGACGTAGGGCGCCTTTCCATCGGACCCCTCCGTGGAGCACGCGAAGCGGAGCGAGGCGCCCTTGCCACCCTTCGCCGAGGCGAACGGACCAAGAGGGAAGATCACTTCACCCGAGGCGCTCGCCTTGTCCCCCTTCAGCCCGGCCGGGCCCGGCCAGTGCGTGCCTCGGAGCTGACCTGAATCGAAATGATCGATCATGGCTGCCGTGGGGAGAATCTGTGGCGCGGGGCGGGGCGGGGTTCGGATGCCGGAGCCGCAAGGGAAGGGGCGCGACTCGGCGCGGGGGGTTGCGCGCGAGGGCTCGCGCGCCCGCGCAGGAAAAAAATTTTGGAGCACTTATTCACAGTGAGTTAACAATCGTTCACATGTGGTCTACGCAGCGTTGCCGTCACGTCACCCGACTTGAACGCGCGTAGATGTTCGCGTTCCGGACGGTTCCTCGCTGACCGGCGGTTATGTGGAGCCGTCCTGGGAGGAGACCGGATTCTGGACGAGGCCTTCCGCTGAGCGGACCCGCTCGCTAATCTCCCCGAAACATGAACGCCCCGTGGCAGTGTGGCCGCGGAGCGCAGCCGGTGCCATGGCCAGTCGGCGGCCTCTCGGTGCGTCGCCGTGGGACCGGCGTCGGCATCCCGGAGAGACAACCGCCCCGCTCACCACGAGGGAGAGGGCGTCGTGACCGCGGAGACTTCTCAGACGCTCGACCGGGGACTGCGTGTCCTCAAACTGCTCGCCGATACCGATCACGGTCTGACCGTCACCGAGTTGTCGAACAAGCTCGGCGTGAACCGCACCGTGGTCTACCGGCTGCTCGCCACCCTGGAACAGCACGCGCTCGTCCGGCGTGACCTGGGCGGCCGGGCCCGAGTGGGTCTGGGGGTACTGCGTCTGGGCCGTCAGGTGCACCCGCTCGTCAGGGAGGCGGCCCTGCCCGCACTGCGCTCCCTGGCCGAGGACATAGGGGCCACCGCCCACCTCACCCTCGTCGACGGTTCGGACGCCCTTGCGGTCGCCGTCGTCGAGCCGACCTGGACCGACTACCACGTGGCCTACCGGGCCGGCTTCCGCCACTCCCTGGACAGGGGCGCGGCGGGCCGGGCGATCCTCACCGCCCGGCAGAAGACGACCGGCCACCCGGGCTACACCCTCACCCGGGGCGAGCTCGAGGCCGGTGCCTGCGGGGCAGCGGCGCCACTGGTCGGGGTCTCGGGCGTCGAGGGCAGCGTGGGGGTGGTGATGCTCGCGGACGCCGTACCGGAACGGGTCGGCCCGCGGGTCCTCGACGCCGCCCGTGAGGTCGCCGACGCGCTGCGTTAGAGCCGCGTCGGAGCCGCCGCCCGGCGGCGTCGGCACGACCGCCCCGGTGGCGCCGGGGCGGTCGGAGCCGGAGACGTACGGCGGATAGATTGGACGGGTGGCCATTCGTCTCTCCCGCCCCCGTGCTCTCGTCCTCTGTGCGCTGCCCGTCCTCGCGCTGTTCGGTACCGCGGCCTTCGCTCCGCTCCCGTTCACCGTGGCGCAGCCCGGCAGTACCGCCGACGTCCTGGGGGAGGACAAGGGGAAGCAGGTCATCACGATCAAGGGCGCGCCCACCCGCAGCACCGACGGCGAGCTGCGGATGACGACGATCCTCGCGACGTCTCCGGCGGCCGACGTCGGGGTCGGCGATGTGGTGGACAGCTGGTTCAGGGCGGACCGGGCGGTCATGCCGCGCGACTCCGTCTATCCGACGGGCGGCTCCGAGAAGGAGATCGAGCGGCACAACCTCCAGGACATGAAGGAGTCGCAGGACGTCGCCGTCGAAGCGGCTCTGAACTACCTGGACAGGAAGCCTGGTTCGGTGGACGTCACCCTGCGGCTCGCCGATGTCGGCGGGCCCAGCGCGGGCCTGTTCTTCTCGCTCGGCATCATCGACAAGCTGGCCGGTGACGGTTCCGGCGGCGATCTGACCGGCGGCCGCACCGTCGCCGGTACGGGGACGATCGAGGCCGACGGCGCGGTCGGCGCGGTCGGCGGGGTCTCCCTCAAGACGCAGGCCGCCCGGCGCGACGGCGCGACCGTCTTCCTGGTGCCGAAGGCCGAGTGCAAGCAGGCGAAGGCCGAGCGGCCCGAGGGCCTGCGGCTGATCCCCGTCACGACGCTGAAGGGCGCGGTGTCCTCGCTGCGGGCCCTGGACCAGGGTGGGAAGGTTCCGAGCTGCTGACCTGCGGCTTCGGGCCCTCCATGCCGCGCCACGCGGGAAAGACCAGTGGGCTCAGCGTCGCCAGGAAGTACACCCCGCCCATCGCGAGCAGAGCCCCTGACGCGCCCATCCCCTCGACCAGCAGACCTGCGGCCAGGCCGCCCACCGGCATGGCGAGCTCGCAGCCCGCCGTGAGCGCGCCGGACACCCGGCTCCGCAGCTCCTCGGGGACGCGTTCGTACGTCACCGTCGTCAGGATCGGGTTGAGCATGCCGCCCGCGACGCCGCCCAGCGCCATCGTGACTGCGAGTGGCAACGTCGTCCCGGTCAGCGCCGCGACCGCGAACCTCGGTGCACCGCACAGCACCACGCACACCGTGAAGACGGTCCGCCGCGAGAAGCGGTGTCCCACCGCTCCGTACAGCAGCGCGCCGGTCAGCCCGCCCGCTCCGAACAGCGCGGTGAGCAGGCCCAGGTCGGTCGCCCCGCCCAGCTCGCCCTCGGCGTGCACGGGCAGCAGGACGGCGTTCCAGCCCTGGTCGGTGCCGTTCATGAACATCACCATGACGACGACGGCGAGCAGCAGCCGGTTGCCCAGCAAGTAGGCGTAGCCCTCCCTCAGTTCGGTCCGGTACGCGCGCAGGGAGACCGGGGCCTCGGCCTTGCGGGGTTCGGCGGCACGGACCCCTCGTACGCCCGTCGCGACGAGCAGCGCGGACAGTGCGAACGTGGCGGCGTCCAGCAGGAGTACCGTCTCGGCCCCGATGAATGCGATCAGCACGCCCGCCAGTGCGGCGCCGACCATGCGGGCGCCGCGCGACACCGCGTCGAAGAGGCTCGCGGCGCGGGTGAGCGTGGTGCCCGCGTGCTCGGCGAGGTCGGGTACCAGGACGTAGCGCGCCGTGTTGCCGGGTGTGTGGGCCAGGCCGTTCAGCGCCATCAGCGCGCACAGCATCCAGAATTCGAGGGCGCCCGCGTGGTGCAGCAGCGGGATGGCGGCGACGGCCGCGCCGCAGACCGTGTCGGAGGCGACGGCGACGCGCCGCCGGCCCACCCGGTCGATGAGGGGCCCGCCCACCAGGGCGGCGACGACGATCGGCAGGGTCGCGCAGAAGGCGACGACACCGGCCCGGCCCGCGCTCCCGGTGGTTTCCAGGACGAACCACGGAACCCCGATGAGGGTCAGTGAAGTGCCCGCAGTGGATATCAAGTTGGCCGCCAGGACGGCTGCGAGCGGCGTACGGTTCCGGGCCGGCTTCCTCCCGTCCACCGTCAGACCGTTCGCGCGGCGCGGGCCGGGGCCGGCCCGGCCTGCGTCAGACGCAGGCCCAGCTCGATCATCCTCCAGCCCACCCGGTGGCGCAGTCCGGGCCGCTCGTAGGTGAACTCCGCTGCCACACGGTGGAGTTCGGTGGCGCGGTAGGTGTGGAGCAGGTGATGGATGTCGCTGTGCATGACGGATCCCCTCAGTCGGCGGGGCGCGGGAACACGTGCACGTGGGTGCGGACGACGGCCGATCCCTCGGTGCCCTCGGGGACGCGGCCCCGGTAGCTGTTCACCAGCTCCTGCATCTTCTCCGCCAGCTCCAGGGAGAGTTCAGGGGTGAGGCGCAGCTTGAAGTCACTGAGGTCGAAGGCCTGACGCCACTCCTCGGGCCATTCGTGCAGCGTCCCGAGCCAGGTGTTCAGCTCCTGGGCGTGCGTGGTCGCCACCTCGTGGAGCACGACTCCGATGGCTCCGCGCACCTCGGGGTCCGGGTGCTGCAGGAAGTTCTCGGCGTGTCCGAAGACCGTGCCCGTATGGACGGCCTTCCACCACCGCTCCCGCCCCTTGCCGCGCTCCGGGTCGTCCTCGACGAAGCCGTATGCGGCGAGCTGCCGCAGGTGGTAGCTGGTGGCGCCGCTGGACTCGCCGAGCCGGTCGGCGAGTCCAGAGGCGGTGGCGGGGCCGAACTCCCTCAGGGCGTTCAGCAGCCGGATGCGCAGAGGGTGGGCGAGTCCGCGCAGGGTGCGGGTGTCGACGTGGTGGATCCTGGGGTCGTCGGCGTACGACGCCGGCCGGCCTTCGGGCTCGTTCGGTGGCATGCGACGACCATAGGGTTGCAAAGACTGCTTTGCAACACGTTTTTTGCAACGAACCCTTTGGAACTCCGGGTTCCGCTCAGCCCTCCCTGATGAATCCCTCCTTCACCAGCCAGTCCTTCGCCACCTCGTGCGGGTCCTCTCCGTCCACGTCCACCTTGGAGTTCAGCTCCTGTGCGAGCGGCGTCGTCAGCTTCTCGGTCACCGGGGCCAGCAGTCCGGCGATCTCCGGGTACTTCTTCAGGGTCGCCGTGTGGATTGCGGGGGCCGCGTTGTAGTTGGGGAAGAACTGCTTGTCGTCCTCCAGCACGTCCAGGTTCATCGCCTTGATGCGGCCGTCCGTGGTGTACACCTCGCCCAGCAGGCAGGAGTCGGACTCCGACACCTGGGTGTAGATGATCCCCGCGTCCATCTTCTGGATGTTCGAGGCGGGCAGCTTCATCCCGTACTTCTTCTGCATGCCGGGCAGTCCGTCGTCACGCGAGGCGAACTCGTTCTCCACGCAGACCGTCACGGCCTTCGGGTCCTTCTTCGCGAGCTCGGCCACGTCCGAGAGCGTCTTCAGTTTGTACTTGGCGTTGTTCTTCTTGCTGATGGACAGGGCGTACGTGTTGTCGAGCGTGGACGGGGGGAGCCAGGTCACCCCGTTCCCCTCGTCCTCGTCGCGGACGACCTCGTACTGCTCCTGCGGGTCGACGACCGGTTCGGCATGGCCCAGGTAGGTGATCCACGCCGTGCCCGTGTAGTCGTACAGGGCATCGGCCTCGCCCTTGAGGACCGCCTCGCGCGCGCTGATCGACCCCGGCAGGTTCGTCCGGTCCAGGACCTCGGCACCGGCCGCCTTGAAGAGCAGACCCATGATGTGCCCGAGGATGATGTTCTCGCTGAAGTTCTTCGAGGTCACCGTCAGCGACGCGCCCTTGAGCGGCTGCCCCTTGCCGACCGACCCCGGTTCCACCTCGTCCACCAGCGGTGATCCGCTCTTCAGCCCGCACCCCGTGAGCAGGAGGGCGAGCGCGGCCGCCGATGCCAGGCCCGTACGTACCCTCACGCTTCCTCCAGTCCGCGCGGCTTCAGCCACAGTTCGACCAGCGAGGCCAGCCAGTCCACCAGCAGGGCCAGCACCACCGTCAGTACGGATCCGAGCACCAGCACGGGCATGCGCTGCGTCTGGATCCCCGAGGTGATCAGGTCGCCGAGCCCGCCGCCGCCCCCGAAGGTGGCCAGGGTCGCCGTGCCCACGTTGAGCACCAGGGCGGTGCGTACGCCCGCCAGGATCAGCGGGACGGCGAGCGGCAGTTCGACCTTGGTGAGCGTGCCCATGGCGGACATGCCGATGCCCCTGGAAGCCTCCACCAGCGTCGGCTCGATCTGGTTCAGACCCGCCACCGTGTTGGAGAGCACCGGGAGGACCGCGTAGATCACCATGCCGGTGATGGCCGTCGACGGGCCGATGCCCAGCCAGATCACCAGCAGGGCCAGAAGCCCGATCGCGGGCGTCGCCTGACCGATGTTGGCGAGGGCCGTGACCCAGGGGGCGGCCTTCTTCAGCCCGCGCCGGGTCAACGCGATGCCGGCCGGGATGGCGATGACCAGCACCCAGCAGGTGGAGATCGCGGTCAGCCTGACGTGCTGCCACCAGCGCACCTGCACGGTGTCGCCGGCCAGTGAGTTCTGCGCGACGGAGTCGAGGTCGACGTTGGAGATCCACAGGTAGGTCGCGACCAGGACGACGGCGCAGACGGCCGGCACCAGCACGAGCTTCTTCCAGGTGATCCGGCGCGCCTGGCCGGAGGGCGGCGGGGTGGGCTCCGCCTCCTCGTCACGGAAGGCGTGACCGTTGACGTCGTGCTCGCCGGGTGGTCGTGTGTCCCTGGGGAACACCTGACGGCTGGGGGTCATAGCCCGCTGCCACCGCCCTCGAGTTCCTGTTCCGTCAGATGGGCCCGGGACTCCTCCAGATCGTGCCGGTGCTCCATCGCGGCGAGCCGGTCGGCCTCCAGGAGTTCCTGCACGGAGTTCAGCAGGGTGTGCATGTCCACGACGCCGATGAACTCGCCGCGCCGCCCCGTCACGGCGACCCGCCCGCCGCTGTCGGTCAGCACCGCCTCCAGCGCGTCGTGGAGCGTCGCGTCCCGGGTCACCGTGTCGTGCACCAGCTGCCCGGCCCTGGCGAGTGAACCCTTGGCCCGCATCAGGTCGCCGCGCCGCAGCCACTTGTACGGACGGTTGCGTCGGTCCAGCATCAGCAGTTCGTTGTGCTGGCCGTCACGCAGCTTGTTGAAGATCGACTGGAGCGGGTCCTCGACGGTCACCGTGGGGAAGTCGGCGATCCCCACGTCCCGTACGCGAGTGAGATTGAGCCGCTTCAGGGCCGCCCCCGCCCCCACGAACCCCGAGACGAAGTCGTCCGTCGGGTTGGTCAGGATGGCCTCGGGCGTGTCGAACTGCGCGATGTGTGACTGCTCCCGCAGGACCGCGATCCGGTCACCCAGCTTGATGGCCTCGTCGAAGTCGTGGGTGACGAAGACGATCGTCTTGTGCAGCTCGTGCTGGAGCCGGATCAGCTCGTCCTGGAGATGGTCGCGGGTGATCGGGTCGACCGCTCCGAACGGCTCGTCCATCAGCAGCACCGGCGGGTCCGCGGCCAGTGCCCGCGCCACCCCCACGCGCTGCTGCTGGCCGCCGGAGAGCTGGCGCGGGTACCGGCCGTGGAACTCCCGGGGGTCCAGACCGACGAGGTCGAGCATCTCCTCGACCCGGTCCTTCACCCCGGACTTCGACCAGCCCGTCATCTTCGGCACGAGGGCGATGTTCTCCGCGACCGTCATGTGGGGGAAGAGACCCGAGGACTGGATGGCGTAACCGATCTTGCGGCGCAGCTTCACCGGGTCCATGTCGGTGACGTCCTCGTCGTTGATCCTGATCCGCCCGGACGTCGGCTCGATCAGGCGGTTGATCATCTTCAGCGTGGTCGACTTCCCGCAGCCCGAGGGGCCCACGAGAATCACGGTCTCACCGGCCTTGATGTCCATGGACACGTTGTCCACGGCGGGACTGGGGTTGCCGGGGTAGGACTTGCTGAGGTTCTCCAGCTGGATCGTCGCGCCCGAGGTGGCGGGGCGGGGCGGGGCCGGATCCGTCGGCCCGGTGGCGGTCTCAGGCACGGATCCCCCTAGGGATGGTGAGCCGCCCGAGCAGTACGTACGCGGCGTCGAGGAGCAGGGCGAGGATGACGATGCCGATCGTGCCGGCGAGGACCTGATTGATGGCGTTGGCGCTTCCGAGTGAGGCGAGTCCGCGGAAGATCTCGTTGCCGAGACCGGGACCCGAGGCGTACGCGGCGATGGCGGCGATGCCCATCAGCATCTGGGTGGCGACCCGGATGCCGGTGAGGACGGGCGGCCACGCGAGCGGCAGTTCCACCTTGAGCAGCCGCCTCGTGCGGGACATCCCGATGCCCTTCGCCGCGTCGACGAGGGAGGGATCGACCCCGCGCAGCCCGACGATGCAGTTACGGACGATGGGCAGCAGCCCGTACAGGGTCAGGATGATCACGGTGGGCGGCACCCCGAGGCCGACCAGCGGGATCAGCAGCCCGATCGCCGCGAGCGACGGGATGGTGAGGATCGCCGAGGTGGAGGTGACCGCCAGGGCACCGCCCCAGCCGCTGCGGTAACTGACCACACCGATCAGGACGCCGAGGACGGTGGCGATGACCATGCACTGGAAGACGGCGCTGACGTGCTGGAACGCGTCCGTGAGCAACTGCTGGTGCCTCGTGCTCACATACTCCCAGAAGTTCACATGTTGCTCCCTCGGCTCAGTCGGTGTCCTCTGCAGCCTGCTCGATCAGCGGGATAATACGCAGGGGCACCGGATTTTCCATGACGATCGCCGTGGACGCCCGGACGATGCCATCAAAGCCGAGGACCAGGTCGATCACCCGCTGGAGATCGGCGTTCGAGCGGGCGACGAGCCGGCAGAGCATGTCCCCCTGACCGGTCGTCGTGTGCAGTTCCAGCACCTCCGGCACGCCGCGCAAATGGGCCCGTACGTCCGCGCCTTGCCCCTGCTTGATCTCCAGCGTGGCGAACGCGGTGACGGGGTAGCCGAGCGCCGCCGGGTCCACGTCCGGGCCGAGGCCGCGGATGACGCCGTTGGACTGAAGCCGGTCCAGCCGCGCCTGCACCGTCCCGCGCGCCACCCCCAGCCGCCGTGACGCCTCGAGTACACCGATACGGGGCTCGCGGGCCAGCAGCACGATGAGCCGGCCGTCCAGTCGATCGATCGCCATGATCCGCCTCCCGGTGGTCAGCCTGTACGGACAGCCCGCCCATCCTGGCGTCCGGGTGTACAGATTGACCAGTGGATCCGCGAACTGTTGCGCACCTTGCGGAGCGGCGGGAACCTTCGGACATGACTGAGACTGTGCACACCACTCCTGACACCGCCCGGCAGGCCGATCCCTTCCCGGTCAAGGGAATGGACGCGGTGGTCTTCGCCGTGGGCAACGCCAAGCAGGCGGCGCACTACTACTCGACCGCCTTCGGCATGAAGCTCGTCGCCTACTCCGGACCGGAGAACGGCAGCCGCGAGACCGCGAGTTACGTCCTGACCAACGGTTCCGCCCGCTTCGTCCTCACCTCCGTCATCAAGGCGTCCACCGAATGGGGTGCCTTCCTCGCCGACCACGTGCACGCCCACGGCGACGGTGTGGTCGACCTCGCCATCGAGGTCCCCGACGCCCGTGCGGCCTACGCGTACGCCGTCGAGCACGGCGCGTGGGGCATCACCGAGCCGTACGAGGTCAAGGACGGGAACGGCACGGTCGTCCTGGCCGCCGTCGCCACGTACGGGAAGACCCGCCACACGCTGGTCGAGCGCGGCGGTTACGACGGGCCCTACCTCCCGGGCTACACGGCCGCGGACCCGATCGTCGAGCCGGCGGCCAAGCGCACCTTCCAGGCCATCGACCACTGCGTCGGCAACGTCGAGCTCGGCCGGATGAACGAGTGGGTGGCCTTCTACAACAAGGTCATGGGCTTCACCAACATGAAGGAGTTCGTCGGCGACGACATCGCCACCGAGTACTCCGCCCTCATGTCGAAGGTCGTCGCCGACGGCACGCTCAAGGTGAAGTTCCCCATCAACGAGCCGGCGATCGCGAAGAAGAAGTCGCAGATCGACGAGTACCTGGAGTTCTACGGCGGCGCCGGCGTCCAGCACATCGCACTCGCCACCAACGACATCGTCGCCTCCGTGAAGGCGATGCGGGCGGCCGGCGTGCAGTTCCTGGACACCCCGGACTCGTACTACGACACCCTGGGGGAGTGGGCGGGTGAGACCCGCGTGCCCGTGGAGACGCTGCGCGAGCTGAAGATCCTCGTCGACCGGGACGAGGACGGCTACCTGCTGCAGATCTTCACCAAGCCGGTCCAGGACCGCCCGACGGTCTTCTTCGAGATGATCGAGCGGCACGGTTCCATGGGCTTCGGCAAGGGCAACTTCAAGGCCCTGTTCGAGGCGATCGAGCGCGAGCAGGAGAAGCGCGGCAACCTGTAGCCACCGCACGCGAGGGGTCACGGGCTCGCCGTGGCACTGGGCTTCACCTGCGGGTCCGGTGCCGCCGGCCGCGAGGGCTCCCTCCCGGACTCCTCCTCGGTCTCCTGCGCGGCCTCCCGGGAAGGCCCGGGCCCGGTGGAGGACCCGGGTCCCGCGGAGGGCTCCGGCGGCTGCATCCGGGCCGGGCCGCCCGGCGCCGGTTCCCCCAGGGCGTCCAGGGCCTCCCGCGCCAGCGGGGCGGCCAGAGGTGAGAAGTCCGGGTTCGTGCGGAGAGCCTGCTCCAGATGACCGCGCGCCGGGCCGTCCTGCCCCAGGGAACTCTCGATCATCCCCAGGTGATAGGCGTAGGAGGCGTCCCGTACGCCCGTCTCCACCGCCCGCTCCGCGTACTGCACGGCCTCCTCGCTCCGGCCCGCCCGGTGCAGTGACCAGGCCAGGGCGTCCGCCACCGCCGAGCTGCGCCGCTGCGCCCCCCACTCGGCGCGCATCAGCTCCACCGCCGCCCCGGGGTCGCCGTGGTCGGCCTCGAAACGGGCCTCGGTGAGCGCCTCGTCGACCCCGGCCGTCCTCGCCCGGGTGAGGAGGTCGCGGAGCTTCGTGTACTGGGTGCGGGCGTCGCCGTCCAGATCCATCGACTCGTACAGCTCGCCCAGTTCGAGCACGTACTCGGGGCGGGGCAGCTTCGTCGTCACCGTCCGGTAGTCCGCCAGCGCCTCGTCGGTGCGCCCCAGCGCCACCAGGGCGCGGGCCCGGCCCGCGAGGGAGGCGAGATGGCCGCGGTCCGTGCGCAGGGCCGCGTCGTACTGGGCGAGGGCGTGGGCCGGCTCCCCGCGCTCCGCGGCGAGGTCCCCGAGGCGGTGCAGGGCCGCCGCCTTGCCGGCCGGCGTGGTGGCGCGGTCCGCCGCCTCCTGGGCGGTGGCCAGGGCGTCCTCGCGCCAGCCCTGGTTGCGGTACATGTCGGAGGTCCTGCCCAGGGCGGGGGCGCCCTTGCGGAGGGCACCGAACTCCTCCGTCGCCTTCGCCGCCGCCGCGTACTCACCGAGGCCGGTGTAGGCGTCGATCAGCACCGGGTACACCGTCCAGTTCTTCGGCTGCCGCGCGCGGACCGTCTCCCCCCACTTCTTCGCGGCGAGGAAGTCGTTCCGGGCGTTGGCGAGTGCACCGAGACCCACCCAGGCCTCCGTGTTCCCGCGTTCACCCGGCTGCGCGGCCAGCGAACGCCGGAGGGCCTGCTCGGCACGGGTGTAGTACGCCGTGTCGGCGGAGCGCCGCCCCCATTCCACGTACGCCGAGCCGAGCACCGCCCAGGACGGGGCGTCCGCGGGGTGCGCCTCCACCCACTTCTGCCGGTCGCCGATGAGGGCCGTCAGATCGGACAGGGACGCCGGTGAACCCGCCGCGGCGGCGGCCTCGGCCCGGGCCACGGGCCCCGGCGCGGGCGGTCCGGCCTTCTCGGCACCGTCCGGTACGGCGATCACCGCACCGCTCACGAGAACGGCCCCGGCCACCGCGCCGAACACCGCCCTGCGCAACGTCGTGCGCGTCGGCGCGGAAGGCGGAGGGACGGACGTCGCACCCTGGGGCGGCAGGGTGGAGGGGGGCGGCTCCGGGTTCTGCTGCGGCTTGGCATCCATGGCCATCACTCTGCGTCAGTACGAAGATCACATCGCGTTTCGCGAAGGCTGACGCAGGCGGGTTCACACCATCGGCCCCGGGTGTCACGCTTGGATCATGGACGATCTCCTCGAACGACTCCGCGCAGGTCTTCCCGCCGAGGCACTGATCACGGACCCGGACGTCACCGCGTCCTACGCCCACGACATGGCGAGCTTCTGCGACGCCGGCGCCCCCGCCGTCGTGGTGCTCCCGCGCACGGTCGAGGAGGTCCAGCACGTCATGCGGACCGCCACCGCCCTGCGGGTCCCCGTCGTCCCCCAGGGCGCGAGGACCGGACTGTCGGGGGCGGCCAACGCCTCCGACGGCTGCATCGTGCTCTCCCTGGTGAAGATGGACCGGATCCTGGAGATCAGCCCGGTCGACCGGATCGCGGTCGTCGAACCGGGCGTCGTCAACGCGACGCTGTCCCGCGCCGTCGAGGAACACGGGCTGTGCTACCCCCCGGACCCGTCGAGCTGGGAGACGTGCACGATCGGCGGCAACATCGGCACCGCGTCCGGCGGCCTGTGCTGTGTGAAGTACGGCGTCACCGCCGAATACGTCCTGGGCCTGGAAGTCGTCCTGGCCGACGGGCGGCTGCTGAACACCGGGCGGCGCACCGCCAAGGGTGTCGCCGGGTACGACCTCACCCGGCTCTTCGTGGGTTCGGAAGGCAGCCTCGGGATCGTGGTCAAGGCCGTCCTCGCGCTGCGGCCCCGGCCATCGCAGCAGCTCGTGCTCGCCGCCGAGTTCCCCTCCGCGACGGCGGCCTGCGACGCGGTGTGCCGGATCATGGAGCGAGGACACACTCCGTCACTCCTCGAACTGATGGACCGTACGACCGTGCGCGCCGTCAACGCCCTGGCCTCCATGGGGCTCCCCGAGACGACCGAGGCGCTGCTGCTCTGCGCCTTCGACACGCCCGACCCGGCCGCCGACCTCGCAGCCGTCGGAGAGCTGTGCACCGCTGCCGGGGCCACCGGGGTCGTGCCCGCCGACGACGCGGCCGAGTCCGGGCTCCTGCTGCAGGCACGCCGCCTGGCCCTCCCCGCCATGGAGGCCGTCAGGCCCGCGACGATGATCGACGACGTGTGCGTGCCGCGCTCCCGGCTGGGCGCGATGATCGAGGGGACCGCCGCCGTCGCCGCGAAGTACGGGCTCACCATCGGTGTCTGTGCCCACGCCGGCGACGGGAACACCCACCCCGTCGTCTGCTTCGACCACACGGACGCCGACGAGTCCCGCAGGGCCCGCGAATCCTTCGACGAGATCATGGCGCTGGGCCTCGAACTGGGCGGCACCATCACCGGCGAACACGGGGTGGGCGTCCTGAAGAAGGAGTGGCTCGCCCGCGAACTGGGCGAGGTGGGTGTCGAACTGCAGCGCGGGATCAAGGCCGCCTTCGACCCGCTGGGGCTGCTCAACCCCGGCAAGCTCTTCTGAGCCGCGCGCCACGGTTCAGACCTCGCCGTCCTGCGGCTCGTCCTGGGACCAGGGATCGCTCGGCCACAGGTCGTCGGCCGGCAGCGGGGTGAGCAGTTCGGTGAGTGCCCCCTCCAGGCCGATCAGCGCGGTCTCGGTGCCCGGGGGCACCACCCGCAGGGTGCGCTCCACCCAGGCGGCCACGGCTGTCGACGGCATCTCCAGGAGGGCGTTGCCGTCGGGCGAGGTGAGCGCGGCGCAGACGGCGCCCTGGCCCCCGGCCTTCGTGGGCCAGATCCGTACGTCACCGTGCCCGCACGGCCGGAACACCCCCTCCACGAGGAGTTCGCGGGCGAACGTCCAGTGCACGGGCGCCTCGGAGCCGATGTGGAAGGTGATGTGCACGGCGTACGGGTCGTCGGTGAAGTAGGACAGCCGGGCGGGCACGGGGACGGACCGTTCGGGTGAGAGGACCAGCTTCACTTCCAGCTCACGTTCGACGGCGTTCTGCATGAGGGTGCACGACCTTCCGATGCTCGTAGGTGCCGGTCCCACGACCGGTCCGTAGAAAGGAGAGAGCGCCTTCCCTGGTGTCTATGACGCGACTTCCCAGAAAAACTTCCCCGGACCCTGAAAGTGGTCCAAACGGCAGGACAGGCACGGGGGTGCTCGGAGGTCTGATAGATGTGGACCCTTGTATTGAGGCCTCGAAGAGATACGGGACCACGGTGATGAGCGCCCCAACCCCGGCACCCGGTGACGAAAGCCCCCGTGAGGGGTACTACCCCGATCCGTCCATTCCCGGATACGTCCGGTACTGGAACGGCGCTTCGTGGGTCCCCGGCACGAGCCGGCCCGCGCCCCCGCAGGGCGGCACCACTCCCTCGACGTCCCCGGCCGCGGCGTCCGGCACGGCCCCGCCGTCCCCGGCCCCGGTGGACGAGACGGGTCCGATGTACTTCGACGAGGCCGACGCGGCGGACATGGCCGACGGGGACGCCGGTGAGGCGCCGGCGGCCTCCGACCGGTCCAGGCCGGTGACCGCCTGGCAGGCCGACACCTCCCGGCAGACCGGATTCGGCGGTGAACGCGACCACCGGGTCTCGTGGGGTGGCCAGGATCCGCGTACGTCCGGGGCACCCGAACCCGGGACGCCGCCCGCGGCTTCTGCTCCCGTCCCGTCCGCGAGGCCCCCCGCCGCCTCCGCCCCGGCGGACGGCGCGCCCGGCGGCCGCGCGTCCTTCGACCCCCGCGGGTCCGGTGCCCCTGACCCGGCGCGCGGCGCTCTGCCCGCGACGCGGGACGGCGACGACGAGGTGACCGACGGAACGGCCACGGTCCGCGCGATGGGCCCTGGGGCCTCCGGCCTCCGGCGTCCGAGTGAGCCGGGGCCGGCCCCGGCCGAGGGGACGATGACGATCCGTGCCGTGCCGCCCGGCGGCACACCGCAGCCTTCCGCCCCCGCACTGCCGCCCGCCCTGCCGCCCGCGCCGTCGCCCGCCCTGCCGCAGCCGCAGTCGCCGGGGCTGAACACCCCTCCCGTCCCGGGCTCCGGTGGCGGGTCCCCCTCCTGGCCGCAACAGGTCCACCAGCTCGCCCGGCCCGAGCAGGCGGTCCGCCCGCAGCCCCGGCCCCACCAGCAGAGCCCGGTGCCCGCGCAGCAGCAGGGTGCCGGGCCGGAGCAGCAGCCCGTCGTGCCCTGGAAGCCGCCGGTGGACGACCCCTTCCAGCAGCTCGCCCGGGCCCAGGCCTCCGCCAGGCCCGCCGGTCTCGGCAGGCGGCTGGCGGCCCGGCTCCTGGACACGGTCGTCCTCGGAGCGCTCGTCGGTGCGGCCGGCTTCCCCCTGGTCACCCGGGCGATGGACCACATCGACCAGAAGATCCGAGCGGCGAAGCTGTCCGGTGAGACGGTCACCGTCTGGTTCCTTGACTCCACCACGGCCGGCCTGTTCGGCGGGGTGCTCGCCGCCTTCCTGGTCCTCGGTTTCGTCCTGGAGGCCGTGCCCACCGCCAAGTGGGGCCGCACGCTGGGCAAGAAGCTGTGCGGTCTCGAGGTGCGCGACATCGAGTCCCACGACGTACCGCACCTGGGCGCCGCTCTGCGCCGCTGGCTGGTGTACGGGGTGCTGGGCCTGATCGTCGTCGGGGTGATCAACGTGCTCTGGTGTCTGATCGACCGTCCGTGGCGCCAGTGCTGGCACGACAAGGCGGCCCGCACCTTCGTCGCGGGCCGGTGACGGCCCGTACGCCCGTGTGCTGACGCCCTGTCCCCCGAAGGGACCCCAGCCGTTGCGGGGCTTCGCGGGCCGGGGTGCACTGCCCCCATGAGTAACGTGCCGCCTCCTCCGCCGCCCGACGACGACCCCTTCTCGAAGCGGCCGCCGCAGGGGCCGCCTCCCTCGGGCGGTTCGCCCTACGACAACGTGCCACCACCGCCCCCGCCGCACGGCCCGTACGGCGGCGGTGGCCCTTACGGCGGTGTGGATCCGCTGGCCGGTATGCCCCCGCTCGCCGAACCGGGCAAGCGGATTCTGGCGCGGCTGATCGATTTCCTCATCATCTCGATCCCGCTGTACCTGATCTCGCTGCCCTTCGGCGGGGCGGTCGACGTCACGTCGGACGGGGGCGACGACGACTTCGGCACCACCATCGGCAACACCTACTCCGGGCACCAGCTGGTGTGGTCGCTGATCGGCCTGGTGGTCTACGTCGCCTACGACACGTACTTCACGCACAAGGACGGCCGGACGCCCGGCAAGCGGCTGCTCAAGATGCGCGTCGCGATGCTCAACGACGGCTCGGTCCCCGATACGAGCTCCTCGCTGATGCGGGCCGTCGTGCTCTGGCTCCCCGCGCTGCTGTGCTGCCCGTGCCTGTGGTGGCTGATCAACATCGTGCTGATGTTCACGGACAAGCCCTACCGGCAGGGTCTGCAGGACAAGGCGGGCAAAACCGTGGTCGTCACCGTCCCCTGAGCGAGGGGTGTTCAGCGGCGCAGCGAGTGCTCACCGACGCGCTCCCGCTGTGCGGCGGCGATCTCGATGTCCTCGATCGTGCGGAGCGTACGGGCGGCGGTGGGCGCCGTCGTCTTCCGGGTGGCCTTCGTGCGGGTCGGCAGGGCCATGGCCACCAGCAGCCCGAGCACCAGCGCCGCAGTGCCGACGGCTGCCACGCCGAGGCCTGATTCCGTGCGGAACAGCAACAGCATGGCGAGGGCGGAGACGACGACGGTGGCCGAACCGTAGAAGAACTGGGCAGCAGTCGGACGCGGCATGGGGGTTATCCGTCCTCGGGGCGTCGGATAGGGAAGTCTCTCAACACGTTCGCACTGTCAATCGACTCTACGACGGTGGATGCCCGGGAGGAACGGGTAGTAAGCGTGACCTAACCCATGGTACCGGTGCACGGGGGGCGCACGGAGTCACGCAGGTGCCGGCAGGAGTCTTCGGCACGCCGGCCGGCTGCCGGGCCGTTCTGGAGGTGCGTCCGGATACCGGAAGGGGACTCCGCATAGTGCAGTTGGTGTGTGCAAGTCAAGATCTGTCTTTTCTCTCATAACTCCGATCGAATGTCGTCACTTGTGACGCGTTGAACGCGCGCGGCCCGTATCCACCCCCCTGGCCGCGGCCGCGGACGCCGGGGAGGACTGCATCAAGTGACCACTCAGAGAAGGGCGCTACGCGCCACCGCCGTAGCCGTCTGCCTGGCCGCCACCGCCGCGACGGCGTCCGCCCTCGCCACGGCGCAGGCGGACGACCGGACGCCGGAACCAGGCACGTCCCTCGTGGACCGGCGCGATCCCGCGCCGGCCAAGGCGCACGAACACGACCTGGAAGGCCCCTTCAGCAAGGAGCAGGACGCGCAGCGTCAGGCCGCGCTGGAACAGGTCCTGTCCGGGGACAAGAAGGTGACCGCCAAGGGCGGTTCCAAGGTCGTCAAGCTCGGCAGGAGCAAGTACGTCGAACTCGGCCGCGAGAAGACCGACAAGATCTTCACCGTCCTCGTGGAGTTCGGCGACCAGGTCGACGACACCACGATGTTCGACCCCGACGGCGACGGCCCGAAGCCGCCCGTCAAGAAGTACGGCGGCACGCCCGGCCCCCTGCACAACGAGATAGCCGAGCCCGACCCGGCGAAGGACAACAGCACCGCCTGGCAGGCCGACTACAGCCAGGAGCACTTCCAGGACCTGTACTTCGGCGAGGGCAAGGGCAAGGAATCGCTGAAGACGTACTACGAGAAGACGTCCTCCGGGCGCTACTCGGTCGACGGTGAGGTCTCCGACTGGGTCAAGGTCCCCTACAACGAGGCCCGTTACGGTTCCAATTACTGCGGCTCGACCAACTGCGCCAACGTCTGGGACGCCGTCCGCGACGGCGTCGAGGCCTGGGTCGCGGACCAGAAGGCCCAGGGCCGTACCCCGGACGAGATCAAGACGGACCTCGCGCAGTACGACGAGTGGGACCGTTACGACTTCGACGGTGACGGCAACTTCAACGAGCGCGACGGCTACATCGACCACTTCCAGCTCGTCCACGCCGGCGAGGACGAGTCCGCGGGCGGCGGCACCGAGGGCACCGACGCCATCTGGGCGCACCGCTGGTACGCGTACGGCACCGACGCCGGAGCGACGGGCCCCGAGGGCAACAAGGCCGGCGGCGCCGAGATCGGCGACACGGGCATCTGGGTCGGCGACTACACCGCGCAGCCCGAGAACGGCGGCCTGGGCGTCTTCGCCCACGAGTACGGCCATGACCTCGGCCTCCCGGACCTGTACGACACCTCCGGCGGCGGCGAGAACTCCGTCGGCTTCTGGTCCCTGATGTCGGCGGGTTCCTGGCTCGGTACCGGTAAGGGCGAGATAGGCGACCTGCCGGGTGACATGACCGCCTGGGACAAGCTCCAGCTGGGCTGGCTCGACTACGACGTGGCCGAGGCCGCCACGAAGTCGACGCACAAGCTGGGTGTCGCCGAGTACAACACCAAGGACAAGCAGGCGCTCGTCGTCGAGCTGCCGGAGAAGTCCGTCACCACCACGGTCACCGAGCCCGCGGAAGGCTCCAAGCAGTGGTGGAGCGGCATGGGCGACGACCTCTCGAACACCCTGACCCGCCCGGTCGACCTGACCGGTACGACGTCCGCCTCGCTGGACCTCTCCGGCTGGTACGACATCGAGGCCGACTACGACTACCTCTACACCGAGGTGTCCGAGAACGGCGGCACCAGCTGGACCGCGCTCGACGGCACGGCCGACGGCAAGGCCCTCCCGCGCGACGCCAGCGGAAAGCCGGCCCTGACGGACGTCTCCGGCGCGTACAGGAAGCTCTCCTTCCCGCTGGACGCCTACGCGGGCAAGAAGATCGACCTCCGCTTCCGCTACCAGACGGACGGCGGCGCGGGCGGCAAGGGCTTCGCGGCCGACGCCATCACGGTCACCGCGGACGGCTCCGCGCTCTTCACGGACAATGCCGAGGGCGACGACAACGGCTGGACCGTCAAGGGCTTCTCGCGGACCGGTGCGTCGTTCACCGACGACTACCCGCAGTACTACATCGCCGAGAACCGCCAGTACGTCTCGTACGACAAGACCCTCGCGGTCGGCCCGTACAACTTCGGCTTCTCCACGACCCGCCCCGACTGGGTCGAGCACTACGCCTACCAGAACGGCCTGATGGTGTGGCTCTGGGACACCTCCCAGAAGGACAACAACACCTCCGTCCACCCCGGACAGGGCCTGATCCTTCCGGTGGACTCCCACGCCAAGCCGCTGAAGTGGACGGACGGCACGCTCCTGCGCAACAAGATCCAGCCCTTCGACGCGCCGTTCAGCTGGTACCCGAACAAGGGGTTCACGCTGCACAACGCGGACGTCCCGCTGAGGATCAAGCCGTCACTGGGCGTCCCGGTCTTCGACGACCGCAAGGGCACGTACTGGTACGAGGAGAACCCGACGGGCAGTGTCAAGGTCACTGACACCAACACCCGGATCTCCATCGTGAACGAGCCGCTCAGCGGCTCGACGATCACCGTGAAGGTCGGCCCCTCGGGCAAGTAATCGCTGAAGAAGCAGGTCAGAACATGATCGGCCGTCGCCCCCTGGCGGGCGGCGGCCGATCGTGTTTAAGTGCGTCCTACCGAATCCTTATTGACGCGAAGTCTTACGGGGGAGCACGAAGCATGGCAGGCGGAGGTTTCTGCAGGCTGCCCAACGGCACGGTGGTGGTGGCGCTGGTCCTCAACGGCCCGGCCGGGGTGTCCGGCTCCGGAGAGCCGGTACGGGTGCTGGTGCACGCGGCGAACCGGGCGCGCGCCCTGACCAGGCTGCGCAACCTCGGACTGCGCGCCGTCTACCTCCGGGGCAACGCCCAGCCGCCCACTCCCGACGAGATCACGGCCGTCCTGCACCATCCGGACGGCCTCCTGTGGCGGACGGCCCCGCAGACCGGCCAGGAGCTCTGGCACCCGATACGGGCGCTGCTGGGAGCCTCCGGACACGCGGGACCGGCCCGCCCGGCGGCCTGAGCGTCCCGGGAGGCGTCAGACGACCGGCTTGCCCGACAGCTCCACACCGGCGGTCCGCAGCTCCTCCAGGGCCCGCTCCGTGGTTCCCTCGGCCACCCCGGCGGTCAGGTCCAGCAGCACGTGCGTGACGAAGCCCTCCCGGGCGGCGTCCAGGGCCGTGGCGCGCACACAGTGGTCCGTGGCGATGCCGACGACGTCGACGGCGGTGACCGACCGCTCCCGCAGCCACCGGGCCAGTCCGGTGCCGTTCTCGTCGACGCCCTCGAAGCCGCTGTACGCCGCGGTGTACGCCCCCTTGTCGAAGACGGTGTCGATCGCGCCGGAAGCCACGGCGGGGGCGAAGTTGGGGTGGAAGCCCACGCCCTCCGTGCCGGCGACGCAGTGCGGCGGCCAGGAGTGCTCGAAGTCGGGCGTCGCGGAGAAGTGGTCACCGGGGTCGATGTGATGGTCCCGGGTGGCCACGACGTGCCGGTAGCCGGGCTGGGCCTCGCCGATCAGGTCGGTGATGGCGGCGGCGACATCGGCGCCGCCCGCCACCGCGAGGCTGCCGCCCTCGCAGAAGTCGTTCTGAACGTCGACGACGATCAAGGCGCGATGCATGACGGTTGTCCTTCGGTGGGGGTCCGGCGAAGTGTACGGATGTGAACGGTGGGGATGTCACCGAGCCTAGAGACTCGGCGCACCCCGCGGGAGGGGGCACACACGTCGCTCCCGTGCCCTGCCCGGCGCACGGGAAGCAGGGCCCGGAGCCCGGCCCCCTACACGTACTCCGTGGGAAGCACCGGCTCCCCCCGCGACAGCTGCATCGCCGACATCGGCAGCCCCGCGCGCGCCGCGACGTGCCGCTCCCGCGCGGCCTCCAGCGGCTCCCGGCCGACCACCTCGCCGCCCCTGACCAGCTCCACCTGCATCTGCCGGTCCACCAGCTCCGCCGGGACCTCTCCGCTGCCGATCACCTCGGCCTCGGCCACCCCGGCCTCGTCGAGCCTGCGCGCCGCCCACTTGCGGCCACCCCTGGACGACTTCGCGCCCAGCGACTTCTTCACCACCGGCAGCAGCGGATCGGCCGGATCGGCGGACCGCGCACGCGCCACCAGCTTGTAGACCATGGAGGCCGTCGGGTGACCGCTCCCGGTGACCAGCTGTGTGCCCACCCCGTAGGCGTCGACGGGCGCGGCGGCCAGCGAGGCGATCGCGTACTCGTCCAGGTCCGACGTGACCACGATCTTCGTCTCCGTGGCACCCAGCTCGTCCAGCTGCTGGCGCACCCGGTGCGCGACCAGCAGCAGGTCGCCCGAGTCGATCCGTACGGCGCCGAGCTCGGGTCCGGCGATCTCCACGGCCGTACGGACGGCCTCGGTCACGTCGTAGGTGTCGACCAGCAGCGAGGTGCCCCGGCCCAGCGAGTCCACCTGCGCCCGGAAGGCGTCCCGCTCGCTGTCGTGCAGGAGCGTGAAGGCGTGCGCGCTCGTCCCGACGGTCGGGATGTTGTACCGGAAGCCGGCCGCCAGGTCCGAGGTGGTGTGGAAGCCGCCGACGTACGCGGCCCGGGCCGACGCCACCGCCGACAGCTCGTGCGTGCGCCGCGCCCCCATCTCGATGAGCCGGCGGCCCTGCGCGGCGGACGACATCCGGGACGCGGCGGCCGCGATCGCCGAGTCGTGGTTCAGGATCGACAGGACCACCGTCTCCAGCAGCACGCACTCGGCGAAGGAGCCCTCGACGCGCAGGAGCGGCGAGCCCGGGAAGTACACCTCGCCCTCCGGGTAGCCCCAGATGTCACCGCTGAAGCGGTAGTCGGCCAGCCAGTCGACGGTGGGGGAGTCCACGATGCGCTGGTCGCGCAGGAAGGCGAGCATCTCGTCGTCGAAGTGGAAGTTCTCCACCGCGTCCAGCACCCGCCCGGTGCCGGCCACGACGCCGTAGCGCCGGCCCTCGGGCAGCCGGCGGGTGAAGGCCTCGAAGACGGAGCGCCGGTCCGCGGTGCCGGCCCTGAGTGCGGCCTGCACCATCGTGAGCTCGTACTGGTCGGTGAAGAGCGCGGTCGACGGCACACCGACCCGTCGCCCAAGGTCCGCTGAGTTCATGCCAGGGATGCTACCCCCTATTCGTCAAAGTGACGAATAGGGGCGCCGTTTGTGCGCGGGCCCCCCTCTGGTGGCAGCATGGGGTAGGTGAGCGTTGCTGCCCCCGTAGAGATCGAACGTCCCGAATCGGCCGAGGAGGCCTTCGCCGTCCCCGAACCCGATGTCCCCTGGGTGACGCTGGTGCACAACGACCCGGTCAACCTCATGAGCTATGTGACGTATGTCTTCCAGGCCTACTTCGGCTATTCCAAGGACAAGGCGCACAAGCTGATGCTCGACGTCCACCAGAAGGGCCGAGCGGTCGTCTCCAGCGGCAGCCGCGAGGAGATGGAGCGCGACGTCCAGGCCATGCACGGCTACGGGCTCTGGGCCACGCTCACCCAGGACCGCAACTGACCCACCGCTGCCCCTCCGTCCGACCCACCATCGGAGAATTCATGGCCGGCCACTTCGAGGCCACCCCAGGCGGCGGCGCGTCCGTCGCCCTCGACGAGGTCGAGATCGCCATCCTGCGCTCCCTCGCCGTCCAGCTGCTCGAACTGATCGGCCCCGGCACCCGGCCCGCCGAGGACGAGGACCCCCTCGCCGCGCTCTTCGCCGAGGGGCCCAGCGAACCGCCGAGCGACCCCGCCCTGGCCCGGCTCTTCCCGGAGGCGTACGGCGACGAGGACAAGGAGCTGCGCGAGGCCTCCGCCGAATTCCGCCGCTTCACCGAGAACGACCTGCGCACCCGCAAGCGTGAGGACGCCCTCGCCGTCGTGCGGACACTGGACGCCCTCACGCCCGTGGCGGACGGCGGTGCGGTGCTCGCCCTCACCGCCGACGAGTGCCACCACTGGCTGGGCTCCCTCAACGACCTCCGGCTCACGATCGGCACGCGGCTGGAGGTGTCCGACGAGGACGAGGGCCAGGGCGGCTCGCTCTACCGGCTCCCCGACAGTGACCCGCGCAAACCGATGGTGATGGCCTACCTCTGGCTCGGCGCGCTCCAGGAAACGCTCATCGAAACGCTGATGCCCGACTGAGACCGGCCGGGTTCGCTCAAGGATTTCTCAAATCCGGATAACGATCCCATCACCTGAATGGTCTTCTTTGCAGCGCCTGGAAACCCTTGTCCGCTTTTCCTTGTGGTGTACGCCACACGATGCCCGGTGACCCCATCCGGCGGTCGTGATAAATCTTCACGACCGCCCGGGGACGCCACCCCTGCCCCCGGGGGCGCCACAGACCGGCCGAACGCCGGCGGCACTCCATCCATATCCGGGGGGATCAGGACCTGATCCGACGCCGAAGGCGGCGCGGGTCGGCGTGGAGAAAGGCGCACCACCATGACATCGGCGCAGGTCGACAAGGGACAGGCGGACGGCCCGGAGACTGTTGACGTCTCGGCGGGCGAGGGCTACCAGCGTGGCCTGGGCGCCCGCCAGATCCAGATGATAGCCATCGGCGGAGCCATCGGCACGGGGCTCTTCCTCGGCGCCGGAAAAGCGATCGACAGGGCAGGGCCCAGCCTCATCCTGGCGTACGCCATCGCGGGCCTGGTCATCTTCTTCATCATGCGTGCGCTGGGCGAACTCCTCATGTACCGCCCGGTCTCCGGCTCGTTCGCGGAGTACGCGCGAGAATTCCTCGGCCCCTTCTTCGGATTCGTCACCGGCTGGACCTACTGGCTCTTCTGGGTCGTCACCGGAATCACCGAAGTCACCGCCGCGGCCACCTATATGACGTACTGGTGGGACATCCCGCAATGGCTGTCCGCACTGGTCTTCACCGTCATCCTCTACGGCGCCAACCTGATCTCGGTGAAGCTCTTCGGCGAGCTCGAGTTCTGGTTCTCGATGGTCAAGGTCACCGCGATCATCGGCATGATCCTCATCTGCGCCGGAGTGCTCACCGTCGGCTTCTCCGACGCGGGTGACACCGCCACGGTCGCCAACCTGTGGAACGACGGCGGCTTCTTCCCCGAAGGCATCAGCGGCACGCTGATGACCCTCCAGATCGTGATGTTCGCCTTCCTCGCCGTCGAACTCGTCGGCGTCACCGCCGGTGAGTCCAAGGACCCGAAGACCGTCCTGCCCAAGGCCATCAACACCGTGCCGTGGCGCATCGCCGTCTTCTACGTCGGCGCACTGATCATGATCCTGTCCGTCGTCCCGTGGAGCACCTTCAAGCCGGGCGTCTCACCGTTCGTCGCCGCCTTCGAGGAGATGGGCCTCGGCATCGGCGCCGCGATCGTCAATTTCGTCGTGCTCACCGCCGCGCTCTCCTCCTGCAACTCCGGCATGTACTCCACCGGGCGCATGCTCCGGGACCTCGCACTCAACGGACAGGGCCCCAGGGCCTTCACCAAGCTGACGAGGAACGGGCTCCCGCTGGTCGGCACCACGTTCTCCGCCGCGCTGATGCTCGTCGGCGTCTGGATCAACTACCAGTGGCCGGGCGAGGCCTTCAACTACGTCGTCTCCTTCGCGACCATCTCCGGCATGTGGGCCTGGATCATGATCCTGATCTCCCAGATCCGCTACCGGGCCAAGGCCGACCGCGGCGAACTGCCCCAGTCCGCCTTCAAGGCCCCCGGAGCACCCTTCAGCAGCTGGTTCGCCCTCGGCTTCATCGGACTCGTCATCATCATGATGGCCATCGACGAGGACGCCAGGATCTCGCTGTACTGCGCACCCGTGTGGGCCCTCGTCCTCGGCGTCTCCTACCTGGTGCTCAAGGCCCGCAACCCCGGGAACGCCGCCTTCACCAAGCGCTGACCCCGCGCCCCGGCACCTCCGGAACCCGGCCGCCCCAACGGTCCGGTCCGGCATACGGGCCCTCCCGTACCACCCCTCGGTACGGGAGGGCCCGTCTGCTTATCCTGGGCGCCATGCTGACCATCACCCAGACGCTCTACGACCAGATCGTCGCGCACTCCCGCGCCGACCACCCCGACGAGGCGTGCGGCGTGGTCGCCGGCCCCGCCGGCACGGGCCGCGCCGAACGCTTCGTCCCCATGCTCAACGCCGCGCGCTCACCCACGTTCTACGAGTTCGACTCGGCGGACCTGCTGAAGCTCTACCGCGAGATGGACGACCGCGACGAGGAGCCGGTGATCATCTACCACTCCCACACCGCGACCGAGGCCTACCCCTCCCGCACCGACCTCACCTACGCCAACGAGCCCGGTGCCCACTACGTGCTGGTCTCCACGGCGGACGCCGACGACGCCGGACCCTTCCAATTCCGCTCGTACCGCATCGTGGACGGCGAGATCACCGAGGAGGAAGTCGAGGTCGTCGACGCCTACCCTCCGGCGGCCTGACCCCTCGGGGGCGGCTCCGGGAACGCCGCCCGCCCACGGATGTCCACATTCCGAATGCTCACCATCCACCATGTGGGATCACACTCCGGATCCGAGGCAGGGAATCGATACGATGAGCGCATGGTTCCCCATGACGTGAGCGAAAAGGCCCCGGGCACGCTGCTCGTCGCGCGGCTGCACGTCGACCTGTGCCGGCTGTCCAGCGCGATGTGTCCGGCTGCCGCCTGCGCGTGAACCGCACGGCCTGAGCCGCGGCCCGAGCGCAATCCCGTACGCACCACCCCCGCGTGGGGCACAGACGCGCGCCCCACGCCACCTCCACGCTTTCGACAGGAGCCCACGCCATGGCCATCGAGGTCCGCATCCCGACCATCCTCCGCACCTACACCGACGGCGCCAAGGCGGTCGAAGGCAGCGGGGAGACCCTCGCCGACCTCTTCGCCGACCTGGAGACCCGCCACAACGGCATCCGCGAGCGCATCGTCGACGGCGGCCAGCTGCGCCGCTTCGTGAACGTCTACCTCAACGACGAGGACGTCCGCTTCCTCGACGGCATCTCCACCAAGCTCGCCGACGGCGACAACGTCACGATCCTCCCGGCCGTCGCCGGCGGCATGCGCTGATGCGGTACGACTCCCCCCTGGCGGCCGTGGGCAACACCCCCCTGGTCCGCCTCCCGCGGCTGTCCCCGTCCGACGGCGTGCGCATCTGGGCCAAACTCGAGGACCGCAATCCCACCGGCTCGATCAAGGACCGCCCCGCGCTCCACATGGTCGAGCAGGCGGAGAAGGACGGCCGCCTGACACCCGGCTGCACCATCCTCGAACCCACCAGCGGCAACACCGGCATCTCGCTCGCCATGGCGGCCAGGCTCAAGGGCTACCGCATCGTCTGCGTCATGCCGGAGAACACCTCGCAGGAGCGGCGCGACCTGCTCACCATGTGGGGAGCCGAGATCATCTCGTCCCCCGCCGCGGGCGGCTCCAACACCGCCGTGCGCGTGGCCAAGGAACTCTCCGCCGAGCACCCCGACTGGGTCATGCTCTACCAGTACGGCAACCCGGACAACGCCGGCGCGCACTACGCCACCACCGGCCCGGAGATCCTCGCCGACCTCCCGTCCATCACGCACTTCGTGGCGGGCCTCGGCACCACCGGAACCCTCATGGGCGTCGGCCGCTACCTCCGGGAGAACAAGCCGGACGTCACCGTCGTCGCCGCCGAACCGCGCTACGACGACCTCGTCTACGGGCTGCGCAACCTCGACGAGGGCTTCGTCCCCGAGCTCTACGACGCCTCCGTGCTCACCACCCGCTTCTCCGTCGGCTCCGCCGACGCCGTCACCCGCACCCGCGAGCTCCTCCAGCAGGAGGGCATCTTCGCGGGTGTCTCCACCGGAGCCGCACTCCACGCCGCCATCGGCGTCGGCCGCAAGGCCGTCAAGGCGGGCGAGTCCGCGGACATCGTCTTCGTCGTCGCGGACGGTGGCTGGAAGTACCTGTCGACCGGCGTCTACACCGCCCCCACGACAGAAGCCGCCATCGAAACCCTGCACGGCCAGCTCTGGGCCTGACAGGCCATCGAACCGCCCGGAACGAACCGGCGGCGCGCACCCGCGAGGCGCGGGGCGGGACAGGACCCGCCCCGCGCCTCCCGCACGTTCACCCCAGCCCGCGCACCCGCCCCCACACCTCACCGTCCAGCTCGCCCGCCTTCCGGCGGAACCCGGACACCGCCACATCCCGCAGCTCGTCCGTCTCCAGGAAGCTCTGCCGGCCCCGCGCGTCCCCCACCGCACCCGGCGGCAGAGCGATCACACCGGGCCGCTCCTCATGGTGCTTACTGGTGATCTTGGCGACGACCGCCGTACCGCCGCGCACCGACAGCACGAGACACGGCCGGTCCTTCGACCCCGGCCCGTCCTCGAACGGCACGTCCGCCCACCAGATCTCCCCCGGCCTGGGGCCCCCGTGCGGCCGCCCCCTCTTCCGCTCCGGCACACGCCCCGGCGGCCGCCTGCGCCCACCCGGCCGACGCGGTCCGCGCCCGCCCCGGCCCCGTCCGTCGGAGACCGTCGCCACGAGCGCCAGCAGGACCACGGCGGCCAGTGCCACCCACCACCACGTGTTCATCACCCGACCGTACCCGGCTCCGGCGGCACCCGGCCTTCCGTCGAACCGGTGACAGCACAGGTGAGTTCCCCCACAACGGCAGGCCGTGGAGGAGCGACCACCGGTTTCGCGCCTTACGCTCGACGGACCGCACGAACCCTCCCCGTTCCCACGTCTCGGAGGTTCACGCTCCATGAAGCTCACCGTCGTCGGCTGCTCCGGCTCGTTCCCGTCCGCGGGTTCGGCATGCTCGAGCTACCTCGTAGAGGCCGACGGCTTCCGGCTGCTCCTCGACATGGGCAACGGCGCCCTGGGCGAGCTGCAGCGCCATGTGGGTCTCTACGACCTCGACGCCATCTTCCTCAGCCACCTCCACGCCGATCACTGCATCGACATGTGCGCGTACTTCGTCGTCCGCTACTACCGCTTCGACGGCGGACGCCCGGCCGCGATCCCCGTGTACGGCCCCGAGGGCACCGAGCAGCGGCTCACCACGGCCCACGCCGACACCCCGTCCGACCACGCCATGGGCGAGGTCTTCGACTTCCACACGCTGAAGTCCGGATCGTTCGAGATCGGCCCCTTCTCGGTCCGCACCGAGAAGCTCCGCCACCCCGTCGACACCTTCGGCATCAGGGTCGAGCACGACGGGCGTGCCCTCACGTACTCCGGCGACACCGGCGCCTGCGACGCACTGGCCGAACTCGCCGAAGGCACCGACCTGTTCCTCTGTGAAGCGTCGTTCGTCCACGGCAAGGAGGACATCCCGGACCTCCACCTCAACGGCCGCGAAGCAGGCGAGTACGCCGCACGCGCCGGAGCGGGACGCCTCGTCCTCACCCACATCCCCCCGTGGACGGACGCCGCACGCAACCTCACCGACGCCCGCGAGGTCTACGACGGCCCCGTCGAGCTGGCCGTACCCGGCGCGGTCTACGAGGTCTAGGCCCCCCGCCACGCAGAAGCCCCCGTCTCCCGCGGTGCGCGGGAGACGGGGGCTTCGTGCTGCAGGAGGGCGGGCCGGACTACTTGGCCTCGGCCTTCTGGAGCTCCGCGAGCTCCTCGTCGGACTCACGGCCCGGCGTCGGCAGGTTGAACTTCGTGATCGCGAACCGGAAGACCACGTAGTAGACCGCCGCGAAGCAGAGGCCCACCAGCACCAGCATCCAGGGCTTCGTGGCGATGCCCAGGTTCAGGAAGAAGTCGACCGCACCGGCCGAGAAGCCGAAGCCGTCCTTCATGCCCAGGCCCCACGTCAGCGCCATCGACACGCCGGTCAGCACCGCGTGGATCGCGTACAGCACCGGCGCGATGAACATGAAGGTGAACTCGATCGGCTCGGTCACACCGGTGACGAACGCGGTGGCGGCGAGCGAGAACATCATGCCGCCGACGACCTTGCGGCGCTCCGGACGGGCACAGTGGACGATCGCGAGACAGGCCGCAGGAAGGGCGAACATCATGATCGGGAAGAAGCCGGTCATGAACTGCCCGGCGGTCGGGTCACCGGCCAGGAAGCGGGCGATGTCGCCGTTCTTGCCCTCGTACGAACCGGCCTGGAACCACGGGAACGAGTTGAGGAGGTGGTGCATGCCGACAGGGATGAGCGCACGGTTGGCGACACCGAAGATGCCGGCGCCGACCGCGCCCGAACCGACCAGCCACTCACCGAAGTTGTGCAGCCCGGTGCCGAGCACCGGCCAGATGTAACCGAAGACGATACCGATCAGCAGACCCGCGAAGGCGGAGAGGATCGGGACCAGGCGGCGGCCGCCGAAGAAGCCGGCCCAGGCGGGCAGCTTCGTCCGGTAGAAGCGCTGGTACAGCAGGGCGACGACTATGCCCATCACGACACCGCCGAGCACGCCGGCGTTGACCGGCGCCTCGTTCATGACGATCTTGCCGTCCGCCACGCTCGCGACCTTGGGCAGGTTGCTGTCGGTGAAGGTGGCGAGGACGTTCTTGAAGACCAGGTAACCGGTGACCGCCGCGAGAGCGGTGGAACCGTCCGACTTCTTGGCGAAGCCGATCGCGATACCGACGGCGAACAGCAGTGCCATGTTGTCGAGGATCGCGTTGCCGCCCGCCGCCATGAAGCCGGCGATCTTGACGACGAAGTCCGGGAACGAGTCGCGCCCGAGCATGTCCGGGTTGCCGAGGCGGACCAGGAGCGCGCCCGCCGGCAGCACGGCGACCGGCAGCATGAGGCTGCGGCCGATGCGCTGCATGACGGCCATGACGCCCGCGCCCTTCTTCTTCTCGGGTGCCGCCGCAGCGGTATCCGTACTCATCAACTTCCTCCATGGGGCAAGGTGCCGCCCATGTCATCGGTAGAAGGGAGGCGGCGACTCGAGGAACGCGGCGGGGGAATCGGCCGCGTGGTCTGGACCACTGAGTGGTGTAGACCAGTTTTAGCACGGTGAGGGTTGGATAAGGAACCTGCGATTCCCTCGCATGTGCCGCGTAGTTCCGCCGCCACCCTCGGTGACATGGCGAAGGCCCTCGGACCGCCGGGTCCGAGGGCCGCGCGAAGGGCCTGCGAGGTCCTACTTCGTCAGGTCGTCCTCGAGCTTCTCCTCCTCCTCGACGGGCTCGCGCCCGGGGGTCTGGAGGTTGAACTTCGTGATCGCGAACCGGAAGACCACATAGTAGAGCACCGCGAAGCACAGCCCGATCGGGATGATCAGCCACGGTTTCGTGTCCAGGTGCCAGTTGACGACGTAGTCGATCAGCCCCGCCGAGAAACTGAACCCCGCGTGCACACCGAACGCCCAGGTGACACCCATCGAGATTCCGGTGAGGACCGCGTGCACGCCGTACAGCAGCGGCGCGACGAACATGAACGAGAACTCCAGGGGCTCCGTCACGCCCGTCACGAACGACGTCAGCGCCACGGACACCATCAGTCCCGTCACCTCCTTGCGCCGCTCCGGCCGGGCCGTGTGCGCGATGGCCATGGCCGCGGCGGGCAGACCGAACATCATGATGGGGAAGAACCCCGAAGTGAACTGGCCTGCCGAAGGGTCCTCCGCGAAGAACCGGGAGATGTCCCCCTGCACGGTCCTGCCGTCGTCGCCGGTGAACTCACCCGCCTGGAACCAGAAGAACGTGTTCAGGAACTGATGCATGCCGATCGGGATCAGCAACCGGTTCGCGAAACCGAAGATGGCCGCCCCCCACGCGCCGAGATCGATCAGCTGCTTGGAGAACCAGGTGAGCGCGTCGCCGACGGGCTGCCACAGCAGACCGAACAGCACGCCCAGGACCACGCAGAGGAACGCCATGAGGATCGGCACCAGGCGGCGCCCGTTGAAGAAGCCCAGCCAGTCGACCAGCCTCGTGCGGTGAAACCGCTGCCACACGACCGCGGTGAGCAGGCCGATCAGAATGCCGCCCAGGACCCCCGGATTCTGCGGTTCGCCCTCGGGGAGCGCCTCCGTCACACTCCCGTCCACGGGAAACGCCGCCAGTACGCCCCGGTAGACGAGGAAGCCGACCACGGCGGCCAGCGCCGTCGAACCGTCCGCCTTCTTCGCGAAACCGATCGCGACACCGATGCAGAACAGCAGGGGCAGCCCGACGGTGCCGTCCAGGATGGCGTTTCCGCCGCTGAGCAGGACCTTGGAGGTCTTGTCCCAGAAGGCGCCGCCCAGATAGGAGTCGAAGAGGTTGCCGAGGCTGACGAGGAGACCCGCCGCGGGCAGGACGGCCACCGGCAACTGCAGGCTGCGGCCGACCTTCTGCAACCCCTGGACCGGCCCGTTCCACCACTTCCGGTGCGGTTCTGTCGCCGCGTTCGCACTCATCGGCATCCTCCCGGAGCACCTCGGGTTTGGCGGTCGTCGGAAACTGGTGTAGACCAGCTGGAGTACGGCGCGGAGCCCCGCCGGAAGGCACGGTGCCGGTGATCGTCATCATCGAGGACCACGTGGCTACCCGCCCGTGAAGTTGGGCCAACCGTGCGTTAACGTGACGAAACGGACCCATGGTGGGCCGCCCCACGCACGCACAGACCAGGGAGAAGGACATGGCCAGCAAGGCTGAGAAGATCGTCGCCGGCCTCGGCGGTATCGAGAACATCGACGAGATCGAAGGCTGCATCACCCGCCTCCGCACCGAGGTCCACGACCCCAGCAAGGTCGACGAAGCCGCGCTCAAGGCTGCCGGAGCCCACGGCGTCGTCAAGATGGGCACCGCGATCCAGGTCGTCATCGGCACCGACGCCGACCCCATCGCCGCCGACATCGAAGACATGATGTGACCGGCTGACCGGCCGGCCCCACCAAGGTCCGCACACAGGCCCCGCTCCCCGCCCCCGCCGGCGGAGCGGGGCCTGTGTGCATCCGCGCCTCCCCCCCCGCGCGATCCACCCGAACGGACCCGGCCACCCCAGCCGATAGGCTCGACGTCATGTCTCGCATCGACGGCCGCACCCCCGAACAGCTCCGCCCCGTCACCATCGAACGCGGATGGAGCAAGCACGCCGAAGGCTCCGTACTCATCTCCTTCGGCGACACCAAAGTCTTCTGCACCGCCTCCGTCACCGAAGGCGTCCCGCGCTGGCGCAAGGGCAGCGGCGAAGGCTGGGTCACCGCCGAGTACTCCATGCTGCCCCGCTCCACCAACACCCGGGGCGACCGCGAATCCGTACGCGGCAAGATCGGCGGCCGCACCCACGAGATCAGCCGCCTCATCGGCCGCTCCCTGCGCGCCGTCATCGACTACAAGGCCCTCGGCGAGAACACCGTCGTCCTGGACTGCGACGTCCTCCAGGCCGACGGCGGAACCCGCACCGCCGCCATCACCGGCGCCTACGTCGCCCTCGCCGACGCCATCGCCTGGGCCCAGGGCAAGAAGATCATCAAGCACGGGCGCAAGCCCCTCACCGGCACCGTCGCCGCGATCAGCGTCGGCATCGTCGACGGCGTCCCCCTCCTCGACCTCTGCTACGAGGAGGACGTCCGCGCCGACACCGACATGAACGTCGTCTGCACCGGCGACGGCCGTTTCGTCGAGGTCCAGGGCACCGCCGAGGCCGAACCCTTCGACCGCGCCGAACTCAACGCCCTCCTCGACCTCGCCACCGCCGGCTGCACCGACCTGGCCGAACTCCAGGGAGAGGCACTCGCCCGCACACTCGGCGGGTAAAGAAGCAACCAAATACGCAGCGCACAGCGTCGTAACGGGTACGGGCGCACGGGTCGAACCGTGCGTCCGTCCACGTATCCACCCCCGGGGAGGGACCGCATCATGGCCTCGCGCCGCCACCACCGCACCGCACTCGCCGTCACGGCCACCCTGCTGACCCTCACCGCCGCCGTCGGCTGCGCCGCCGTCGACAAGGCCATGGACTGCGTCCGCACCGCCGACGCCATCGCCACCAGTGTCGACAGCCTCCAGCAGGCCGTCTCCGACGCCACCAACGACCCGACGCAGGCCTCGGAGTCCCTGGACCAGATCGACAAGGAACTCAAGGACCTCGGTGACACCACGGACAACGCCGACCTGAACAAGGCCGTGGACGACCTCCGGACCGGCGTCACCCACGTCCGCGACTCCATCGAGAAGGGCGACGCCACCCCCGACATCACCCCGGTCACGGACGCCGCCACCGAGATCGGCAAGGTCTGCACCCCGTGACCGTGCGGCGATAATCGACGCATGACGCGCCTGATCCTCGCCACCCGCAACGCCGGGAAAATCTCCGAACTCCACGCGATCCTCGCCGACGCGGGCCTGACCCACGACCTCGTCGGCGCGGACGCGTACCCCGACGTCCCCGACGTCAGGGAAACCGGCGTCACCTTCGCCGAGAACGCCCTCCTCAAGGCCCACGCCCTGGCCCGGGCCACCGGCCACCCGGCCGTCGCCGACGACAGCGGCCTCTGCGTGGACGTACTCGGCGGAGCCCCCGGCATCTTCTCGGCCCGCTGGGCCGGCGCGCACGGCAACGACAGGGCCAACCTGGACCTGCTCCTCGCCCAGCTCTCCGACATCGGCACCCCCCACCGCGGCGCCCACTTCGCCTGCGCCGCGGCCCTGGCTCTCCCCGACGGCACGGAACGCGTGGTCGAGGGCCGCCTCGAAGGCACCCTGCGCCACACCCCGGCCGGCGCGTACGGCTTCGGCTACGACCCGATCCTCCAGCCGGAGGGCGAGAGCAGGACCTGCGCGGAGCTGACCCCTGCGGAGAAGAACGCGATCAGCCACCGGGGCAAGGCGTTCCGGGCGCTGGTGCCGGTGGTGCGGGAGCTGGTGGGCTGAGTCTCCAGATGCAGAACGGCCTGCGCATCGATTTCTTCGATGCGCAGGCCGTTCGTGGTGCGGCGGAAGGGATTCGAACCCTCAAGCCGTTTCACGGGCCACAGATCCTAAGTCTGCTGTGTCGCCATTGCACCACCGCCGCCAGCCGCCTGCCATCGTACCGGGCGGGCTGTCGAGGTGGTAAGCGAGTCTTGGGGGTGTGCTGGTCGGCGTGTACCCCTTCGGCACCACGTGCTGGTGACGGCGTGGCGGTTCGGGCACAGGAACGGAAGGGCCCGTACCGCTTCGGGGAAAGCGGTACGGGCCCTTCGTGCGGGATGTGTCAGAACTTCGGGTCCGGGCTCTGGGAGTGGACCAGTTCCGCCGCTTCCTCCTCCGTCTCCACCGAGGGCGGGGAGCCGGCCAGGGGCTGGTTGGCGGTCTCCTTCATGCAGGCCACCGCGATCACGCCGACCAGGGCCGCCGCCATCGCGTAGTACGCCGGCATGAGGTTCGAGCCGCTCCAGCTGATCAGGGCGGTGATCACCAGCGGGGTCGTGCCGCCGAAGATCGAGGCCGAGAGGTTGTAGCCGACCGAGAGGGAGCCGTAGCGGACGTTGGTCGGGAACAGGGCCGGGAGGGCGGCGGACATCGTGCCCAGCATGCAGACCAGGGAGAGGCCGAGCATCAGCATGCCGATGACGATCGCCGGGATGCTGCCCTGGCGGATCAGGAGGAAGGCCGGCAGGGACAGGAACAGGAAGCCGAGCATTCCGGCCATCAGCAGCGGCTTGCGGCCGAAGCGGTCGGAGAGCTTGCCGAACTGGCTGATGATCAGCATCAGGAAGACCATGACGGCGAGCAGGATCAGCAGGCCGTGGGTCTCGCTGTAGCCGAGTTCGTCGGAGAGGTACGTCGGCATGTACGACAGCAGCATGTAGTCGGTGATGTTGTACGCACCGACCAGGGCGATGCAGAGGATCAGCGTCGGCCAGTACTGGCGGAAGATCTTGGCGAGGTCGCCCTTGGCGGTGGACTCGACGTGGTCGGCGGCCTCCGTGGCGTGGGCGGTGCCGCCCTCCAGCTTCTGGAAGGCGGGGGTCTCGTCCAGGCGCAGTCGCAGGTAGAGGCCTACCAGGCCGAGGGGGCCGGCGACGAGGAACGGGATGCGCCAGCCCCAGGACTCCATCTGGCTGGTGTCCAGGAGGGCGTACAGGAGGGTGACGAGGCCGGCGGCGCCGACGTAGCCGGCGAGGGTGCCGAACTCGAGGAAGCTGCCGAAGAAGCCGCGGCGCTTGTCGGGGGCGTACTCGGCGATGAAGGTGGAGGCGCCGCCGTACTCGCCGCCGGTGGAGAAGCCCTGGAGCATCCGGAAGAAGATGAGCAGGACCGCGGCCCAGACGCCGATGGTGCCGTGGGAGGGGATGAGGCCGATCGCGAAGGTGCCGACCGCCATGAGGATCATGGTGAGGGCCAGGACCTTCTTGCGGCCGATCTTGTCACCCATGGGGCCGAAGAACATGCCGCCGAGCGGCCGGACGAGGAAGGCCACGGCGAAGGTCGCGAACGACGAGAGGAGCTGGGTGGTGTCGTTCCCCGAGGGGAAGAAGACGTGCCCGATGGTGACGGCCAGGTAGGAGTAGATGCCGAAGTCGAACCACTCCATGGCGTTACCGAGTGACGCCGCCTTCACCGCGCGCTTGACCGCCTGGTCGTCGGTGACGGTGATGTCGGTCCGACGGAGCCGGGGGTTCTGGCGTTTGCGGATGGCCCGGAAGAGCGCCGGGTGGCGTTTGACCGCATCAGGGTCGGCCGCCTGGTGGGGATCGGAGGCCGCCATGGCCGGTTCCTTTCGTCGAACGGTGTTCCAGGAAAGGCTTCTGCGCGGTCATGGCGGTTGCAAACCGGATCAGTGGACGATTGCGATCTCGGTCACATCGTTTTCGGCCAGGATCCCCACGAACCGGATTCAGATCGCGAGGTCTTTGATGATCTTGGCGACGTGGCCGGTCGCTTTGACGTTGTAGAGGGCCTTCTCCACCTTGCCCTGTTCGTCGATCACAAACGTGGAACGGATCACGCCCGTCACCACTTTGCCGTAGAGCTTCTTCTCGCCGAAGGCTCCGTAGGCCTCCAGGGTCTCCTTGGAGGGGTCGCCGACCAGTGTGACCTCGAGCTTCTCCTGTTCGCGGAACTTCGCGAGCTTCTCCGGCTTGTCGGGCGACACGCCGATGACGTCGTATCCGGCTCCGGCGAGGAGCTCCAGGTTGTCGGTGAAGTCGCAGGCCTGCTTGGTGCAGCCGGGGGTGAGTGCCGCGGGGTAGAAGTAGAGGATGACCTTGCGGCCCTTGTGGTCCGCGAGCGAGACCTCGTTGCCGTCGGCGTCCGGAAGGGTGAAGGCGGGGGCGGTGTCGCCGGGCTGGAGTCGCTCGCTCATGTTTCTCCTCGAGTGGCACGCGGGCTGTGTGGCACCGAGCGTAATAGGGGGTGCCGCCGGGTGCGGGGGCGGTCGAGCTGACAGACTGTCGATGAAGGTTGACCCGACGAGGACCACGGAGGCGGCGCAGTGTCGGATGCCAGGACCCCTGCGCAGATCGAGGCGGACATCATCAGCAGGCGTGAGCAGCTTGCGGTGGTGCTGGACGAGATCGGGGTGCGGATGCACCCGAGGACGATGATGGGTGACGCGAAGGCCAGGGTCGCGTCGACGGTGGACCGGACGGCCGGGCGTGCGTTCGTGGCTGTCAACCGTTCGGTTTCGGACGTGAGGGCCCAGTTCGTGGCCGAGGACGGTTCGCCGCGGTTGGAGCGGCTGGTGCCGGCGGCGTTGGTGGTGGCCGGTGCGGTGGTGCTGCTGACGGTGTCCGCGCGGCGCAAGAGGCGCTGAGAGCGGCCCTGGGCGGTCTTCGGGGCGTGCGTCCGGCGGGTTCCGGGGTGTGCCCGGGTGGGCCCTGGGGCGTGCGGGGCGGCCGGGGGCAGGTAGGTTTCGTGGCGTGAGCGACAACGGCATGAGCAACACCGACGACAAGCTGCCGATCCGGATGCTGCACGATCGTGTGCTGGTCCGGTCCGATTCGCCCGAGGGTGAGCGGCGCTCGGGCGGCGGCATCCTGATTCCGGCGACGGCCGCCGTCGGCCGGCGTCTGGCGTGGGCCGAGGTGGTGGCGGTCGGTCAGAACGTGCGGACCGTGGAACCCGGTGACCGGGTGTTGTACGACCCGGAGGACCGTGCCGAGGTGGAGGTGCGGGGGGTGGCGTACGTGCTGATGCGGGAGCGGGATCTGCATGCGGTGGCGGCGGACCGGTTCGAGGGGTCGGTGGATTCGACCGGGCTGTATTTGTAGGCAGGTACGGGGTGAGCGGGCCTGGTGATCGTTGTCACCAGGCCTTCGGGCTGTTTGTTGCTACGGTGGTGTGGCCCCGACGAGACGCGCCGTACCGGGTTTCCGCAAAGACGACGCACCCGTGTTGTTCGCGTGTGTCGTCGTGGAGGTGCCGTCGTGGCGTGGGTTCTGTTGATCGTTGCCGGTCTGCTGGAAGTGGGCTGGTCGATCGGGATGAAGTACACCGAGGGGTTCACCCGGCTGTGGCCGAGTGTGTTCACGGGCTTGGGGATCGTGGCCAGCATGATGTTGCTGTCGCAGGCGGCGAAGACGCTGCCGATCGGGACGGCGTACGGCGTGTGGGTGGGGATCGGTGCGGCGGGCGCGGCGGTGCTGGGCATGGTGGTGCTGAACGAGCCGGTGACGGCCGCCCGTATTTTCTTCGTCTGTCTGCTGCTGGTGGCCGTGGTGGGGTTGAAGGCCACGTCGGGGCACTGAGCGTTCAGGGGCGGGCGGGGCCGGGGTGGGCCGTGCGGGTCCTGTTCCGCTCGTCGGTGGGGCGGTTGCCGTCCGGGGCGGTGGATTTCTTCCCGGCGGTTTTCTCCTCGGTGGGTTTCTTCCCGGCGGGTTTCCGTTCGGCGGGTTTCCTCGTGCCGGTTTCCCGGTCGCCGGCGCGTGTGGGGGCGTGGGCGGGGGAGGGGTTGCCGGGGTCCCGTGGTGCCGGGAGGGTGCCGGTGGGGTTCTCGCCGGTTTCCTGGGGGCCTGTGGTGCTTCCGGCTTCTTCTGTGTCCTCGCCCTCCGTGCTCTCGTCGCTCGCGTCCGGGTCGGGTTCCTCGGACTCTTCGGGGCCTTCGTCGGCTTCCAGTTCGAAGCCCTGCACTTCGCTGCCTTCCAGAGCGGCCCGGGTGTAGGCGGCCCAGGTCTGGGCGGGGGCGCCGCCGCCGTTCATGCGGGCGAGGCCGAGGGCGCCGTAGAGGGGTTTCTGGACGCCGGTGTCGGGGTCCTGGCCCATGACGGCGATGACGGTGGCGAGGTCGGGGGTGTAGCCGGCGAACCAGGCGGCCTTGTCCTCCTCGGCGGTGCCGGTCTTGCCGGCGGCGGGGCGGCCTGCGGCTCGGGCGGCGGTGCCGGTGCCCCCGTCGACGACGCTGCGCAGGACCGAGGTGGTGGTGTCGGCGGCTTCGCGGCTGATGGCCCGCCGGGTGTTCCTGGTGGGGAGGTCGAGTTCGGTGGCGTTCTTGCTGATCCTGGTGACGAGGGTGTGGGGGCGCTGTCTGCCGTGGTCGGCGAGGGTGGCGTAGGCGGAGGCCATGTCGAGGACGCTGGCGGTGGCGGGGCCGAGTGCGATGGAGGGGGTCGCGGTGAGGTCGGGGGTGTCCTGGGGGATGCCGAGGGCGATGGCGGTGTCCTTGACCGTGCTGGGGCCGACGTCCTGGGCCATCTGGGCGTAGACGGCGTTGACGGATTTGTCGGTGGCTTCGCGGACGGTGATGGAGCCGTAGTCGACGTCGTCCTCGTTGGCAGGCGCGTAGCCGGTGGAGCCGGTGGCGCTCTGGACGGTGCGTTTGTTCTTGCCGTCGTAGCGGGTGTTGGGGGTGATGGCGCGGTCTTTCTGTGTGGTGGACCCGTTGGCGAGGGCGGCGGCGAGGACGAAGGGTTTGAAGGTGGATCCGACCTGGTAGTCGCGGCGGGTGGCGTTGTTGACGTATTGCTTCGTGTAGTCGATGCCGCCGTAGAGGGCGACGACGTGGCCGGTGGCGGGGTCGATGGAGGCACCGCCTGCGCGGACGTTGCGGTCGGCTTCGCGTTCGTCGCTGGTCTTGGACAGGACGTTGTCCTCGACGGCTTCGACGAGGGCGTCCTGTTTTTTCTTCTGGAGGGTGGTGGTGATGCGGTAGCCGCCGGTGGAGAGGGTGTCCTCGTCGATGATCTTGTTGTGGGTGAGGTGGTCCTCGACCGCTTGGACGATGTATCCGCGCTGGCCGGAGAGGGCGGTGGCGGGCTTGACCTCGCCGGGGACGGGGAAGGCCATGGCGTCGCGGTCGGCGGGGGTGAGCCAGTCGTGTTCGACCATGCCGTCGAGTACGTAGTCCCAGCGGGCGAGTGCGGCCTTCTTGTTCTCGGGGTGGGCGACGACGTCGTAGGAGCTGGGGGCGTTGAGGAGGGAGGCGAGGTAGGCGCCCTCGCCGGTGTCGAGGTCTTCGACGTCCTTGCCGTAGTAGGCGTGGGAGGCGGCCTGGATGCCGTAGGCGTTGCGGCCGAAGTAGCTGGTGTTGAGATAGCCCTCGAGGATGTCGTCCTTGCTCTGTTCGCGGTCGAGTTTGATGGAGATGAAGAACTCCTTGGCTTTGCGGACGAGGGTCTGTTCCTGGCCGAGGTAGTAGTTCTTGACGTACTGCTGGGTGATGGTCGAGCCGCCCTGTCTGCCTTTGCCGGTGACGGTGTTCCAGCCGGCGCGGAGGGTGGCTTTGATGTCGATGGCGTCCTCGGAGTAGAAGTCGCGGTCCTCGGCGGCGAGTACGGCGTGCTGGATGGTGCGGGGGACACGGCGGAGGGGGATGTTCTCGCGGTTGATCTCGCCGTCGCGGGCGATGACGGTGCCGTCCTCGTACAGGTAGACGTTGGACTGGGCGGTCGCGCTGGCGTTGGCGGCGGGGATGTCGATGGTCCGGTAGCCGGCGATGAATCCGCCGACGAGGAGCAGCGCGAGGAGGAGCACGCCGCCGAGGACCGTGCGCCAGGTGGGGATGACGCGGCGCCAGCCGGTGCGCTTGGGCCGCTTGGGGCGTTTCGTGCGCCCTCCGGGGGCTTGTGCGCCGTTCGGGTGCTGGGGGCCGGGGGCCTGGACCGCGGCCGAGGGGTCTCGGGGGGTCCAGCCCTCGGAGCCCTGCTGACCAGGGTCTCCGCCGTGCTGCGGTGGCTCGTGGCTCATGACTGTGGAGGCTCCTCGACTGCGGATGATTTTCCTATAGTGCACTTTTCGGGCGGATAACCTCAGGATCCTCCGCGGAAATGGGGTCGCGGCGGCCGGCCGCCGCGCACTAGGGTCGTGCGCTTTGGTGGAAAAGGGGGGCGAGGTGCGGCTCTACGCCGTGGTGGCGGTCGGCGGGTTCCGGCGGCATGCCACCTATCGAGTGGCGACGTTCGCTGGTGTGTTCACCAACACCGTCTTCGGTTTCGTCCTGGCGTACACCTATACCGCCCTGTGGGACGAGCGTCCGCATCTCGGCGGTTATGACATGTCCCAGGCGCTGACCTACGTGTGGCTGGGACAGGCGCTGCTGATGACCAGCGCGATGATGGGCGGCGGTTTCGAGAGCGAGCTGATGGAGCGGATCCGTACGGGTGACATCGCGGTCGACCTCTACCGGCCCGCCGATCTCCAGCTGTGGTGGCTGGCGGGAGACCTGGGCCGGGCGGCGTTCCATCTGCTGGGGCGCGGGATCGTGCCGATGGTGCTGGGGGCCCTGGTCTTCGATCTGGCGCTGCCCGGTTCGCCCTGGACGTGGCTCGCCTTCCTGGTGTCCGTGGCGCTCGGCGTCGTGGTGAGTTTCGCGGTGCGTTTCCTGGTGGCGCTCTCGGCGTTCTGGCTGCTGGACGGGGCGGGGGCGATGCAGATCGCCGGGCTGGCCGGGCTGTTCTTCTCCGGGATGCTGCTGCCGCTGCCGCTGTTCCCCGGTGTGCTGGGAGAGGTGGCGCGGGCGTTGCCGTGGTCGTCGCTCCTCCAGGTGCCGGCCGATGTGTTCCTCGGCAGGCACGCGGGCTGGGGGCTGCTGCGGGCGTACGCCTTCCAGGCCGGCTGGGCGGCCGTGCTGCTGCTGGCGGGGCGGTTGCTGCAGTCGGTGGCGACCAGGAGGGTGGTGGTCCAGGGTGGCTGAGGTGCGGGCCGGACGGGTGGCCCGGCAGCCGGAGGCCGTGTTCGCCGAGCGGTCGCGGCTGGTGGAGGGGGTGCGGGCGTACGGGCTGATCGTGGCGATGTGGCTGCGCTCGACGATGGCGTACCGCGCGTCGTTCGTGATGACGGCCGTGGGGAACTTCCTGGTGACGGGATTCGACTTCGTCACGATCATGCTGATGTTCGGGCACGTGGACGCGTTGGGCGGTTTCACCCTGCCGGAGGTCGCGTTGTTGTACGGGACGTCGGCGACCGCGTTCGGGCTGTCCGATCTGGTGCTGGGGTCGATGGACCGGCTGGGGCGGCGGGTGCGGGACGGGACGCTCGACACGCTGCTGGTGCGGCCCGTCCCGGTGCTGGCGCAGGTGGCGGCGGACCGGTTCGCGCTGCGCAGGGTGGGGCGGATCACGCAGGGTCTGCTGGTGCTGGGCTATGCGCTGTGGACGCTCGACATCGCGTGGACGCCGCTGAAGGTGGTGATGCTGCCGTCGATGGTGCTGAGCGGTGCGGCCATCTTCGGGGCGGTGTTCGTGGTGGGGGCGGCGTTCCAGTTCTACGCGCAGGACGCCTCGGAGGTGCAGAACGCGTTCACGTACGGGGGGACGACGCTGCTGCAGTATCCGCCGACGATCTTCGCGAAGGACCTGGTGCGGGGGGTGACGTTCGTGGTGCCGTTGGCGTTCGTGAGCTGGTTGCCGGCCCTGTACGTGCTGGGCCGGGACTATCCGGTCGGTCTGCCGGGATGGGTGGCGTTCCTGCCGCCGGTGGTGGCCGCGGGGTGCTGGGTGCTCGCGGGGCTGGCGTGGCGGGCGGGGCTGCGGGCGTACCGCAGTACGGGAAGCTGAGGAGTGGGCGTGGACGACATGGACTTCATCGAGCTCGACGGCGTGGAGAAGGTCTTCGACGTACGCCGCAGGACGGGCTTCCTGCGCCGCGAACGGCGTGAGGTGCGCGCGGTGGACGGCATCAGTTTCCGGGTGCCGCGGGGGGAGATGGTGGGTTACATCGGCCCGAACGGGGCGGGCAAGTCGACGACGATCAAGATGCTGACGGGCATTCTCACGCCGAGCGGCGGGCGGCTGCGGGTCGCGGGCGTGGACCCCTCCCGGGAGCGTACGAAGCTGGCGCACCGGATCGGTGTGGTGTTCGGGCAGCGTACGACGCTGTGGTGGGACCTGCCGTTGCGTGACTCGTACCGGCTGATGCACCGGATGTACCGGATCCCTGACAGCCGTTACCGGGAGAATCTGGACCGTTGTGTCGAACTCCTGGATCTGGGGGCGTTGTTGGAGGTGCCGGTGCGTCAGCTGTCGTTGGGACAGCGGATGCGGGGGGACATCGCGGCGGCGTTGCTGCACGACCCGGAGGTGCTCTATCTGGACGAGCCGACGATCGGGCTCGATGTGATCTCCAAGGCCAAGGTGCGGGATTTCCTGCGGGATCTGAACACGGAGCGGTCCACGACGGTGCTGTTGACCACGCACGATCTGACCGACATCGAACAGTTGTGCAAGCGGGTGATGGTGATCGACCACGGTCGTCTGGTGTACGACGGTGCGCTCGCCGGGCTGCACGAGGCGGGCGGGAGCGAGCGCATGCTGGTCGTGGACCTGGAGCGGGAGATGCCGCCGATCGAGCCGGGGCCGGAGCTGCCGGTGCGGGTGGTGAAGGTGGAGGGGCCCCGGCAGTGGCTGGCGTTCCCGGCGGGGGCATCGGCCGCGCCGCTGGTGGCACGTATCGCGGCGGACTGTCCCCTGGTCGATCTGTCGGTGAGGGAGCCGGACATCGAAAGCGTGATCGCGAAGATGTACGTGTCGGGTTCTGCTCTCCAGGACCGTCCCGCGATTGCTCTATAGGGTGCGCGGTATGACAAATGAAAACCCGGACATGAGGGCCTCCGACGCGGAACGTGAGCGGGTCGCCGAGGCCCTGCGGGAGGCCGTGGCCGAGGGCCGGCTGGATATGGACGAGTTCGAGCAGCGGCTCGACGCGGCGTACAAGGCGCGTACGCACGGCGAGTTGGAGCCGATCGTCAGTGATATCCCGGTGCCGGGTGCGGTTGTGGCGTCGTCGGCGGGCCTGTCACCCGCGGCGCGCGGGGCGTCCTCGCCGGTGGACTGGTCACGGCGGATCGGTGGCCCCGCGACTTCGACGGGGGCGTTCGCCTTCTGGGGCGGGTTCGGCCGCAAGGGCAGCTGGACGGTGGGGCGGGTGTTCACCGCGTTCGCGATGTGGGGTGGCGGTGACATCGATCTGCGCGAGGCGAATTTCGAGGACCGCGAGGTCGTGATCCGCTGCTTCACCGTCATGGGCGGTATCCAGGTGAAGGTCCCGCCGAATGTGCACCTGCACGTCAACGGCATCGGGATCATGGGCGGCTTCGACGAGCAGACGAAGGACGCGGGTGAACCGGAGCCGGGCGCCCCGCGGGTGCGGGTGACCGGATTCGCGCTGATGGGCGGGGTGGGTGTGGACCGCAAGTGGAGCAAGGCGCAGCGGCAGCGGCTCAAGGAGGCGGAGCGGCTGCGGCTGGAGAAGCCGGACACGGGGGACGGGCGCAAGGAGCTCGGCTGAGCGGGGCGGTCCGACGGCGGCCGGCCCGCGACGGCGGCGTGGGCCGGCCGCACGGGCGGGCGGTCCGTTTCGCTTCGCCCGCCCGTGCTGCGTGTGGCGGCCGCCCGGCCGGGGGTGGCCAGGCCGGATGCCGTTCGTGTCAGAAGGCGTCGGCCTTCGGCGTCCCGTCCACCGCGCCGAGGTCGATGGCGTGGCCCAGGGCCCGGTAACCGGCGTCGTTGAAGTGCAGCCGGTCGCCCGAGTCGTACTCGGGCAGGATCCGGTTCGGCGCGTAGGGGTCGCGTACGGCCCGGTCGAAGTCGACGAACGCGTCGAAGATCCGGCCGGCGCGGATCTCCTCGTTGACGGCCAGGCGCACGCTGTCGCGTTCGGGGGTCCAGGTCGCGTAGCCCTGGAAGGGTGTCAGCGTCGCTCCGACGACCCGCAGGCCCTGGGCGTGTGCGCGCTCGGTGAGGGCGCGGAGCCCGGTCGTGATGCGCCGGGGGTCCGGCTCCTGGGGGTACTGCTGCACGTCGTTGATGCCGAGCGCGATGATCACGGTCTTCGCTCCGGCGACGGACAGGACGTCACGCTCGAAGCGGTGGGCGCCGCTCGGGCCGCCGACGTTCTTCACGCCGTTGCGGGTGAGCGGGCTGTCGCGCAGAAGACGATTGCCGGCGATGCCCTGGTTGGCGACCCCGTAGGCGTGCCGGAGGCGGTCGGAGAGGACGTCGGTCCAGCGGTTGTCGGCGTCGGTGGTGGAGCCGCTGCCCGCGGTGAGGGAGTCGCCGATCACCACGATCGCGCCGGGCGAGGTCTTGTTGCGGACGTCGACGGCCGTCAGGTAGCGCCACCTGGTGGTGCTCCAGGTTCCGTCGTCGTCGGCCAGGTAGGACGTCTGGTGTGTGTTGGGGTGCTGGGTGACGGGGCCGCCGGCGTACGGGGTGCGGAGGGTCACCTCCAGGTCGGTGTCGGGGGCGACGGGCACGACGACCGGGTCGCTGACGACCTGTCGGCCCGCGGCGACGGTGACGGTGGGCAGACCGCCGAAGGTCACCCGGCGGGTGTTGACGGCCGCCTGGTCGATGACGAGCGGGACGGCGCCGAAGAGGTTGGACAGAGTGATGCGGGCGGCGTCGCCGCCGACACTGGTGTGCACGATGTTGCGGATGGTGCGGCCGGGATAGCCCTGCCCGGAATTCGGCTCCGCGCTGACGGGAGCCCCGGTCCAGGTGGCGACCCAGGTGCCGGTGGAGACGGCCGGTGCGGCGGGATGACGGGCCGCCGCGTGGGCCCCGGCCCCGCTGGGCGGAGCCTGCCGCTCGTCGGTGACGAGCGCCGTACCGAACGCCACGGCGGCGGCGAGCGTGGCGGTTCCTGCTACGAGGGCGGTGAGCAGGGCGTACCCCTGGCGCCTGGGCATCTGCGGTGGTTCTCCTTGCGGTGTTCGACCCGGTGTCCGGGTTGCTCCCATGATGCGACAGGCCCTGGGGAACTCGACGTGCGGCCCAGGAGTAGGTGAGGTAGGGACAATGCGTACGGCACGGCGTGACGCGTACGCGGACGGGTGGAGCGGATGGAACAGGACGCGGGACAGGGAACGGCATCCGGGCCGGAGGACCACGGCTCCGAACGGCCTGGAGCCGCGCCACCGGGCGACGGGCCCGCACCCGGCGGACGGCCGGAGCTGGAACCCGGGGCCGGCGGCGCGGGGCCCTCCGGGGGGTCCGGCCGGCGGCCGGGGCCGGCGGCGGGCGGCTTCGCGTACACCGCCGCCGATGAGGAGAAGCGGCGCGGAGTGCGCCGGATGAAGGCCACCGCCACGGGTCTGCTCCTGCTCGTCGCGCTCGTGTACGTCCTCGCCACCTGGGCGGAGAACTCGGGTGTGGACGGCTGGCCGGGCTACGTCGCAGCGGCTGCCGAAGCGGGGATGGTCGGTGCGCTCGCGGACTGGTTCGCCGTCACGGCGCTCTTCCGCCGCCCGCTCGGTCTCCCCATCCCCCACACCGCCATCATTCCCACCAAGAAGGACCAGTTGGGAGAGTCACTCGGTTCCTTCGTCGGGGAGAATTTTCTCTCCGGAGACGTCGTGCGTGACCGCATTCACGCCCTGGGCATCGGTTCGCGGCTCGGCGCCTGGCTCGCGGACCCGGAGCACGCGGACCGGGTCACCGCCGAACTGGCCACCGCGCTGCGCGGTGCGCTGACGGTGCTGAGGGACTCCGACGTGCAGGCGGTGGTCGGGGAGGCGATCACCCGGCGGGCGGACGCGGCGGAAGTCGGCCCGGGGATGGGCAAGATGCTGGAGAAGATCGTCTCGGACGGCGGCCACCGCAGGGTCGTCGACCTCGTCTGCGTACGGGCGCACGACTGGCTGGTCCTGCACGGTGACTCCGTGATGGACGCGGTGCAGGGCGGGGCACCCGGCTGGACCCCGCGGTTCGTCGACAAGAGGGTGGGGGAGCGGGTCTACAAGGAACTGCTGCGCTTCGTCACGGAGATGCGCGACATGCCGGGACATCCGGCACGTGACTCGATCGACACGTTCCTGACGGACTTCGCCGCGGACCTCCAGACGGACACGGACACCCGGGCCCGGGTGGAACGGCTGAAGTCGGAGATCCTGGGCCGCGGTGAGGTCCAGGACGTCATCGCCTCCGCCTGGTCCTCCGTCCGTACGATGATCCTCGCGGCGGCGGAGGACGAGCGGAGCGAGCTGCGGCTGCGGGCCCGGGCGTCGCTGATGTCCCTGGGCGCCCGGCTGGCCTCGGACGAGCGGCTGCAGGCCAAGCTGGAGGGCTGGCTGGAGGACGCGGCGGCCTATGTCGTCACGACGTACCGCACGGAGATCACCTCGCTGATCAGCGACACGGTGGCCGGCTGGGACGCGGACCAGACGTCGAAGAAGATCGAGGCGCACATCGGCCGCGACCTGCAGTTCATCCGGATCAACGGCACCGTGGTCGGTGCCCTGGCCGGCCTGGCGATCCATTCGGTGTCCCACGCGCTGGGGGGCTGACCGAAGGCGTGCCCGTCCTGTCGCACGGGCAGGCCCCCGGGCCTCGCGGGAAGCCGTCCCGGCACGCGTCCCGCGGCGCCCGTGTCCGGTCCCCGGGCCGGACACGGGCGCGGTGCCGTGCCGCCGCGCCCGGTCCCCTGCTCCGGTGGGGCGTGCCCTCGTCCGCCGGTGCGTGGTGTCAGCGGCCGGCCTTCGCCGCCGGTGGTGCGCCGGTCAGCGGGCGCTGCACCGCGTGACCGCCCAGGACGCGGCGGCGACCCCGCCCGCCACGGTGAACACCGCGGGCCAGGCGCCGACCTTCTTGGCCAGGGCGTGCGACCCGGCGAAGGCGGCGACGTAGGCGACGGTCAGGCCCGTGGCCGCGCGGGCGCCCGCCTGCCGGTTCCACTCGTACGCCGCGGCCGATCCGGCGGCGGCGAGTGCGACGCCGCCCAGCGGGCGCTTCCCGGTCCAGCGGGCGATTCCGTACCCGCCGACCAGACCGCTCGCCGCCACTGCCGCTGCCGGGACCTTCGCCATTGCCGCCACCTTCGCTTTCCTGCGTGTCCGCCGGCGTGTCCGCCGTGAATCCGAGGATAAGGTCCCGGCCCGGGCGGCCGGTCACCCGGCCGTCCGACCGGTCCGGGCGCCGTCAGTCGGTGCCGAACTCCATCGCGGCGCGGTCCAGCAGCTCGTCGTCACCGGAGACCTCGCCGCGCGAGGCGATGGCCTGGGCGCCGCCCTCCGGCATGGCGCCGATCAGACCGGTCGCCGCCGCCTGTGCGGCACCGATCAGCGAGGGCTGGGACGTGCCGACGAGGCCGAGGTTCGCGAACTGTTCGAGCCTGGCGCGCGAGTCGGCGATGTCGAGGTTGCGCATGGTGAGCTGGCCGATGCGGTCCACCGGACCGAACGCCGAGTCCTCGGTGCGCTCCATGGACAGCTTGTCCGGGTGGTAGCTGAACGCGGGGCCGGTGGTGTCCAGGATCGAGTAGTCCTCGCCGCGCCGCAGCCGCAGCGTGACCTCGCCGGTGACGGCCGAGCCGACCCAGCGCTGCAGGGACTCACGGACCATCAGCGCCTGCGGGTCCAGCCAGCGGCCCTCGTACATGAGGCGGCCCAGGCGCCGGCCCTCGTTGTGGTACTGGGCGACGGTGTCCTCGTTGTGGATGGCGTTGACCAGGCGCTCGTACGCGGCGTGCAGCAGGGCCATGCCCGGCGCCTCGTAGATTCCGCGGCTCTTGGCCTCGATGATCCGGTTCTCGATCTGGTCCGACATGCCCAGGCCGTGGCGGCCGCCGATGGCGTTGGCCTCCGTCACCAGCTCGACGGCGGAGGCGAACTCCTTGCCGTTGATCGTGACCGGGCGGCCCTGCTCGAAACCGATCGTGACGTCCTCGGTGGCGATCTCGACCGACGGGTCCCAGAACCGGACACCCATGATCGGTTCGACGGTCTCCACACCGGTGTCGAGGTGCTCCAGCGTCTTGGCCTCGTGTGTGGCGCCCCAGATGTTGGCGTCGGTCGAGTAGGCCTTCTCGGTGCTGTCGCGGTAGGGCAGCCCGTGGGCCACCAGCCACTCCGACATCTCCTTGCGGCCGCCCAGCTCGGTGACGAAGTCGGCGTCGAGCCACGGCTTGTAGATGCGTAGGCGGGGGTTGGCGAGGAGACCGTAGCGGTAGAACCGCTCGATGTCGTTGCCCTTGAACGTGGAGCCGTCGCCCCAGATCTGTACGTGGTCCTCGAGCATCGCCCTGACCAGCAGGGTGCCGGTGACGGCACGGCCGAGCGGCGTGGTGTTGAAGTACGCACGGCCGCCCGAGCGGATGTGGAACGCGCCGCAGGCGAGCGCGGCCAGCCCCTCCTCGACCAGTGCCGCCCGGCAGTCGACCAGGCGCGCGATCTCGGCGCCGTAGGTCTTCGCGCGGCCGGGCACCGAGGCGATGTCGGGCTCGTCGTACTGGCCGATGTCGGCGGTGTAGGTGCACGGGACGGCACCCTTGTCGCGCATCCACGCGACCGCGACCGAGGTGTCGAGGCCGCCCGAGAAAGCGATGCCGACGCGCTCGCCGGTGGGCAGGGAGGTGAGAACCTTAGACATAGGAAGAGTATGCATTCATTCGCATGTATATGCAAATGGCCTCGTGGAGGGGTGCGGCGGGCCGGAGCGGAGGGCCGAGCGGCCTGCCGGGCGGGGGTGGGGTCCGGGCACGCCGACGAGGGGGCCTCATGGTGACGTCGGTCCGTACCGGCCTGCGTGCCGCGGTGCCGGCCGTGGTTCCGGGGGCGTTCCTGGTGGGCTGCGGCGCGGCGGCCACCACCGGCGGGCCGGGCGGTGACGTCCCGGACGTGGACCCTCCGGTCGCCGCGGCGGCTGAGGCGAAGGCTGATGAGGTGCCTCTGATGCCCGCGCCCTCACCGACGCCGACGCTCGTCATCCAGGCGGACCCGGACGCGCCGGAACTGGTCCGTGCCGCCTTCGCCGGGCTCCAGGCGACGCTGGACGGCAACTGCACCCCCGGGGACGGGAACTGTGCCTACTTCCTGGGCCGGGTACTTCCTGGGCCGGGTCGGCGGAGAGCTGAACCGTCCGGACGAGGCGAGGAAGGCCGGCAAGAAGGGGCCCGGCCGCTTCGGGGAGCCCACCGCCTGGATCGGCACCCTGCGTACGACGCCGGGCGGTGACGTCTCCACGCCGAACCCCGAGAGGCGCCGCACCGGGCTGACCGGCACCCGCGACCGCATCGACACGTGGATGCGGGACCCCCGGACGGCTGCCGCTGACCGGTGGCGGCCGGGTCACACCCGCAGCACGTCGATCCCGAGGCCGGTGAACTCCTCGACGACGTCCTCGGGGGCGTCCTCGTCCGTGACCAGGACCGACACGGCGCTGGTCTCGCACACCTGGGCGAAGGCCCGGCGCCCGAGCTTGGAGGAGTCGGCCACCACGATCACCGTGCCCGCGCACTCGGCGAGGGCGCGGTTGGCACCGGCCTCCGACTCGTCGTGCGTGGCCGCCCCGAAGCGGGGGTGCACGGCGTCCACACCGAGGATCGTGTAGTCCAGGGCGAGGGTGCGCAGGACGGAGTCGACCAGGGGGCCGACGAGCTCGTACGAGTTGGGCCTGGCCACCCCGCCGGTGACGACGATCTTCACCTGGGGGCGGACCGCCAGCTCGTTGGCGATGTTGATCGCGTTCGTCACCACGGTCAGGGCCACACCCCCGCCCGGAGGTTCCGGCCGCAGCGCCAGTTCCCTGGCCACCTCGGAGGTCGTCGTGCCGCCGTTGAGACCTACGGTGGAGCCCGCCGGGACCAGCTCCGCCGCGGCCCTCGCGATGCGCTGCTTCTCGTCGGCCCTGCGGGCCGCCTTGTAGCGCAGCGGCAGGTCGTAGGCGACCGAGCTCACCACCGCGCCGCCCCGGGTGCGGGTCAGCAGGTTCTGCCGGGCGAGCTCGTCCAGGTCGCGGCGGACGGTGGCCGCGGAACAGCCGAGCTGGTCCGCGGCCTCGACCACGTCGAGGTGGCCCTGGTCGCTGAGTATCTCCAGCAGCCGGGTCCATCGTGTGTGTGCCGCCACCTGGTCCTCCTCGCTCGCAGCGAACCCTATCGCCCGGGCCGGGCGAGCACGTCCAGCAGGCGCGCCACCTCCGCGGCGACCGCGTCGCGGGCCGGGCCGAGGTACGCGCGGGGGTCGGCGGTCTCGGTGTGGGTGTCCAGGTGGGCGCGGACGGCCCGGGTGAACAGCTTGTTCAGGTGCGTGGAGATGTTGACCTTCGTCATGCCGGCACCGACCGCCGCCGCGAGGCCCGTGTCCCCGACGCCCGAGGACCCGTGCAGGACGAGCGGGACCCCTACCGCCTCGCGCAGCCGGGAGATGAGCGCGAAGTCGAGGACGGCGTCGCGGGTCAGCATCGCGTGCGAACTGCCCACGGCCACGGCAAGCGCGTCGACGGCCGTGGCCTCGACGAAGGCCCGCGCCTCCTCCGGGTCGGTCCGCACGCCCGGGGTGTGCGCCCCGTCCTTGCCGCCGATCTCGCCGAGTTCCGCCTCCACCCAGACCCCGTGGCCGTGGCAGTAGGCGGTGATCTCGCGGGTCGCGGCGACGTTGTCGGCGTAGGGGAGTGCCGACGCGTCGAACATGACGGAGGTGAAACCGAGCCGGACGGCCTCGCGCACCAGATCCGCCGACTCGGCGTGGTCGAGGTGTACGCCCACCGGTACGCGGGCCGCCCGTGCGACGGCGAGCGAGGCGAGCCCGATCGGTTCGAGGGCGCCGTGGTAGCGGACGGTGTTCTCGCTGATCTGCAGGATCACCGGCCGTCCCGCCGCTTCCGCCCCGCCCGCGATGGCCTGCGCGTGTTCGATCTGCACGACGTTGAAGGCCCCCACGCCGGTGGCGTCGGTCCAGGCGCCGTGCGTGATGTGACCGGTGGATATGAGCGGCATGGGCGTCCTTCGCGAATGCGGGCTGCGTGAACCCAGGCGAATGGTGCTCGAAGTTGCTCATTTATAGCTTGCTTGAAGCAGATTGGAAAAGTGCGGCCCCGGTTGCCATGAGGTCGCGGCGGTGGGGCGGAAGGCCTCTCCGTCCTCTCTCACCCCCGTTGTTGGCTGGTTAACTCCCCCTGGGAGCAGGGTCGGTGCACTTGGATGGCGATCACACACGGGTTCCACGACGACCTTGCGAGGGTTGATCCATGCCGAACGGAATCGTCCGACTCCACCGCTTCGGAGCGGCGTTGGTGATGAGCGGCCTCCTGTCCGCACTGTCCGCCGCCCCCGTGACGGCGGCCGAACCGTCCGCCGTGGCGGCGACCTCGGTCGTCTCCTGGGGCGGGAACAACGACTACGGCGAAGGCACGGTCCCGGCCGAGGCGCAGTCGGGGGTCGAGGCGATCGCCGGCGGCTACCACCACGGCCTGGCCCTGAAGGACGGCCGGGTACTGGGCTGGGGGGCGGACTTCGACGGCCAGCTGACGATGCCCGCCGGGACGCAGTCGGGCGTGGACGCGATCGCGGCGGGGAACGATCACAGCCTGGCGCTCAAGGACGGCGAGGTCATCGCCTGGGGCAGCAACGAGTACGGCCAGACCACCGTGCCCGCCGAGGCCCGGTCCGGCGTGGACGCGATAGCGGCCGGTGCCTGGGTGAGCCTGGCACTGAAGGACGGGAAGGTGATCGCGTTCGGCCATCACAACCCCGAACAGTCGACCGTCCCCGCCGAGGCCCAGGCGGGCGTCACCGCGCTGGCCGGGGGCGTCTACACCGCGCTCGCCGTGAAGAACGGCGGGGTGATCGCCTGGGGCGACGACTACTTCGGCCAGACCGCGGTGCCGGCCGAGGCGCAGTCCGGCGTGGACGACGTCGCCGCCGGCATCTTCCACAGCCTGGCGCTCAAGGACGGCAAGGTCATCGCCTGGGGCGACAACCGTTACGGCCAGACCACCGTGCCCGCCGAGGCCCGGTCCGGGGTGTCGGCGATCGCCTCCGGTGAGTGGTACAGCCTGGCGCTCAAGAACGGCAAGGTCATCGCCTGGGGCAGCGGACGGACGGCTCCGAACTCGGTGCTGTCGGGTGTCAGCTCCATCGAGGCGGGGCCGAACTCGGCCTACGCCCTGAAGGGCTGACGAGGCGCTGCGCGTCGGTTCAGGTCATGGCCCGGGCGCCGATGACGTCGGGCAGGCCGGACCGGGCGGGGGTCGCGCGGGTTCGGGTTGCGCGACCCCAGGCGAATGGTGCCCGGAGTCGCTCATTCACTGCTCGAAGCGGATCGGAGAAGAGCAGCCGCCCCGGTGAGGACCGGAGGCGGCTGCCGGGGTGGTGCCGGGGACTGCGGGTCTACTCGCAGGCGACCCCGTCACCGTCCCGGTCGAGGTGGGACCCGTATCCGGGGTCCCCCCGGTGGATGGGGGCGGCGCCTGCCGCGCGTACGGCGGTGCAGTTGGCGTAGGAGGTGTCGCTCCCGCCGGTGGAGCCGCCACCCGAACTCCCGCCGGTGGAGCCGCCGCCGGAGGACCCACCGCTGGAGGACCCGCCGCCCGGACCCGACGATCCGTACGGCTCGCAGCCGACTCCGTCGCCGTCCCGGTCCAGATGGGAGGCGTAACCGGGGTCGCCGCGCCGGACGGGAGCCGCCCCGGCGGCGCGTGCGGCATCGCAGTTCGCGTAGTACACGGAGGGCTCAGCGGCTTTCGTGGCTTTCGCCTTCGGGGTGCGCGCGACCGCGGGCGTCGGGGTGGGTGTCGGGGCGGGCTCGGAGACGGTGATCCGTACCACGGCGCTGTCGTCCGCCGGGCCCTCTCCCCGCACCGCGACGGTGTACGTGAACTCGTCCTCGCCGGAGTATCCGCCGGTGGGGGTGTAGACGAGCGTGGTGCCGTCGACCGTGACGGTTCCGTGCGGGGGCGGGCTCTCCACGGTGAGGGTGAACTCGGTGCTCTCGTACGTGTCCAGGAACGGAGCGTCGGTGCCGTCCTCCAGGGTGACGAGGTCGTTGGCCAGTGCCTCGACCGCGATCTCCTGGCCGGCCTCCGTGCCCGCCGCGTCGTCGGTGAGCGCGAGTGTCCGCTCGGCGGCGGGCGAGGGGGACGCGGATGCCGCCACGGGCTTCGCGTCCTGGCCGGTGTCCTCGCTCCCGCATCCCGCCAGGGCGAGCGCCAGGACGGCGGCCCCCGCCGACATCCTGAGCCGGCCGGTCGTCACGCGCGTGTTCATGTGCCCCCCAAGGCATTGCGGTGCTGCTGTGCGGTTGAGGGGTGATGCTCGCAGCGACGGTCCGGCCGGGCAGTGCCTTCCGTGAAAAGGAAGCGGAATTGTGATGACGGTGCGAAGGGTGAGTGGAGGAAGGTGAAGGTGGATCAGGTCGCTGCCCGCGGCGACCAGGACGTCGCGGTCGAGGGTGAGCGTGCCGACGCCGGGGTGGACGACGGTCTTGGTGGCGGATTCGTGGGCGCCCACGATCTCCGAGTCCCCAAGCCCGGCGAACACACTGCCGGTCTCCCGCAGTTCCCCGGCCAGGGAGCGCAGTCCCAGGTCCGGCCCTGGGCGGTTCTGTCCGCGGCTCGGCTTCCACCGGACCGGAGAGATGGGCGTGGGACAGGTGGTCGCGAGGCGGACCTGCCGCGTGGGCGGCCCGGTCCCCGGTGATCCAGATGCGGTCCGGGGGCGGGAGCGCGAGGATCGGGCGTACGGGCGGTGGCCCGGGCGCGCCTCGGCCCCCTCGGGCCGGTTCTCCCTTCCAGGCGCTCCGGACCGCCTCCCGGCCGAGCCGCCGGGGGTGGTCCACCGGCGCGATCCGGGACGGGGGGCGCGGCGCCGGCCTGTCGGCGGACGCCCCGCCGGGCCCGCGGACGCGCCGGCCCGGGCAGGTGGGCGCGTCAGTGGTAGCCGAAGCCCCGGGGGAGCGGGGCCTGGCGGAACAGGCGGGCCGGGACGGCGTCGGCCATGGTGCGGTAGCCCGCCGGGTTGAGGTGGAGGTGGTCGCCGGTGTCCAGCTCGGTGCGGAGCTTGCGGGGTTCCCGCGGGTCGCGGACGGTCCGGTCGAAGTCGATCACGCTGTCGAAACGTCCGCTCGTGCGGATCCAGGTGTTGACGGTCTGCCGGGCCTGTTCGCGGTGACCGTCCGGATCGTCGTACCCCGTGTTGCCGCCCATCGGGGTCAGCGTCGCCCCGTACACGCGGACGCCGTGGGTGTGGGCCCGGGTGATGATCTGCTCGTACGCGGCGATGACGTCGGCCGCGACCTGTTTCTGGGCGGCGGGGGTCGCCGCGGCCGTGCCGATGTCGTTGATGCCCTCGAAGACGACCAGCCAGTCCACGCCGCTCTGGGCCAGGACGTCACGGTCGAGCCGGGCCAGACCGTTCGGGCCCAGGCCGTCGTTGAGCAGTCTGTTCCCGCCGGCCGCCTGGTTGACGACGGCGGTCTTCGACGTGGCGGCCCCGGACCTCAGCCGCTTGTGCAGCAGGTCGGGCCAGCGGCCGTTCATGTTGGTGGTGGAGCCCCGGCCGTCGGTGAGCGAGTCGCCGAGCACGACGGCCGCCGATGTGGTGCTCCGCGACCAGACCTCGACGCCGCTGAGGAAGTACCAGTGGTCGGTGGGTGTCGCGCCGGGCAGGTCCTCGGCGGTCACGTGGTTCCCTGCGCGCAGGTAGGAGGTCGTACGGGAGCCGGGGTGCGAGGTGATGGCCGTGGAGGCCTGGCCGTTCGCCAGGTACACCGTCGCCGTCAGGTCGGAGCCCGGTGCGAGCGCGAAGTCCAGCGGGTCGGACACCGCCTGGGCGCCCACCGGGACGGACACCGAGGAGCGGCCCTGGAAGGTCACGGGCCGCGTGCTCCCCGCCTCCACCGCGCTGGTTCCCGCCCGGCCGCCGAGCGGCAGGGCCACGGACACCTTGGTGATCGGCAGGACGGCGCCACCGAAAGCATTCGAGAAGCGCAGCCGTATGTGCTCACCACCCGCGGAGACGTGGACCGTCTGGCGCAGGGTGGCGTCCGTCAGGACCGAGTCGTCCTGGGTGAAGGGCGCCGGGGGCATGTTGCCCGGTTCCGTCAGCTGCGGCATGGACGTCCAGGTGCTCACCCAGCGGGCGTTGCGCTCGTCGGGCGCCGGTGAGCTGCCCGGACCGCGGCCGTCCCCCGCGCCGAGTGCGGGGGAGACGACCGCGGCGGTGAGCGCGGCGGCGGCGAGCAGGCTGGGGATCGACGCTCTTCGGATCACGGTGGTGCTCCCTCTGGCCGGGTGGGGGAAGCAGGGTGAATCCGGGCCGGAGCACAGCGAATTCGCCGTCGTCCGGGGACTCGATCGGCAGGCTAGCCGCTCCGATAAATTTCGGTCAATGCTCCGAAAGCTTCGAAATCTTTCGTTCAACCCGCAGCCGGGGAGACGGCCGTGAACGTGACGTCGGCGGCGCGGGTGGTGATGTCGGTGTCCCCGCCGAGGGCCCACGCGGCAACCCTCGAGACCGTGGCCGCCGGGACCGCCGCGCTGATACCGGGCTCCGCCGGAATGTCCTGCGTCGCGTGGGCGTCGTGCGGGAGGACGACCCGGTGGCCGAGCTCCACGGCGGTGCGGGCCGTCGCCTGCACGCACATCTCGGACATCAGGCCGCAGACGGCGAGCGACCGCACCCCGGAGGCGGCCAGCAGGCCCTCCAGCGAGGTCTCCTGGAACGCGTCGTCATGGGTCTTGCGGATCGCCACTTCCGTGGGTCCCGCCTCCACGGGGTGGTGGAGCTCCCAGCCGGCGGTGTGCGGCTCGTCGCCCGCACCGGCCGGTCCGTCGTTCTGGACATGGACGACGAGCGCCCCGGCCGCCCGGGCCCGTGCGATCAGGTCCGCCGTCCGGTCCACGAGGCGCGCGGCCCCGGGCAATGCGCCCTCGCCACGGACGAAGGCCTGTTGCACGTCGACAACGATGAGTGCTTGCAGGGGGGTTGTGAAGTGAGTCATGCCGCCATGGTGCCCGGGCCGTGGGTCACGTGCTCGGGGAATGGCCCGCGTGGGAGGGCCGCGTGGCGCATTCGGTCTCGATCAGGGCTGTTCCGGCCCGCTGTTCAGGGGAGTCCTCATGCCGGAGTGCCGGAGTGCCGGAGTGCCGGAGGCGGGAGGGGGCGGCCCCGGCCGGCAGGGGCCGGGGCCCCTGCCGGCCGGGAGCCGGACGGCGGTCAGGCCGTCGTGCAGGCGCTGCCGCTGAGCGTGAAGGCCGTGGGGGCCGTGTTCGTGGTGTTCCTGGTGCCGGTGAAACCGATCGTGACCGAGCCGTTCGCGCCGATCGTCGCCGTGTATCCGGCGGGGGCGACGCCGACCGTCGAGCCGTTCTGTGTGGGGGTCCCGCCCCACATGTTGGAGACGGTCTGGCCGTCGGCGAAGGCGAAGGAGAGGTTCCACCCGTTGATGGCCGTGGTTCCGGTGTTACGAATGGTGATCTCACCCTGGAACCCGCCGGGCCACTCGCCGATCACCCGGTAACCGACGGAGCAGCCCGTTCCCGGCGTGGGCCCGCTCCCGTCGGTGGTGACGCTCACCGTGGCGGACCGGGCCGAACGGTTGCCGGCCGCGTCGCGGGCGTAGACCGCGAACACGTACGCCGTGTCCGCGGTGAGGCCGGTCACGGTGGCGCTGGTGGTGGTCGAGGAGACGGCGGCGGTCTCGGTGGCGCCGCTGACGCGGACGACGTCGTAGCCCGCGATGGCAACGTTGTCGGATGCCGCGGGCCAGTTCAGGGTGGCGGAGGTGGCCGTCACCGCGGAGGCGGCCGGGGTGCCGGGGGCGGTCGGGGCCTGCGTGTCGTCCGGGTCGCCGCCGTCACCGAAGACGGTGGCCTCCCGGGAGGTCTGGGCGATGCCGTCGGCGCCGTGGAAGATGCGCTCGCCCCAGGAGCTCAGACGGCTCGGGTCGAAGTCGATGGCGAGGTCGAGGATCGGGTCGGTGTTGCCGCTCCAGGACCACGCCAGGTAGCCGAGGTCGAGCTGCTCGGCGGTGGCCATCATGGTGTCCTCGTCCGGGTCCCCCCACTGGTCGGCGGGCCCGCCGAACTCGCCGATGACGATGGGCAGTCCGGCGTCGACGAAGGCGTTCAGGTAGTCGGTGACCGCCTGGGCCGAGCTGTAGACGCTGTACATGTGGATCGAGAAGATCAGGTCACCCGTGGTGTCGGCGTCGTACACGGCCTGGGCGTTGGCACGCATGACGCCCTGCCAGTCCTGGCCCCAGTTCGGTGCGTCCACCATGATCGTGTGGGCGAAGCCCGCGCCGCGCAGCTTCTGGACGGCGGCGGTCGTGGGGGCTGTCCAGCCGGCCGGGTCGGTGTTGCCCCAGGGCTCGTTGCCGATGTTGATGATGACGTAGTCCTCTTCGCCCGCGAGTACGTCCTTGAGGCTGATCCAGTAGTCGGCCGCGTGGTCGAGGGTGCCCGCCGCGGCGTCCTCGCCGTAACCGGTGGTGTCGTGCACCTCCAGGACGCAGATCAGCCGGTTGGCCTTGCAGTCGTCGACGATGCCCGCGACCTCCTCGGGGCCGTTCCTCGTCCAGCGGTGACCGTCGGAGAGGACGACGCGGACGGTGTTGGCACCGAAGGCCTTGATGTCGGCCAGGGACTGCGTCTCACCGGGGTACCAGGTGTGCGCGTGGTTGACCCCGCGCATGACGAAGTCGTTGCCGTTGCCTTCCAGCAGACGGCCGTTGCTGATGTGCAGGCCGGTCTCCGCGGCCTCGGTGCCCGCGGGCCGGGCCTGCGCCGCGGCCGGGCCGAGCGCGCCCAGCAGGACGACGCCGAGAAGGGCGGCCAGGCCCTTCAGGAGGAAGGCCGATGGGCTCTGTCGGGCCGTGCTCGTTGCTGATCTCACTGCGACTCCAGGAAGTGGGTGCCGGGTGACGTGAACGACGTGACGACGTGACGATGTGACGACGCGCATGCGGCATGGGAGGTGGGAGCGCTCCCATAAAGCCATCCCGGCAGGAGCACGTCAAGGCATCGCGCACACTTCGGCGTCCGCGCCGTGCGGCACCCATGCCGCCGGGCCCTCCGTGCCGCCGGGCCCCCGCCCGCAGGCGCGGGACCCGGCCGTTGTCCAGTCAGGCCTTGTGGCCGTCCCGGTGAGCCGTCCCGGCGCCCCGTCCAGCCGTGCTGCGGGTCCCACCAGGCCGTACCGGCGCCCTGTCAGGCTCCGGTGGCGTCCCGGCAAGGCTTGCCGGCGTCCCGTCAGGCCTTGCTGGTGCAGATCGCGTCGTACGGACGGCCGGGGCTCGGGAAGAGCTCGATCGGGTTGTCCGCCTCCGCCGGGCACTCCTCGGCGGTCTTGGTCAGGGCGAGGACCTTGTTCCCGCCGCCGCTCGCACAGGCCACTTCCTTCGCCTGGTCGTCCACGCAGTCCCCCACCACGAGCTGGCCACCGCCCGCGCCCGCGTCGCCGGGGTGGTCACCGGAGAGGTTGCGGCCGCAGATGGTCTTGCCGGGGATGCCGGTGCCGGCCGCGTCGCCGCCGAAGGACACCTTCACCGAGATGATCTCGTCGGTCCCGGCGGGGCACTCGACCGCCCCGGCGAATATCTCGCCGTCCTTGACAGCGAGCGCCTTGACCGTCGCCTTCGGGTCGTCGCAGCCGAGTCCCTGGAAGCCGTCCTTCGACTGGCTGGTGTCCGGTCCGGCGCAGTCGCCGGCCTTCCACTCCCTGGCTTCCTGGCTGCCGCCGCCCGACGACCCGCCGCCTCCCTTCGGCGATCCGCTGCCGCTGTCCGACAACGGGCCGCACGCCGCGGTGGCCCCGAGCGCGATCGTGAGCACCAGGATCCCCTTCGCGCAGTCCCGGAGAACCGTGCGCGTGCCGCGGGTGCTCCCCGGGCGGCCGTTCCGGGGTCGCGTACTGCCGTGGATGGTCATGCTGCTCCTCGTTCACGTGGCGTCTCCCGCGTGGCACTCTCCGTGACCCGCGCGGTGGTCCGGCCGTGAGGACGGCCGGACCACGCGGCGCGGTTCCCGCAGTCCGTGGAGTGCCTGTGAACGATGCGGAGCCGCGACCCGGCGAGACGCCGCCGGTCAGACCCGGTCCTGGAAGACGCAGTTCCACACGTGCGTGCCCGCGACGCTGCCGTCGGCGCGCACCGCCTGCAGCGCGTAGAAGTGTGTGGTCCCCCGCGCGGCCGTGGTGTCCGTGTAGGCGCGGGTGTCCACCGGGAGCAGTCCGGTGTGCAGCGGCTCGTACGCCTTGGTGGCCGCGTTCCACCGGCTGATCCGGTAGCCCTCGACGGTGTCGCACTCGGCCGTGCTGTCGCACCGCCAGTTGACGGAAGGCCCGTCCTCGGTGGGCCCGCCGATCACGGTGCCGTTGCCGACGCCGCCGAGCTCCCAGTCCCGGGGGACCGTCACGGAGGGGCGGAGATCCAGCTCGGTGGCCTCGACGACCGTGACCTTCGGGTCGCCCGGGGACAGCGCGTTGCCCCAGCGGTCCCTGGCGACGACCGCGTGGACGTGGGTCTCCCCGTCCGGGAGGCCGCCGCAGAGAATCGCGAGCGGGTCGCTCGTGCCCTCCCGGCAGGAGGTGGAGCTGAGCCACTTGACCGTGCCGTCGGCCTGCCGGGCTCCGGTCCAGGCCACGTAGCGCTCGAGGTCGTCCTCGGTCGAGGCCGCCCAGCTGACCAGCACGCCGTCGGCGCGCGGGGCGGCCTGCACGCCGGTGACCGGGCCGGGCGCCACGCGGTCGCCGGTGCGGACGACGAGCGGGGCGGACAGCGCCGACTCGTTGCCGGCCGGGTCGACCGCGGTGACCGCGTACGTGACGTATGTGCCCTCGGGCATGTCGAGGTCGTGGCAGGCGCCGCCGGTGCTGGTCTCGTCGCTTCCCTCGGCGCAGCTCACGGGGGTGAGGGCGGCCGGGTCGGGGGTCTTGCCGGGTGAGCGGTAGACGCGGTAGCCCCCTCCGTTGTCGAAGTCCTCGAAGAAGCCGTCCGGCTGCTGCCAGTACACGTCGGTGTAGCCGACGCGGACGACGGAGTTGAGGGAGGCCGGTGGCTTCGGCGGCGTCCGGTCGACGCCGTCGCCGGTGACGGCGGCGTACGCCGACGGGTTGCCGAGCGCGTCGAGGGCGCGGACCCGGTAGTGGCGGGTGGTGTTCACGGGCGCGTCGGTGCGGTACGACGTCGTGGTCGTCGTGCCCAGCAGCTCGAACGGACCGGTCGCCGCGGAGGCGGCGTACACCTCGTACTTCGCGGCGTCGGCGGTTGCCTGCCAGGCCACGGTGGCCCACCACGCGTCGCCGGTGGCGGTGAGACCGGCCGGTGCGGCCGGGCCGGTGCGGTCCACGCCGGTGGCGGTGACGTCGAGGCTGCCGGTGGACTCGCGGCCCGCCTTGTCGACGGCGCGGACCTCGTACAGGAAGGTCTGGCCCGTGGCGGGCGTCGCGTCCACGAAGGACGGGGAGGTGAGCAGCGACGAGCCGCTGACCTTCGCCCACTGGGTGGGGCTCAGCCGGCGGTACACGCGGTAACCGGCGAGGTCCAGCTCCTTGTTCGCGGTCCAGCGCAGGGTGGTCTTCGCGGTCACCCGGTCGTACGCGGCGGTGAGGCCGGCCGGGGCGAGCGGCTTGACCGTGTCGACGGCGGCCTCGGTGCGCGGGGCGTAGGTGAACCCGGCGTTGGCGACGCCCGTCCAGGCGACGTAGTCCACCCGGAGCGTGTGCTTGCCGGCCGGGAGGGTCAGGTCGAGGGTCTTGCGGGCGGTGGTGGAGACGTTCTTCCACAGGTCGATCTTCCGCACGCCGTCGACGTACACGCGCATGCCGTCCTGGGTGGCGGCGGAGAGCCGGAAAGGGCCACCGGATCCGAAGTCCCGGGTGAGGGACCAGCGGACGGAGAAGTTGTCCTTGGGCAGGCTGACGCCGGCCGGGTCGCCGGACCCGTAGTTCTCGGCGATGGCGGAGTCGCAGGCGGTCAGCTTCGGCGTGCCGCTGAAGGTGGTGTTGCCGAAGTACTGCGCCGTCCAGAGAGGAGAGGCGCAGGTGACGGCCGCGGAGGCCGGGGTGGCGGTGATCAGGCCGCCACCGGCGGCGAGTGCGGCCGTCGCGGCCAGCGCGGTCAGCCGGTTACGAGTCATCACAGGGTACGGAGCCCTTCCGGAGCAAGGGGAACAGGTGAAGCAGGTGACTCCCGTGTGACTCATGAGACGCGGGCAGGGTTGCGTCGGTCCTCTCCCTTTTCCGAGGAGTTCGCTTTCGAGGAGTCCGCCGCTCACCTGGGGCGTTCTCCGTCCGCGTGGCAGCCCGAGGCCAACGGCTCTCCGTGCGGGGGCGTTCCTCGGCGCACGGGCGATAACGTCGGCCCATGGATGAACAACCCCCGGACGAGGCCGCCCTGCTCGCGCGCGGCGACGGCCCCGTCACCTGCGGACGGCTCGTCCGCGATCTGACCGCGCTCGGTCTCGGCGAGGGCGACACCGTGATGTTCCATACGCGGATGTCCGCCATCGGATACGTCGCCGGCGGCCCCCCGGCCGTCGTCGGGGCCCTGCTCCGGGCCGTGGGGGAGCGGGGGACCCTGATGGTGACCTGTGGCTGGAACGACGCCCCGCCGTACGGCTTCACCGACTGGCCGCAGCCGTGGCAGGACGCCGTACGGGCCGGGCACCCCGCCTACGATCCGGTGCTCAGCGAGGCGGACCACGACAACGGCCGCCTTCCGGAGGCGCTGCGCCGCTGGCCGGGGGCCGTCCGCAGCCGGCACCCCGACGTGAGCTTCGCCGCGCTCGGGGCGGCGGCCACCGCGCTGACGGCCGATCACCCGTGGGACGACCCGCACGGGCCGGGCAGCCCGCTGGCCCGGCTGGTCGCCCTGGGCGGGCGGGTGCTGATGCTCGGTGCGCCGCTGGAGACCCTCACCCTGCTGCACCACGCCGAGGCGCTCGCAGACGCGCCCGGCAAGCGCTTCGTGGAGTACGAGCAGCCGGTCCTCGACGGCGGGCGGCGCGTCTGGCGCCGCTTCCGCGACATCGACTCCTCGGAGGGGGCCTTCGACTACTCCGCCGTCACGCCCGCCGGCCAGGACCCCTTCGAGACGATCGCCCGGGACATGCTGGCCGCCGGGATCGGCCGTCACGGCAGGGTCGGCGCGGCCGACAGTTACCTGTTCGAGGCCGGTGAGGTCCTGGACTTCGGTCTCGCCTGGATCCGGGAGAAGCTGGGGCGGGACCACTGACCGGTCCGGGCGTCCCTCAGACGGCGGACCGCTCCACGGGGATCCGCAGCGCCGCGTCCGCCTGCGTCCCGTCCCCGGACAGCCGCACGCTGAGGATCTCGGGCCCGGCCTGCTCCCGTACGGATCCGGCGGGAACCACTGCGTGAACACGTCGCGCCACAGGTACTGGAGCGCCTGCGGGAAGGGACCCGAGTGCTCGAAGACGGCCCGTGTGCCCGCGGGGACGTCCAGGGCGTCCATGTCCTCGGGCACCGCGGCGCCGGTCACCGGCGAGCACCTCGGCGCCCGCCACGGTGAGCCGTCTGTGCCGGACGTACTCCGGCAGCGGGAGACCCGCCCGTGCGGAGGACATCCGCCGGAAGCGGCACTCCGACGTCATCGCGACGCGCGCCGGGCCCGCCACGTCGAGCGGCTGGTCGAGGGGGGACCCGAGGTGCTCCACGGCCCGGTTCAGCCGGTCCGGCCTCCTGGGCTCCTTCGCTTCCTCACGTCAGGAAGGAACGGCCCTGCGGGACCCGGCGTCCTGTGCCCGTTGCGGTGGGGTGCGGTGGGCTACTCGCTCCTGCGGCCCGTGGCCGAGGCGAAGCCCAGCCAGGTGTGGCGGTTGCCCCACCAGCACCAGCCGACCTTCGGCGCGTTGCGCCGCTCGCGGCCGTCCCGCCCCGTGCCGTTGCTGATCCAGATCGCCGGGGTGCGGGCGTCCATGGTGCCGTTCGCCTTACGCAGCCGGGACCCGATGGTCATGAAGCAGCGGTTCCGTTCGAGGGCCGCCGGCTGCTGGAGCACCCAGTGGATGCCCTCGGTGAGCAGCAGCGGGGTGCGGTCCTCCCCGCCGAGGGCGGGCAGTGCCTCCTCCGGGCTCCAGTTGGCCATGTGGTCGCCGCGGTCGACGCCGGTGACGAGGTAGAGCGGAGCGTCGGGCGGTTCCACGGCGGTGGGGGCGAACAGGTCGACGTCGGGCATGTCGGTGACGACGAAGCCGGACTTGTCGTCGCGGCGCAGCAGCGGTGCGAGGGCGGAGGCCGGGACGCGGTCCGGGTGCACGGCCAGCAGGGCGCCGTCGCTTCCGGGGCCGGCGGCCACGGCGAAGGCGCGCAGGTCATCGGCGGGTATCCGGGCGAGCTCGTGCACCCCGAGCCCGATCAGGCGTTCCGCCTGGGCGGCGATCGAAGGGAGAGGCGGGAGAGGGGGCGTGGTGACGGTGGACGAGGTGTCGGGCAAGGTACTCGGTACTCCCTCGGTTCACGGCTCGGAGCAGTGGGCCCCAGATCAACGAGACGGCCCGCCGCGGTGTTCCCGGCACGGTGGTGCCGCGGCGGGCGAAGCCGCCGAGTCCGCCTGCCGCGACGGCCGCCACGCCGCCGGAAGGCGGTGCGCGGCCCGCCTTCCGGCGGCGTCCACCAGCCCTCACGGCACCCCTCGCCGGGTCCTTCGACGCTCACCTCGTGAACACGGGGAGGCCGGCCGTGAGTTCGTCAAGGGCCCTGAGGCCCCGTGCGGGGCCCAGTGGCGGCAGAGCGGGTGAGGTGGCGGAGGGCCCGGGCCTGGGCCCGGCGGCCCTTGAAGGAAGGGCGTCCGGGGCCGGATCCTGGCACTCCTCCGCCCCGGACGGGACGCGGAGTCCGATGCTCGTGACACACGAACGGAGACGCACATGGGCGGGAAGAAGAGGGTCCTGCGCCGCGTGGCGACAGGGGCGAGTGCGTTACTGACGGCGGTGGGCATCACGATGACGGGGGCGTCCCCGGCCGCTGCCGTGGACTACTACTACGAGCTTCCCTACCCGGCGGGTGAGGCCTACACGGTCACCCAGGGGCCGGAGGGGACGTACTCGCACACCGGCCCCTACAACGAGTACGCCTGGGACTTCGGGCTCCCCGTCGACTACGAGGTGTCCGCGGCGCAGGCGGGCACCATCGTCATCTCGAACTGGTCACCGTACTGGCAGAACGGCATCGAGGTGATCATCCGGCACTCGAACGGTCAGTGCACCCACTACGCACACCTGAACAGGTCGTTCTACGAGCCGGGCGACTGGGTCCCGCAGGGCCGGATCGTCGGCTGGTCGGGCAGCACGGGCGCTTCCACCGGGCCGCACCTGCACTTCCAGGTGATCGACTGCAACAGCCGCGTGGGCCTGCCCGCCACCCTCCAGGGGTGGACGCCGTACACCGGGACCCGCCCGGTCAGCGTGAACTCGTACGCCTGATCGGTCCGAGAGGTGACTGCCCTCTGCTCAGGGTGACTTGAGCAGGTCCCTGAGTCCGGCGGTGAGGGTACGGACATCCTCCTCGCTGGGCCGGCCGCCAGGGGCCTCAGGGGCGGTGTCGCCCTGCCCGGGTGTGCGGCACGGGCGGCAGAGGCCGTCGGGGAGGGCTTCCGGGCGGCCCGGGGTGCCGCACTTGGTGCACTCCAGCATCACGCGGTGCACGGGCGCGCCCGGTGCGGGCGGAGCGGGCGCGGCGGGGACGTGCGCCGGGATCTTGTCGGTGAGGCGGCGGCGTACGAAGCCGACCGGCGAGCCGACCCGGGGCGGGAGCCCGGCGGTGAGGGCCTGCGTGAGGTAGCCGGTGTCCACGCCGCGTGCGAACCATTCGGCGGCCAGGGCCTCCAGGGCCGCGCAGTCGGCGGCGGACAGGGCCAGCCGGGAGTCCGCGCGGCCGAGCCGTGCCAGCGCGAGGTAGGCGGGGGAGGGCGCGGCGGGAGCCGGGGACCGCTGCGGGGGCACGGCGGGTGCGGGAGAGGCGGCGGGCACCGGGGCAGGGGCCTCTGCGGTGGCTGCCAGGGGCGCCGGTGCGGGGACTTCCGCGGTGGGCGCCGGGGTGACCCCGGTGGTGGCCCACCACTCGTTGTCGCGGGCGGTGCGCGACCAGAACGTCCGCGACACCCAGCGCACTTGGCCCGGCTCGCCGACGAGGCACCGTACGCGGCGCAGGTGCCCGGCGGTGGCCAGTGCCCTCAGGGCGGAGCCGACGGCCTGCTGGCCGTACAGCGGCAGCTGCTTGGCGAGGCTCTTGACGTCCATCGAGGCGCCGTCGGGCAGATGGTCGATGAACCCGGCGATGTACCGCTCGCGGGCAGGAAGCAGGGCGAAGTCATCCGCGCTGCGGGGGAGTTGGCCAGGCATGGAGCGCTTGCCGTAACCGGGCTTGGCCATCGGGTACGGGCGCGAGGATGCGGGGGTGCGCGGGGCGGAGCTAACCTGCTGGATAACCACGGGATCGACTTTCTTTCGATCGTGCGGTGAGACCCCGGCCTGGTGCTTTCTACACCGCGTCGGGGTCGTTCGGTTCCCGCACCGTAAACAGTCGCCACGCTCCGCCGCAACTTGGTCACGATTAGTCATACTTGCTGGCCGTGACGGGTCGGGGAGGTCGGGGAGGTCTTCCCTGACCCCCTTCTTTCCCTGCCGGTCAAAAGGCACCGCTCGAATCCCGGCTCCCGGCTCCCGGGTCCCGACGCCCGGACCCCGAAGCCCGGGCGTCGGGCGGAGCGCTGATTCCGGCCCCCCGAACGTGTGAACCGGCCGGACCGGCTCCCGGGTCCCGCTTCCCGAGCTCCGGGCCCTTCAGCCGCTCCCGTCGCCGGAGCCGTGGGGGAAGAGGAACCGCATCCTGACTTCGTCACAGCCATGCGACCGCTTCGCACGTCTGTCCAGCTGGTGCGAATTGGTGGATACGGTTCCCGGAATCACTGACCCCAACGGGAGGATGTTCATGGGGCTCAAGCGTGCAGGCCGGTCCGCCACCATCGGCGCGTTGGCCGCCGGGACGCTCGGCGCGTCGATCGTCCTCACTCCTGCGCCGGCATCCGCGGACAGCGCGTGGGAGTGCTACGGCACCCAGGTCAAGCGGTGTGCCACCGTCTGGTGGGACGAGACCGCCGACACCTACCGGGCGCGGGCGAAGATCACCGACGTCGCCGGTGGCGGCAGCTACCAGGTCAAGGTCACCGACGTGAAGCTCCAGCGCTTCAGCGGCAATGGCTGGGTGACGATGAGGACCGCGAAGGACGGCGACGGCTGGCACGGCACCGAGGACCTGGCCGGCACCACCACCGTCAATCCGTGCAGTTGGCCGAAGTCGACCTTCGGCGTCGTGGCGACCTTCAGCTGGAAGGGGGCGTCCACCGGCGAGAAGACCTGGCGCCCCGACAACTCGTGGGGCCATTTCTGCGACTGACCCGCCGAACGCGTCCCCTGCGCACAGGCGGGTGCGCAGGGGACGCGTTCTCCTGTGAGGAGCACCGGAGCGTGATCACCCGGTGCAACAGTTCAGCGCAGCGGCTCCGGCAGCTCCTCCCGGTGGACGATGCCCAGGCGCTGTGTCGCGCGGGTCAGGGCCACGTACAGGTCGCTCGTCCCGAACCGGCCGGGCTCGACGACCAGCACGTGGTCGAACTCCAGCCCCTTCGCCTCGCGCGGGCCGAGCAGCACCACGGGACGGGTGAGGTCGGGCTCTGCGCCCGCGGTGACCCCGTCGAGCGGAGCCGCGATCTCCTCGTGCAGCTCACGCGGCGCGATCACCGCGAGACGTCCCTCCTCGGGCGTCAGCTCCTCGACGGCCCGCGCCACCGCGCCCGCCAGATCCGTGCCGGCGTCCCGCGTCCACGGTGTCCCGCCGGTGGACCGCACCGAGCCGGGTGGCTCGAACGACGGGTCCTCGGCCTGTACGACCCTGGCCGCCAGCTCCATGATCTCGGCGGGCGTACGGTAGTTGACCCTCAGCCGCACATGCTCGAAGCGGTCGCCGACGTACGGCTCCAGGATCCGCTCCCACGAGCCGACGCCCGCCTCCTCGGACGTCTGCGCCGGGTCGCCGACCAGGGTCAGCGAACGGGTCGGTGACCGGCGCATCAGCAGCCGCCAGGCCATCGGCGACAGCTCCTGCGCCTCGTCGACGATGATGTGGCCGAACGCCCAGGTCCGGTCGGCGGCGGCCCGCTCGGCCGCGCTCCGGTGGTCGGCCTCCTCCTGCCGCTCCGCCATCCGCTCGGCGTCGATGATGTCGTGGGCGGCCAGGAACTCGGACTCCTCGTCCTCGAATTCGTACGACTCCGAGCCCCGGGACAGCTCCAGGACCCCCTGCGCGTAGGCGACCCGCTCCTGGCGCTCGGCCTCGGCGGCGGCCCGCTCGGCGCTGTCGTCGGACCCGAGCAGTTCGGCCGCCTCGTCGAGGAGCGGCACGTCGGCCGGGGTCCACGCCGGGTCACCGTCGCCGGGAGCGCGCCGGATGGCCTCCGCGTCCTCGTCCGGTACGTACACCGGCTCCGCCAGATAGCCGGCGAGGAACTCCTCGGGGGTGAGCAGCGGCCACAGGTCCCCGACGGCGGCGTGCACCTCCTCGCTCGCCGCGACGCTCTTGCCGAGCTGGGCGACGTCGTCCGGGCCGAGGAAGTTCGGGCCGCCGTACGGGTCCGCGCCGAGGCGTTCGGTGAGCTGCGCGGTGAGGGCGTCGATGACGTGGAACGTGAAGTACGGCCGGGCGAGGTTGTGCGGCAGCCGGGTCTCGCGGGCCGCCTGCCGGGCCTCGTAGGCGATCTCCCAGTCGAGGACGAGGTCACCGTCGTCGTGCGGGATGATCACCGGCGCGCCGGGCTCGGGCAGCGCCTGCCGGTCGCGCAGGGCCAGGGCGAGCGCCTCGGCCATCGCGGCGCCGCCCTTCACGGCTGCCGCGCGCGGGGTGTCCGTGCCGTGGGCGTGGACACCGGGGAAGAGCTCGGCCTGGGTGGCGAGCATGACGCCGGTCTCGCCGAGGGCGGGCAGCACCTCGCCGATGTAGCGCAGGAAGGCCGGGTTGGGGCCCACGACCAGGACCGCGCGCTTGGCCAGCAGCTCACGGTGCTCGTACAGCAGGAAGGCCGCCCGGTGCAGTGCCACCGCCGTCTTGCCGGTGCCGGGACCACCCTCGACGACGAGGACACCCCGGTGCGGGGCGCGGATGATGCGGTCCTGCTCCGCCTGGATGGTCCGCACGATGTCACCCATGCGGCCGGTGCGGGCCGAGCTCAGCGCGGCGAGCAGCACGGCGTCACCGCTCGGGTCCTCGAAGCCGCTGCGTTCGCGGTCCCCCAGGTCGAGGATCTCGTCGTGCAGCTCGGTCACCGTGCGGCCCTCGGTGGTGAGGTGCCTGCGCCTGCGCAGCCCCATCGGCGTATGCCCGGTGGCGAGATAGAAAGGCCGGGCGACCGGCGCCCGCCAGTCGATCAGGAGGGGCGTGTGTTCGGTGTCGTCCTCACGAATTCCGATACGGCCGATATGGTGCGCCGCGCCGTCCTGGAGATCGATGCGGCCGAAACACAGCGAGCCGTCCACCGCGTTCAGGGCCGCCAGCAGACCGGAGCGCTCGGCGACGAGCACATCACGCTCGTGACGGGCCTGCAGGCCGTTCCCGACCGGCGTCAACGCGTCCTCGACGTGCTGTGCGGTGACCCCGCGCAGCGTGTCGACACGGTCGTAGAGCCGGTCGATGAATTCCTGCTCCTTCTGCAATTCGACGTTTTCGCGAGTTGACAAAATCGCTCCCAGCCGGATATGGTGTTTCTAGTGGCCCCCGGTGAGGGGCCTTTTCTGTGGGCACACAGAAACACTCAATATACGTGAGGAAATCCCCGGTCCGCAATTGCGGGCCGGGGATTTCCTGCTTTCGCAGCCGTGCGGTGGCGGGCCCAGCGGTGACGTCCGGGTCCTCCACGCCCTCCCGGTGCCGGGTCCCTGGGCAGCGCGGTACGTCATGGGTCCGTATGACAGGTGTCATACGAAGCCGATGACAGAGCGTACTGCCCCCGCACCCGCTCCGACGGGAGTGTGGAACGCATGGACACCGTCATCGAAACCGTCGGACTGAAACGCAGCTACCAGGACTTCGACGCCGTACGCGGCATCGACTTCACGGTCGGCCGCGGAGAGCTCTTCGCCCTGCTGGGAACCAACGGTGCCGGCAAGACCTCCACACTCGAACTCCTGGAGGGCCAGGCCCTGCCCACCGGCGGCACCGTCCAGGTGCTCGGCCGGGACCCGTTCCGTGACCGTGCCGCCGTACGCCACCGCATGGGCGTGATGCTCCAGGAAGGCGGCTTCCCGCCGGAGTTGACGGCCCTGGAGACCGTGCAGATGTGGGCGGGCTGCACGAGCGGCGCCCGCCCCGCCGCCGAGGCCCTCGCACTGACCGGTCTCTCCGAGCGGCGCAAGGTGAGGGTCAAGCAGCTCTCCGGCGGCGAACGCCGTCGCCTCGACCTCGCGCTGGCCCTCCTCGGGCGGCCCGAGGTGCTGTTCCTCGACGAGCCGACGACCGGCCTGGACGCCCAGTCCCGCCGCGACACCTGGGACCTGATCCGCGAGCTGAAGCTCCAGGGCACGACCGTGCTGCTCACCACGCACTACCTGGAGGAGGCCGAACAGCTCGCCGACCGGCTGGCGATCATGCACAAGGGGCTGATCGCCACCACCGGGCGGGTGGCCGACGTGGTGGCCGAGCGCCCCTCCCGGATCACCTTCCAGCTGCCCCGGGACCGCTTCCTCGGCGAACTCCCGCCGCTCGCGGCGATGGGCGTGACCCGGCACACGACCGAGAACGGGACCGTCCTCCTGGAGACCCGGGACCTGCAGCGCACCGCCACCGAACTGCTCACCTGGGCCCACCACGCCGGCGTCACGCTGCACGCCCTCGACGCCCGGTCCGCATCACTGGAAGAGGCCTTCATGGAGATCGCCAAGGGCCTCGAGAACGAGGAGTCACGATGACGACCACCGCCCCCGCCCGGCCGGCGACCACCACCGGGCCCGTACGGCGCGGCCCCGCCGCCCGCATGGCCGCCCTCGGCCGCGCGGAGCTGACCCTGCTCCTGCGCAGCCGGGCAGCCCTGTTCACCGCGGTCGCCCTGCCGGCCCTCATGGCCTTCTCGATGCGCAGCATGGTCAAGAACCTCGACCTGGGCGGCACCGGGCTGGCGATCGCGACCGTCCTGCTGCCGGGAGCCCTGGCCATGGCCCTGTTCTTCTCCGTCTACACCAACCTGGTCGGCGTGTACGTCACGCGCCGCGAGAGCCTGGTGCTCAAGCGGCTGCGCACGGGGGAGGTGCGCGACTGGGAGATCCTCGCCGGCGGCGCGCTGCCCGCGGTGGTGCTGGCGCTGGTGCAGTGCGTGCTGCTGGCCGTCGGACTGACGGCGGTCCTGGACGCACCCGCACCGGCAGCCCCGCACCTGGTGGTCGTCGGCCTGCTCGCGGGTGTGGCGCTGCTCGTGATCGGGGCCGCGCTGACGGCCGCCTTCACCCGGACGGCGGAGAGCGCTCAGCTGACGTTCCTGCCGTTCATGATGGTGAGCATGGCCGGCTCCGGGCTCTTCGTGCCGCGCGAGGTCCTGCCCGACGCGGTGGCCGGGATCAGCGCCTGGCTGCCCTTCTCCCCGGTGATGGATCTCGTGCGCGGCGGCTGGACGGGCGACCTCGGCGCCATGGACCAGGTCCGCGCGCTGCTCGTGGCCCTGGCGTGGACGGCGGCGGCGGCCGCCGGTGTGCGGCGGTGGTTCCGTTGGGGACCGCGCCACTGAACACGACGGCTGCCGGGTGGGGAGCCGTCAGATGCGGGAAGTCGGTGTCCATGAGCATGAGCATGAGCGTGGAGGACTGGGTGGAGCGGCTCGGCGGCCGGGACGGCCCTGAGCGCTACCGCCGGTACGCCCTGGGCAGCATCGGCTTCCTCGCCGTCAGCGAGGCCGGCCTGTGGGCCGTCTGGGTGGCGCAGACGGATACCGGCCCGCTCTCGTCGGCAACCGTGGCCGCGCTGGGCGCGGTACACGCCCTCCTCCAGTTCCTGCTCTGGCGTGCCGCGCTGGACCACTACCTCACCGTCGGCCCACGGCCCGTCCGGCTCACGGTGGTGTACACGGCGGTGACCGTGGCCATCGCGGTCCTGGGCTGTGGGCTCCTGTCGTCCGGCCGTATCGACGGCGGCGACCTGGCGTCCCTCATGGTGTGGCTGCTGATGTTCTTCGCCGGACCGCCCGCGCTGGCGCTGCCGCTGAGGGCAGGAGCGGCGCTCCTGGCGGCCGTCGCGGCCGGCTGCCTGACCGGGGCCTTCGCGGCAGGGCTGGCGGGGCCGTCCCTGGCCCTCGTCGCCGGAGCCACCGTGGTCATGGTGCCCTTCATGGCCCTCGCGTCCCGTGCCTCCGCCTGGAGCGTCCGGCTGATCGAGCAACTGGCCGCCGCACGCGAGACGCAGGCGCGTCTGGCCGTCGCCGAGGAACGCCTGCGCTTCGGCCGCGACCTGCACGACGTACTGGGCCGCAACCTCGCGGTCGTGGCGCTCAAGAGCGAACTCGCGGCACAGCTGGCGCAGCGCGGCCGGCCCGAGGCCGTCGAGCACATGGTGGAGGTGCAGCGCATCGCGCGGGAGTCGCAGCGGGAGATCCGCTCGGTGGTCCGCGGCTACCGCACCGCCGACCTGCACACCGAACTCGCCGGAGCGCGCTCCGTCCTGGAGGCCGGGGGCATCGACTGCCGCATCGAGTACGGCCCCGCGGCCCGCCTGCCCTCCGACGTGCAGTCGGCCCTCGGCTGGGTGGTGCGCGAGGGGACGACGAACGTGCTCCGCCACGCACAGGGCGCTTCCCGCTGCACCATGTCCCTGCGCACAGCGGGACCGGCCGAGGCCCTGCTGGTGATGGAGAACGACGGCGGGTCCGAAGCACCCCCCGGCACCGGCACGGGCCTGGCCGGGCTGAAGGAACGCCTGGCCGGACTGAACGGCACACTGACCGCCGGACAGGATTCCGGCGGACACTTCCGCCTCACCGCACGTGTCCCCTGGGAGGACGGCGAATGATCAGGGTCCTGCTGGCGGACGACGAGCACCTCATCCGGGGCGCGCTCGCCTCCCTCCTCACCCTGGAGGACGACATCACGGTCGTCGCGCAGGCCGGGACCGGCGACGAAGCCCTGGCCATGGCCAGGGCGCACCACCCCGACGTCGCCGTGCTCGACCTCCAGATGCCCGGCCTCGACGGCGTGGCCGTCGCCGTACACCTGCGGGACGCCGTGCCCGGGTGCGCCGCGATGATCGTCACCAGCCACGCCCGGGCGGGAGCCCTGAAGCGTGCGCTGAGCGCCGGGGTGCGCGGCTTCGTGCCCAAGACGGTGTCCGCACACGACCTGGCCCGGATCATCCGTACCGTCCACACCGGCGGCCGCTACGTCGACCAGGAACTCGCGGCCGACGCCATCGCGGCGGGCGAATCACCCCTGACGCCCCGCGAGGCGGAACTCCTGTCGTACGCCGAGGACGGCGCCCCGGTCGCGGACATCGCCGCCCGCGCCTCGCTGTCCAGCGGAACGGTCCGCAACTACCTCTCGGCGGCGGCGGTGAAGCTGGGCGCGGAGAACCGCCACGTCGCGGCCCGCATCGCCCGGGAGCACGGCTGGCTGTGAGGCGCGGGGGCGGGGGCGGGCATGCCGCCGTTCCCGGGCCGCCGGGCGGCGCACGGGCTCAGGGGGTGGCCGGGCAGTAGCCCTGCGGGCAGAACGAGGCGGCCGCGACCGAGGCCGCCTCCGCGTACGTGGTGTCCCATTCGTCCTCGGGCCCGGCGACGAGGACCACCCATGGCACTCCGTCCTCGGCGACGAACGCCCGGAGCAGCGAATGCCTGACCGTCCCGTTGTCGCGTGGCACGCGGTATTCCAGTTCAGCGGCCTGCGATCCGTCGGCGGGGTCCGGCTCCTCCAGTCTCAGACGCTCGTACCCGTTGGCCTTGCCCACCAGCCGATCCGTCTCCTCCAAGGCGTCGTACGGCGTGTAGCCCGGCTCGGAGATCCGGTAGACCTGCAGGAAACCCTCACCGTCGTCCGTCTCGTAGAAGACGACGTCGCCCTCCGGGCGTGGGTCCTCCCAGCGTTGCCAGTCCTCCCTGACCTGCACGCCGAAGCCCTCGGTGTCCTCCTCGGCGACGAAGCCGGGCGGCGGTTCCTCGGCGGTGGGGGTCCCGCTCCCGGCGTCACCCTCCCCGGTCGCCCCGGCGGCCGGAGCCGTTCCGGTGGTGTCCGTCCCGCCGGGGGTGGCCTCCGCGGACGCCTCGACCCCTTGCGCCTCGTCGTCGCGGAACAGCAGCCGTCCGCCGCCGAAAGCCACCGTGCCCACCACAGCCACCGCCAGCGCGACGGCCGCGACCCGCAGAGCACGCTCCACGGCCTGCGGCCGGCCGGTGTCCGGAGCCGGGGACGGCTGCCACCGCTGTCCCCCGGCGTCCCACCCCCTCATGGCAGCATTCCCGTGATCACCCCGGCGGCCACCCCGGCAGCCGTCTGCCCGCCCACGGACCCTGCCGCCCGGCCCGCCAGCGCCGCCAGCCGCCGCAGCCGGCCTGCTCCCACCCCGCCGGTGGCCTGGACGTCCCGCTCGGCCTCGGCCGCCTCCGTGCGCAGCTCACCCGACTCGCCACGCAACAGCTTCAGGGCGTCGACCAGCTGAGGCGTCGCCTCGACGAACCGCTCCGACCGGTCGGTGGACCGCGCACCGGGGCCCGACGCCGCCGCACCGCCGGTCATCCGCCCGATGGCGATGCCACCCGGGACCGGAGCCACGACCGGCGGCGGGGGCAGGTCCGCGCCGCGCGGCCGGCCGATCCGCCTGCCGGCGTCCTCGGCCTCCGCCCGCCGCCCGGCCGCGACGGCCCCTCCGTCGAACTCGCCGACGACGATGCCGCCCGCCGGATCCGCACCCGCCGGCTCGGCACCGGTCGGTTCCTCGCCGGCGCCCGGCTCCCGGTCCGCACGCCCCGCCTCGCCACTTCCGCCCATGTCTTTGCTCCCCTGCTCTCTCGTCCGCCGTTCCCACGGTCCCCACGGCTCATCAGACGCTTCCCGCCGGACCGTCACCGGCCGTCGCCACGGCCCAGGACCTGCTGCAGCGCTCCGTCGGCCCGCGCCCTGGCGCCTCGGCCCGTCGCCACCGCACCGCCGCTCATCGTCCCGATGAAGACGCCGCCGTTGCTCACCTGGACGATCTGCTGCTCCAACTGCCCGGTGTCATGGCCCTTCTCGCTCAGCGCCTGGAGCGCGCCCGTACCGATGCGCTCCTGGACCGTCCTCAGGTAGCGGCTGACATCCATCCGCTGGAGCGGTGAATCGCCCTGTACGGAGGCCAGTTCGCGCACGGACGCCGCGGCTCCCTCGGCAGGGGCTCCCGGCGTGCCCACGCGTCCGGCACGGCGCTGCGCCCAGCGGACCGCGCCCTCCAGCGAACGTGCGGCGGAGAAGGCCGCCGCCGCTCCGGCGGCGGGAGCCGTCAGCAGGGCCCGCCACGCCGCGATCGCCGGATACGCGCGGCCCCGCTCGACGATGGCGTCGACGAGCCCGAACTCCGGCTTGAGCGGGTCCAGTACGTGCGGAACCACCTCCAGCACCAGCAACTCGCCCTGGGTGTGCACCCGGACCAGTACGGAGACCACCACCTGGTGCTCCCACGCGCTGACCCGGACCCGGAGGAAATGCCGCCGGGCCTCGCCACCCTCCCCGATCGACGCGAGCCGGTGCGTCGCCGTCGCGTTCTCCCCGTGGTCGACCTCGTGCCTCGGGGGCCCGGACGGCAGGTAGACCAGCTCGTCGATCTCCACATCCCTGAGGCGGTCCAGACCGGACGGGGGCTCCGGAAGCCGGCCGAGATCCGCCAGCCGCTCCCGTACGCAGTTCAGCACCCCGGCGGCGGTGAGCGGCTCGGAGCCGGCTTCCGGTCTGCGGCGCAGATCCATCACGAGGGACCAGGGCTTCAGGGCGCGGCCGGACCCGACGAAGGGCCGCGCCGGTTCGTACAGGACGATCCCCGAGTTCTGCTCCCTGTCGATGGCCAGGCCGGTCTCCCGCAGCCACTCGGGGCCGGTCAGCTCCTCCCGGGGCAGCTGTTCGAACACCTCGGCGCCGAGTCGGTCGCACATCACCGCCTCCACCGCATTGCGATGCCTCCACACGGGAATCACCAGCAGCAGCGGAAAGACCACGGCCATCCAGTTCGCGGAGGCGTTCCACACGGCGGCGAGCGCCGCGGCCCAGTACAGGGCCAGCAGAATCCGGGGAGCGAAAGGCAGGAACCGCGCCCAGCCGTCGCCCTGGGGCAGCAGGCCGTCCAGTGAGTACACGCTTGTGCCGCGCCCCGACACGTTCCGGACCAGCCACAGCAGTCCGCTGATGATCGCGTAGTTCAGCGCCCAGACACCGGAGCCCGGATAGCGCCGGACGTTGTCCCCCTCCTCGAACAGATCGGTCAGGAGGAAGAAGTGCCGTTCCGTATAGCTCTGACCGTACGCGTCGGCCAGACTCCAGGAGGTCATCCAGCCGAAGCCGTCCCCGAACAGGTCGGCCAGCCAGAACAGCGTCCACAGGAGCGCGATCAAGCCACCGGCCTGCAGTTCGAGCCTGCGGGCCCGTAACGCGTGCGCGAGTACGGGGACCACGTCCACCCCGGTCGACGGCGCCACCGCCCTCCCGTCGTGCTCGACCAGCTCCTCCACGACACGGCGCCGGAAACGCGCCTGGAGATACGGGCCCGCGCAGAGCAGGCGGGTGGTCCCGGTACGGGAGTACCGGTTGAGGGACGGCTGCGACGGGCCGCCAGGAGCCGGCGGGCCTGGAGGTGGGTTCGGCTGAGCAGGAACCGTCAAGGTGGCCCCGATCCCTCGTCGAAGCCGCGAGTTGCGGCGAAATGGTTGCTGTGAGGCGCCAGACTCTAGAGCAACCGATTACAGCGCGCCATACGAATACCACAGTCCGCACTCGCCGGGTGAGCTTCGTGGTGAGCGGACACGGTGATGCGGCAGCCAGGCGCACAGGCGGGCGTGCGCGGCACGGGAGGGCGTGCGCGGTGCCGGCCGGGGGCCGGCGCGGACGGCGGCCCGCCGGCGCGGGGGTGGCGTGACCGGCCCGGCCGAGGCCACGCCACGCCACCGAGGGAGCGGGGGAAGTCAGCGGTTCCGGAGCTGGGAGGACAGTGTCTCGATCGCCCGGGTGAGCTCCTCCAGCTTCGACACCAGTGCGCCGGTGACCTTGTCGTCCGCCACGTCCGGATCGGTCAGCTCCGTCTCCCCGGTGCTGCTCCTGCCCCGGTAGCCGACGGCGGGGCCGTCGCCGTGCCGCAGGAACCCGGAGAACCGGCCGGGGGCGGGGAAACGGCCGTCGTTCTTCACCAGCAGCTGCACCCGGTTCAGCTGGACCTCACCGGCATCGCCCTCGTTCGCGGTGACGCGCAGCCGGTAGTGGGGATACGCCGCCGGGCAGGCGAGGGCGAACTCGCGCACCAGGAAGCGCCCGGCGAACGTCTCGTCGGCGCGGCGGTCGAGGGGCACCCAGCTCTCTCCGTCGAGGGACCCCTCCAGCACCCAGTCCTTCGGGTCCCGCGCGCAGTGGTCGTCGGCCGAGGTGAGCGTGTAGGCCGAGACCGCGGCCGGTTCGGGGAGGTCGAACCGCAACCACGCCCGCCTGGTGCGGGCGAGCCACTTGCCTTCGCCGGAGTGGAGCACCTGGGCCGCCACCTCCCCGGCGGCGTGGTACTCGTCGTTGGCCGTGACCTCGGAGACGGGCACGACGGCGCCGACGATTCCGTCCTGATCCGCGGTGAGCAGCCGCACCTGGTTCAGCTGCGTCTCGGGCAGCCCACCCCAGTTGCCTCTGATGTCGAGCCGGTACACCCGGTACGCCGTGGAGTTGACCACGGGGAACGTGCGTTGCTGGAAGCGCTCGGAGAAGGCCTGGTCCACCTGTGAGTCGAGGGTGTACCACGTCATCCCGTCCATCGATCCCAGGAGCCTCCAGCTCCGGGGGTCGCGGTCGCGGCAGTCGTTCCCGGAGGTGAGCGTGTAGGCGGTGACGGCGACCGGCTCGGCCGGGGTGAGGTCCAGGGTGACGGCCTCGTCCCAGCCCAGCCACTTGTCCGGCCCTGCCGTGAGGAGGTTCTCGGCGACTTCACCGGCCTCGGGGTGCTCGTCACTCGCCACCACCTCGTCCACCTTCACCGCCACGGTGCCGCCGGCGGACGGCACGGTCCGCAGGGCCACGGATATGAAGGTGCCCCGCCGGTCGCGCCAGGTGACCCGCTCGGCAGGGGCCCCACCGTCGTCCAGGACCAGGCGCAGCACGCCTTCGGCCGCCGGGCCGTGCGCACTCTCCTCCTCGGTGGTGAAGACACGCACCGGGTGAAGGGCCATCTCGTCGGCGGCCGGCCGGTGCGGGTGCTTTGTCCCCCGGTACTCCTGCAGTGTCCCGTCGACGGTGCGCCGGTGCCCGTGGAAGGACTTCATCTCCTCGTCGAACACGACGGTCGCCTCCGCGCCGCCCTCGGACCGCCAGGCCAGCTCCACCGGCTCGGACGGTTCTCCCTGCCCGGACGGCCCTCCCCGGTCGAGGCGGACCGCCAGCCGCGGGGCCCTGTGCCACTGCCCTTCGACACCGACCTCGGTGTCGAAGACGGCCGGGAGGACGTCGGAGACGCCGACGGCGTACTCGGTCGGGCGGGGGACGGTCGTACCGGGCATGGGCGCTCCACTGCGATCGGGTCGTGCGACGGGTTCACCTGCCTGGCCCGGTCCGGCGGGGACGACGGCCGGACCGGGGAGGCGGAACACACTCTCGCAGGGGGGTCTGACAACCAGGACGACGACAACTCGCGCTTCCGGCATCCCTGTTGAGGAATACGGGCACGCAAGGCGCCGGAGTGCCGGTGCGGTGCTCCGGTACCTGCGGCGGACTGCCCGGAGCGGATGTGAAGGTGGTGGCCGTGGTTCACGTAACTCCTCGTCAGGCGCTCCGGGATCAGCTGGGGGCCGTCGAGGGAGACCGGTGCGACGTGCCCGGGCGCCTTCGCGCGGATCTCCTGCACGAGGGTGCGGGCGGTCACCCGGTCGCGGGCCGCCGACCGCCAGGTGAGGCGCCCGGCGGCGCACCGGGCCGATTCGGTGCGGGCCGGCCGCACGCCGATGTCCGTCCCGGTCCCGTGGCCGGCGATGTCACCGCCGTGCCCGAAGCCCGCGTCACCGATCGGCGGGACGTCGTTCCCGGTGGCCGTGATCGTGACGGCAGGTCGTCGGACACGGCCCTTCGGCGGCCTGTTCCTCTTCTCGGCAGTCCCCCCAACGAACCATCCGTTCACGGGACATGCCCGCATCCGCGCCTTGAACGCCCTCCGCTACGGTCCACCCATGACACCTGAGATGCGGGCTCGGTTCGGACCCTTCCGTGAAGAGGCCGCGGCACAAGGCATACCGGCCGACGACGTGGAGCGGTGGCTGGCCATGGCCCGCCCCTGCACGACGCTGACGCCGGCCGGCGACGAGGCCGGTCCTGTGGCGGGACGGTTCGGTGGCCCTCTTCTGCTTCCGGCCGACATCCCGGATCCCGCACACCCCTTTGTCGCCTCTGTCGATCTGTCGGCACTGCCGGCCGACGCGACGGATCTGCCCCTGCCACCCGACGGCCACTTGTTGTTCTTCGCCCTGCCGGAGCCCGGCGACGGCCGGCCCGTGGGCAGCGTGGTCCATGTCCCGGCAGGCGCAGCCGTCACGCGACGGGACACACGCTCCTGGAACGCCCGGGACAACGACGAGTACCACGAACTGTTCGCGAGCTACCCACAAGGCCCGCTGCGGGCGAGCGTCGACGTATCGCTCCCGTATCACCAATTCGTCGTTCCCCCCGGAGAACGGGAAGCCGTGTACCTCCCGGGGCACCCCCACTGCTCGGAACTCGTCGAGATCTGGGAGAACACCCAGGACGGCATCGCCCCGGCGGGGCCGCTGCAGATCGGGGGGTACGCGGACGAGGAGGCCGTCGAGTTCGACCCGGTCGACATCGCCGCTTCGACCGCCGCGGACGCGGTGGAAGCGGGCCGCTGGGACGGACCGGTCCCGGCCGGCGCCGCCGACTGGGTGCTCCTCGCCGACTGGTACGCCGGCAGGCACGTGAGGAATCGGGAGGGCTCCACCGTCCACTGGGTGATCCAGCGCGAGGACCTGGCAGCACGGCGCTTCGAGCGCGTGTTCACCACCGTGTTCTGGAACCCCTGACCGTCCCGGCGGCTCCTTCCTCCTCGCCGGATCCGCCGAGAAGGCCCCGAGGCCACGCCACGCCACCGAGGGCAGTGGTTTCACCCGCCTCGTCCGTGCGTGGGCCCGATCCGTTCGAGGGCTGATGTCAGTGCCTCGGCCCGACGACGGCGTACGCCCCGGTGCCGGCCACGGCAAGGATCACGGCGACCCACGTGGCGGTCGCCGTGCCCGGCGGCAGCAGCAGCCAGGTCAGGACCTCGTTCACGCCCTTCGGCAGGGTCGACGGGAAAAGGGCGAGCGTCAGCCAGCCGACCGGCAGCGTCCACGCGTGTTGCGCGCCGCACAGCACCGCTCCGGCGGCGGCGAGCCCGGTGAGGCCCGCGCTGTTCCGGACGACGGAGGCGGTGCCGCCCACGTCCGCTCCCAGCGCCCGCACCGCCAGCAGCGCCGAGACCACCACCACGCCGATGAGCAGCACGTGCACCGCGCGGCGGGACACCCAGCGGATGGCCGCCGTGCGGTCCAGCGCGGAGTCCTGCCCGCCCAGGCCGATCGAGGCCGCCGTCACGGCCGCGGTGAGGGCGAGCACCGGCAGCCGGGGGTCGGTGCCCTCCCCCCGGGCCAGGAGCCACACCGCCAGGGCGGCGCCCAGCACCGCCGCCGCCGATGCGGGCACCTGCCGGGACCGCGCGTACAGCATCGACCACCTCATCGGAACGCCTCGCCCGTCAGCACTCCGCGCGCGTCCCGCAGGTCGCAGGAGAGGGCGGCGGCACGCGTGTCGGTGATCCATGCGCGCTGCTCCGCCGGCGGCAGTGCCGTCAGCCGGCCCCACGCCGCCTGCCCGGCCTTCCGGTGCTCCGGCCCGTCGAAGTGACCGGCCCAGTCGATCAGCCGGAAGTCGCCGAGCGCCCAGCCCGCCGCGACGCTCTGAGCGATCTCGTCCAGACCGATGGAGTTCATCCGGCTGCTGCGCTCGGTGCAGTGCGGGGCCAGGCCCTGGCTGACCAGGGCCCGGGTCAGCTGCTCACCCTCCGCCCGTACGACCACCGGGTCGTCGAAGTCGACGAGCACCGCCTCGCCCATGAGCTTCCGGGTCCCCGTGGACCCGTGCAGCGCCGTCTCCTCCCGCACCACGTCCGGCGCGTCCTCGCCCAGTACCTCCCGCAACACGCGCAGCGTCTCCTTGCCGTGCGGTGCGAGGGCCGGCAGCCGGTCACGGTGCATCTCCGTCACACACACCGGGCCGTCGCACACCAGTTCCGCGGCGGCCTCGTCGATCACGTACGTGTCGCGCGGCTCGGCGGGCAGGATCAGCAGGGCGAGCACCGCACCCGCCAGGACGGGAGCCGGCGCGAGCAGCCGGGCGCGCGCCGAGGTGGCGGCCAGCAGGGCGAATCCGGTGGCGAGCATGCCGGCCAGCCACAGGGTCTGGCCGAGGTGCACGGAGGAGGCGAGGGTGAGCAGTTCCTCGCGGGGCAGCGCCACCCCGGGCGCCAGCTGCGCCAGCAGGTTCGGCGCGTTACCCGTGGGCAGTGCCTCGTCCGCGTGCTGCTGGAGGAGGACGGTCATCACGAGAGCGGCCACCGCCGTCAGCGGCGGGGTGAGCACGGAGGGCAACGCGCGCGCCACGCCCATGCCGAACAGCGCCCCCGCGACCAGGGCCAACGCCGCCACCAGCACGATCGGCAGCCAGCCGGGAGGCATGTACACGGTGTCGCCCAGCACCACCCAGGCTCCGCCCGTGGCGACGATGACGAGGAAGGCCGATGCCAGTGTGACGGCCGAGGCCACCGCCGGGACCGCCACGCGCTGCCAGGCGGGCCGGGGCACCGTCGCCATCAGCTCGGTCACCCGGGAGCGGGGATCGCGCAGCCCCTGCAGGGCCCCGAGACCCACCGCGACGGGCCACAGGTAGTACAGCAGGCCGCGGACGGTCAGGGCCATGGGCGTCCACTGGGCCGTCCAGTCCGCGGCGCTGTCCCCCGGGCCGAGGATCAGGAGGAGGAAGAGCAGGCCGGTCACCAGGACGGCGATTCCGGTCCACGGGGCGACGGAGCGCCTCAGTTCGATACGCAGTACACGGAAGTTCACCAGGCACCCCTCTCCTGCGAGGAGCCGGCGGCGGACCCGGCGAGCAGGGCCGAGTAGCCGCGCTCCAGCGGACTGTCCCCGGGATGGCCGTCGCCGCCCGCCGCCGCCATCGTGTCCGGGGTTCCCTGGAAGACCAGCCGACCCTCGGCGAAGAGCACCACATCGGTGCAGGCCGCCGCGACGTCCTCCACCAGATGCGTGGAGACGACCACACAGGTGTCCGTGCCCAGCTCCTGAAGCAGCTCGCGGAAGCGCATCCGCTGCGCCGGGTCCAGGCCGACCGTCGGCTCGTCCAGCAGCAGGACCTCCGGGTCGTTGACGACGGCCTGGGCGATGCCCGCCCGCCGCACCATGCCGCCGGACAGGGATTTCATCCGCTCGTCGGCGCGGTCCGCGAGGCCGACCCGCTCCACGGCCCGCTGGACGGCCGCCGGGACGTCCGCCTCGGGGACCTCCTTCAGCCAGGCCATGTACTCGACGAACTCGCGCACCGTGAACCGCTTGTAGTAGCCGAACTCCTGCGGCAGGTAGCCGATCCGGCGGCGCACCGAGCGGTGCTCACCCGCGGAGGCCACGGACTCGCCGAACAGTTCCAGGGTGCCCTCGGCGGGCCGCAGCACGGTGGCCAGCGCCCGGATGAGAGTGGTCTTGCCCGCCCCGTTCGGGCCGAGGAGGCCGTGCACACCCGTGCCGAGGGACAGGTCGAGCCCGTCGACGGCCATCCGGGTCCGCCCGACACGGATCCTCAGCCCGGCGGCCCGGATCTCGTGGGCGTAGGTCCTCGGCGCGATTTCCGCCGTGCTCACCGCGCGTGTCATGCGCTGTTCCTCTCGGTCGTTCAGGGTGCTCACCGGGAAACCCCGGGAACAGTGGTGTACGCGCCCCGGCGGGCCGTCACGACACCGGTGCCGAGGGCGAGCAGCAGGCCCCACACGGGCAGGCCGCTCGTGTCCAGGAAGGCGGATTCGCTGCGGGTGACCAGGGACGGCACCATGACACCGGCCGCCCATACGGCCATCAGGCCGAGTGCGGCGCGGGTCACCCCGAAGACGCCGCCGAGCGCCAGGGCCGCCGAGGTCAGGGCCAGGCAGGGCAACAGCCACTGCGCGGCCGACACCCCCGCCGGCCAGCCCGCGGCCAGCAGCGCCGGGACGACCACGGCCAGCACGGACGCGGTGCGCCGCAGCACCAGGTACAGCCCCGCCCGCGGGGCCGCCGCCGTCAGCTCGTACGCCGGATCGAGCCCCCGCGACCAGGACGCGGCGACCCCGCACAGCGGCAGCACCGGGGCCAGCAGCAGCACCAGCGACACCTCGCCGAAACCAGGACCGGCCAGGTCCAGGGCCAGCGCGATCAGGACCACGCCGACGGTCATGGCCAGCCACGGGGCCATCACCGGCGTCAGCCACGCCGACAGCCAGACCGGCCGGCGCCACCGTCGCGCCGGCATCGTGGCCGCCGTGTCCAGGCCCGGCTCCAGGCCGGACCAGACGGCGCCGACCAGCGAGGCGACGGCGGGCACCCCGGTCTCCACGGCGTCCGAGAGCCGGGCGCGGCATGCCGCGCAGGTCTCCAGATGCGCCTCCAGCGCCCACACCTCGTCGGCGGCGATGCCCGCGTCACCGCGCGCGTAACCGCCGATGAGCCGCACCGACGCGTGCTCTTTGCCCACTCCGCTCATGCCAGCGCCTTCCGCATCGCGATCCGGGCCCGGCGGGCACGGGTCTTGACCGTGCCCTCGGGCAGCCCGAGCAGGGCGGCGGTCTCCCGGACGGACAGTCCGTCGAGCACCGTCGCCTGCAGTACCTCTCTGAGTTCCGGTGCCAGGCGCCGCAGCGCATCGCCGACGTCACCGTCGACGCCTGCTGCGAGCGCCTCCTCCTCGGCCGCGGGCGCCATGGCCCGCGCGGCGGCGGCCGGCGGCGGCGCGGCGTGGTGGGCGCGACGGCGGAAGGCGTCCACGAGGCGGCGCGCCGCGATCGTCCACAGCCATCCGACGGCCGTACCGCCGACCGCACTGCCGGCGAACGCGCCCGCCGCGCGCCACACCGCCAGATACGTCTCCTGCATCACCTCGGCGACGATCTGCTCGTCGGAGCAACGCCGGTACAGCCGCACCGCCATCCACGGCGAGGTACGCCGGTACAGCTCCTCGAACGCGGCACGGTCGCCCTTGGCCACCAGGCGGACGAGGCGTTCCTCGTCCGCCCGGTCCAGCGCTTTCCTGTCTGATCTCACACCTGCTGGACGCCGGACCGGGCCGACGGGTTTTCCCTGAGGTGTGATCTGCGTCACGAAGGAGGTGGTGGTGGCACCCGGCCGGACCGTGGCCGTGCCGCGGGCGGGGCTCCTTCCCGGCCGGCGCACGGGCTGTGCGGGGAGCCGGACTGCGCGGATGGCTCCGCAGGCCCCCGAGGTCTTCGGCCGGATCGTGCCGAGGTCGTGACGGGGGTCCCCGGGACCGCCCCTCGGCCGGGGTGCCGAACGCGTGGCGACCCGGCGGCGGCGACCGCGTCGGGACCGCCGTAGGTCCGGTGGCCGCACCGGTCCGGAACCCGAAGGAGACGCAGGGGCCCGCGCCGGCGGCCTCGCTCCACGCGTGATCCGCGTCCACGGTGCCGACTGCTGATTCCCGCGTCCGAACGGCCGGTGGGGCGGCGGGCGTTTCGCCATCCCGCCGAGGCGGCGGTCCCGGAGGATGCCGCGAGCAACGCGCGAGGCGGCACGGGCCCGGGGTCTGCCCGGCCGGTCGTGTGACCGGTCGGCGTCGACCCGTCGGGGCCCTTCACGCAGGGGCTGCTCCGACGCAGAACTCGTTGCCCTCCGGGTCGGCCATCAGGACATGGTGTCCGTCGAAAAACTCCAGGACGGTCCCGCCCGCCCGCACCAGGCGCTCGGACTCCGCCCTGATCCGCGCCCAACGCTCGTCGGAACTGCCGTGTCCTGGCACTCGGATGTCGATGTGCAGCCGGTTCTTCGCCGTCTTGGGCTCGGGAACCTTGAGGATGCACAGGCGCGGGCCGACACCGTCGGGATCGCAGAGCCACGCCCCGTCGTCCACGGAGTCGTCCTCCGGCAGTCCGAACTGCGCGAACCACTCCTCGCGCGTCTCGAAGGGAGCAGGCGGCGGCTCGTCGACGTAACCCAGGGCTGTCTTCCAGAAGGCGGCAAGGGCCTGCGTGTCCGCGCTGTCGAGTGTCAGGTCGATTTTGGCTGCCATGAAGGGACCGTACCGCGCACCTCTGACAGCGGGGGCGGGGCCGAAGGTGAGGCGGTCGGCGGCTTGCCGGAGGGCCGCCGGCCCGGCGGATCGTGGGCGGAGCCGGAGCGCGGCGAGGGCGGCGGTGCCGTGAGAAATGCGGCCCCTCCCAGTCGGTTCAGCGCCGAGGAGGAGGTGGTCGCGGTCTGCCGGTCCCCGAGGCCGCACGTACGGATTTTCCCGCTCGGCCGCACTCCTGCCGGTGCGCGACGAGCCGTGCGCCGGGGACGGGCTATGCGCCGTCGCTGTCATCGCGCAGGGAATGGATCATGCTCTGCAGGATCCGGAACGCGCCTGACCGCTCGGCCTCGGTCAGGCCGGCCAGCATTCTGACCTCGACGGACCGGACCGCTACGGTCGCCTTCTCCAGGCTCCGCCGGCCGCGGGGCGTGAGCCGCGCGGGAAGAGCCTTCCCGACGGGCGCCTCCGCGGGCCTGGTCACGTAGCCCTCTCGCTCCAGGGTCTGGAGCAGCACGTTCATCGACTGCCGTGTCACGAACGCGCCCCGCGCGAGCTCGGAGTTCGACAAGCCCGGCCGCTGAGCCAGCAGTTCGAGGCAGGAGTAGTGCGTCACGCTCATCCCGAGCGGCCGCAGCACCTCCTCCATGGCTGTGCGCAGGGCACTCGAAGCCTCTTTCAGCAGATAGCCCAGCGATTTGTCCAGGTCGACGCCGACACCGTTTTGACTCATGTCAGGATTCTGACATAGCTTGATCCGTGTCAGAAAACTGACACGAAAGAAGGAGCGTCATCGTGCCCGCCACCGGCCCCGACTTCATCTCGCTCCAAGCGCGCGACCTCGACGCTTCGCAGGCGTTCTACGAGCGGTACCTCGGCCTCGTCCGCTCGCAGGCCGGACCTCCGCACGCCGTCGTCTTCGAGACGGAGCCGATCGCGTTCGCACTCCGCGAGGTCGTTCCCGGCACCGGTCTCGCATCCGTCGCCCAGCCCGGCATCGGTGCCGGGATCTGGTTCCACGCCACGGACGTCCAGGCCATTCACGATGCTCTCGTCGCCGACGGTCACACCGTCGTCTCCGCGCCGATCGACGGCCCCTTCGGCCGGACCTTCACCTTCGCCGACCCCGACGGCTATCAGGTCACTCTTCACGACCGCGCCTGATACGTCCGGCGCCGACAAGGCCGGCCGCACTGGACATTTCCAGTGCGGCAACCCGGGGCGATGCGACCTCGGAGCTCATCTGCTGAGAACGAACTGCGGAGTCTGCTCAACGGGCGGGGCCCGGTCGGTGTCGCCGGGGATGTGCAGGCCGGACGAGTGCTGAGCTTGCTCTACTTCGACGGACGCCATTGGTGTGGTGGTCAGGCTATGAGCGCGGTCTCGTACTCGGCGGGGCGACGGCTCGGTGTTACGCGGAGGAGCCATGCGGTTCATGCCCCAGAGTGCGGGTAGGCCGGCGGGCCCGGCGGGGGTCACGATGGTGTGGACCATCGGTTTTCCTTCCGGAGGTTGCTGACGCGGAGCTGTTCTCCGCGTCAGGTTCTGGTGCTCTCCGCCCTGCTGTGGGCAGGGGCCTCGGCTCAGCGAGGCGCGGGGTGACGGCATGGCTCGCCCTGCTGGGCGGCGTGCGGCCACGCGAGCCTTCCAGGTCCTGCGGGCAGGGCGTACTCCGCCCAGACCGTCTTGCCCGGACCGACGCGCTCGCGTACGCCCCACCGGGCGGCGAGGGCATCGACGAGCACCAGGCCACGACCGTGGTCCTCCTCGGGGGCCGGAACGACATGGGCCGGCTGTGCGGGGTGGGTGTCGGCCACCTCGATACGGATGAGGCCCCCGCAGGTGTCGTACGCAAGGAACAGGGCGAAGTCCCGTCCGGCCACGCGGCCGTGCAGTACGGCATTGGCGGCGAGCTCGGCGACGACGAGCGTGACCGCGTCGTGGTCGTCCGTCCCGCGAGTGAGGCCCCACTCGGCGAGCTGAAGCGCGGCAAGCAGGCGCGCGAGGCGCGCTCCACGCCGGGTGGCGGAGAAGCGCTGGGCGAACACGCACGTGGGGGACGTTGGTTCGTGGTGAAGGGCTGGCATGGGGTTCAGCCTGGCGGGGGGACGGGGCCTGCGGCAGGCACGGCACCGATACAGACCGGCTTGTATCGGTTCACGCGCTGGACTGGACGAGTCACAGCGCGTAACCATTGACCGGGTCGGGCGGTGGTGCAGCGCGGACGACGAACGGCAGGGCACGGATGGGCCCATGAACGGGTCAGGCACAGGGAGAGGCAGCCACGGATGGCTACGGGCAACGGCGGTGTCGGGGGCGGGGGGAGCTGTGGTGAGCCGGAGCTGTCCGACAGCCTCAGGACGTTCGGGGCGGTGCTCAAGGCGCTGCGCGACGAAGCTCGCCTGACCCAGGAGCAGTTCGCGCCGCTGGTGCAGTACTCGGCGGCGTACATCGCCAAGATCGAGCAGGGCAAGCGGTTCCCGCCGAGGGATTTGCTGGACCGCTCGGAGGAGGTGCTGGGGGCGGGGGCGGCGCGGGTGCTGGTGGCGGCGGCGAAGAGCCTGACGCGGAGGGTGGGGCTGGCGTCGTGGTTCCTGCAGTGGGCGGCCATCGAGGAGGAGGCGATCACGCTGTACGCGTACGAGTGCCGGGTCGTTCCAGGTTTGCTGCAGCCGGAGCCCTACATTCGGGCGGTGTTCAGTAGCCGGTTGCCACCCTTGACGGATGACCAACTCGAAACGCAGGTTGCCGCACGGCTGGAACGTCAGCGTCTGTTCACGGACAAGGGGAACACCGCGTTTGGCTTCATCATCGAACAGGCGCTGATCCAGCGGGACACCGGTGGTCCGGAGGTCACGCGCTCCCTCATCGACTACTTGTTGCGGATGGGCAGCCTGCGCAACGTGGAAATCCAGCTCATGCCGTTGCGGCAGACAGCACACGCGGGCTTGGACGGCTCGATGTACTTGGCGGAGACCCCCGGCCACCAATGGATCGGGTACACCGAAGCTCATGACACCAGCGCGCTCGCCACCCACGGGAAACAAGTCAGTTCGATGCTCCAGCGCTATGGCAAGATGCGCTCGCAGGCCCTCAGCCCCGAGGCGTCCGTCAACCTGCTTGAGCAACTGCGAGGAGCGCTATGACCACCTCTGAACTCGCTTGGTTCAAGAGCAGCTACAGCGGTACCGGCGGTGACAACTGCGTCGAGATCGCCGCGCGCCCCGGAGCCGTGCTGGTCCGCGACTCCAAGGACACGCAGAGGCCCGCGCTGACGGTCTCTCCTCACGCATGGTCTGCCTTCACGGTGCTGGCTTCCGACTCGCGCGTCTGAGCGGCCGGTGGGGCGGCGGGCGTTTTGCCATCCCGCCGAGGCGGCGGTCCCGGAGGACGCCGCGAGCAACGCGCGAGGCGGCACGGGCCCGGGGTCTGCCCGGCCGGTCGTGTGACCGGTCGGCGTCGACCCGTCGGGGCCCTTCACGCAGGGGCTGCTCCGACGCAGAACTCGTTGCCCTCCGGGTCGGCCATCAGGACATGGTGTCCGTCGAAAACCTCCAGGACGGTCCCGCCCGCCCGCACCAGGCGCTCGGACTCCGCCCTGATCGAAGCCGGTGGGATGGCCGCTATTAATGCCGCGCTGTTGATGGTTGGCCCGCTGGCTCTTCGGTTCTGGGATGGCGTACTTGATCTGGTGTTTGTGTAGGTGCCGACGGATCCGGGTGGGCCGCCAGCGATTCGGCCCACCCGGATCCGTTCCATAGTGTGGACGAACTGCGGGGCATTTCCCCACGGGTCCGGTGTGATCAGAAACGTGAGTGGTCGTAGCCGACCTTCCCCTCTACCGGGAAAATCTTGTCAACCGGCAGCGATTGCCGAGTAGGTCAGTACGTCGGCGGGGATCTGATGGCGGAGCTTCCACACGATTCCCATGGGCTTGCTGCCCTTGTGCTCGACGTATTCGGCGGGGCCCAGCAGCATCCAAGGCTGAGGGCCTCCGATGTCCGTCTTCTTGAAGCGGCGCACGAACAGCAGGACGTGAGTCCCCCGCTCCTTGTGCGTCTGATAGCGGGTGCCCGTGGGGGAAGACTCCGAGGTCTGGTTCTGAGACTCCCAGTGGAACAGCGAGTCGCTGCGGGCGTAGTCCTTGTAACGCGTCTCCGGGGAGAAGTCCTTCTCGTCCTTCTCAAGGGTGATGAGGAGGGCATCCGTCTGGATGCCCTCACACCACTTCACGCCCTCGCGAAAATGGCCGGGCATGAAGCCGCCCACGGTGGACTGGCCGAGAGCAGGAAGGATCTCCTCACGGCTGTATGAAGCGTGCACCGTCATGGGCAGACTGGCGTGGGTGCCGAGGAGGGGTAGCGGGACGTGGTCCGCCTGGCCAAGGACGTGCGCGAGTGCCTGGTGGAGCTCGTCGCGGAAGGCCTTCTGAGGGCCGAGAGTGGCGAAGCCCTCCTGATAACTGGAGAAGCCACCGCCCAGCGGCCACAGAGAGAAGAAGAACATACGGGCATACGCTTGCTCTTGCTCGGAGAGCTGGTCATAGACCGGGGCGTCGTCGGCCAGGAGCTTGCTGTAGGCAGCGACACGCAGCGGGTCATCCACGTGCAGGAAAGCTGAGACCCGCTTCAGGAGCTCAGCTTCACCGTCAGGCCCATTGTTGTCTAGGAGTTTCGCCCGGCGCAGCAAACCGGTCCACGAGTTTCCATTTCCTCGGTAGAGCTCCTTGAGGTCCCGGCCGCTTTCCCTGAGATAATCAGTGAGGCGAGGTTCGGCGTACGTAGCTACTTCTCGGGCCAGCTGAGTAACATTGACACCAATCTGGTTTCGGATGTTGTCAATGATCAGGTCCTTGGCCTTTTCTTCAAGAACGATCTGGCAGCCGGATGGTAGCTGGGGGAAACCCTGCTCGATGTTGGTTAGAAGGCGGTTCCTCGTTAGGTTCGTCAGCGCGCGAAATTGCGCCTCAAAGCGGAACTCCTTGCGATGCTGTCCGATGAAGTCCAGGACCGTGAGTACGGCTTTGTCTTCGGTGCGACGAAGCCCGCGCCCCAGTTGTTGGAGGAAGATAGTAGCGCTTGAAGTGGGGCGCAGTAGAAGCAACGTGTCGACATCGGGGATGTCGAGTCCTTCATTGAACAGATCCACCGAGAAGATCACTTGGAGGGTGCCAGCTCGCAGATCGTCGAGAACTGCTTTCCTCTCATGGCGGGGGGTCTCGCCGGAAAGAGCGCGGGAGTTGAGTCCAGCGCGTTGGAAGAAGTCGGCCATGAAATGGGCGTGTGCCACCGAGACGCAGAAGCCCAGAGCGCGCATGGCTCCCGGGTCTGTCACCTTGTCGACCACTGCCTGTAGGACGAGACGGGCGCGTGCGTCGTTACCGGTGAACAGGTTGCTGAGAGCTGTCGAGTCGTATGCCCCCCGCTTCCATGCAACCGCGCTCATGTCAGTGTTGTCAGTGATTCCGAAGTAATGGAAAGGGCTGAGAAGCTCATTTTCCAGTGCTTCCCAAAGCCGCATCTCGGCGGCGATTCGGCCATCGAAGAACTCATCTTGTACGTTCAGGCCGTCCATGCGCTCGGGTGTCGCCGTGAGGCCGAGAAGCTCCTGCGGTGCGAAGTGATCCAGGAGCTTGCGGTATGTGGGTGATGTGCCGTGATGGAACTCATCGATTACGATGACGTCGAAGTGGTCAGGGCTGAAACGGTCCAGCGTGCGCGCGTTTAGTGATTGGACACTGGCGAACACATGAGTCCAGTGGTCTGGGATCTCGCCGGCGTAGAACAGCTCTCCGAAGTTCGCGTCGGTCAGCACGTTCTGGTAGACCCGCAGGGACTGTTCGAGGATTTCTTTGCGATGGGCCACGAACAGGAGCCGGAGATCCCGGCCGAGTTTCTGGCGTAGGCGCTTGAAGTCCAGAGCGGCCATCACTGTCTTACCCGTGCCTGTGGCGGCCACAAGCAGGTTGCGGTGGCGGTCATGCACGGTTCGCTCGACCTCAAGGCGTTCGAGCATGTCGCGCTGATGCGGGTAGGGGCGGACCTTTAGGCCGGAGAGAGTGATCACCTTGCGGTCCTGTCCATGAGAACCGCCAGCCTGGGACAGGGCCTCGTCGAGCCGTTGCGCGTCGGCATCGGGGTCGTAGGGCTCAAACGCCTGCTCGCTCCAGTAGGCGTCAAAGGTGGCTTCGAACTTGCGGAGCACAGACGGCGTGGCGACGGAGGAGAGTCGTACGTTCCATTCGAGCCCATCGAGAAGCGCGGCCTTGGACAGGTTTGAGCTGCCTACGTAAGCCGTGTCGAAGCCGCTCGCCCTCCGGAAGAGCCATGCTTTGGCGTGCAGGCGGGTGGAGCGAAGCTCATAGTTGACCTTGACCTCCGCCCCGAAATCCCGGACGAGACGGTCCAATGCGCGGCGTTCCGTGGCACCGATATATGTGGTGGTCAGGACTCGGATCGGGACACCGCGAGCATGCGCGGAGGCGAGGGCGTCTTCGAGAACGCGAAGGCCGTGCCACTTCACGAAGGCGCAGAGAAGATCAACACGGTCGGCCGTGGCCAGCTCGGCGCGAAGCTCAAAGCCGAGGCTTGGATCCTCTGGTGAATTGGTGATGAGAGCTGTATCGGAGAGCGGAGTCGCAGGGCGGATGGCGTAGACACCGGGAGCTTCCTCCTCGGCAACAGAGAGCAGCTGGCGGGGGCCGTCCGTGACGAGATCGACCCACTGTGTTGCTCCCTCGATGGTGTTGAGGGACTCCAAGATGTGATTGGCCGCAAGCACCTGCTCCGCAGAGGAGAGTCCTTGAAGGATCTGCCGCACCGTGTCGCCGATGTGGCGGGCAAGGACATGGGGTGCAGACTCAGGTCCGACGGGTGCGTCGATGGATCGCCAACCCGTCACATCGAGCTGCTTCATCCGCTCTGCGAGGCGGTGCGTGATGAGCGTTTCGTAGAGCCCGACCACTGGGGCAGTATTTGAAAAGTCGCTTGGCATCGCCGAGTCCCCCTCATTGCGTCACGTGCAAGTGCAGTTGTATCAAGGGGTACTGACATGAGGTTATGAGCGGTTCTCAAGCTCGCTCCCCTTCCACCAGCGCCTCCACGCTCACTGCCCCCGGCTTCACCGGCACAGCGCGTAAAGGTCCTCCCGGAAGGTGGGGAACTCCGCCCGCGCTTCCGTGACGCTCTCCTTCACCGTCCGGCGCGGTGTCGTCGCACGGTGTTCGGCGAGCCGGACCAGAGAGGCGTAGGAGCGGGGGCCGGGCTCCGCGGCAAGGGCGGCCCCGCTCGGGCCGTAACCGTCGGCCGGGACTCACAGGAAGTCCGAGAGGTTGCCCGCCACCACACCGCACGCCCCTTCCGAGCCCAGGAACACGGTCGGCTGGCACACACACCCGCCCGGGACCAGGGCCGAGGCCCGACCCGTGCCCCGCTCCGGTCGCGGGCGGCGGGCCTGGGGCCGATGCTGATTGCGTACGTGTCCACGTGTGCGGAGGCCCGGACCCGGGTCCCGTGCGGGGGGCGAAGGAGCTGGGCCCATGGCAGATGCGCCCCTGATGGTCGTGGACGGCGCCGGGCTGGTCACCGGGTGGAGCCGGGCGGCCGAGCGGCGCTACGGGACGGCCACCGCCGATGCGCTGGGGTTGAGCCTGACGGACGTACTGGCCCGGGACCCCCAGGGCGCGGGCCCCCGGAGGGCGGGCGGCGCCGCACGGGTGGCCGGAGATGACGGGACGCCCGCCGGGTTGCGGCTGGAGCCGCTCGCGGGGGAGGGCTGGGCCGTCCGGGCGGCCGACGAGGGCGGAGACGCCGTCGGGACGGCACTGCTGGACGTGATGTTCGCGCAGACACGCGTACGCGTCCACGTGCTCGACCCGGAGCTGCGCCTCCTGCGGACCGACGGCCCCTCCGCCGGCTCCGGCACGGACGAGACCGAGCGGCTGCGCGGGCGGCCCTTCCGTGACGTGTACGCCTTCGAGGAACCCGAGCGGGTGGAGGCCTTCGCGCGGGAGGTCCTGCGCACCGGTGTGCCCTGTGTCGAGAGCCCGTTCCACGCGCACCCCGGCGACGCCCCCGGCCGGCGCACTCTCGCCCTGACGGCGTTCCGGCTCCAGGAGGGGCGTGGGGCGCGGCGGAGCGGTGACGGCGCGGTCCTGGGGGTCGCCGTATCCGTCGCCGACGTCAGCGAACAGCTCAGGAGCCGCGGCCGGGACGCGGCGCTCGCCGCGGTCCGCGACAGCGTGGGCCGGACACTGGACGTCGACGCCACCTGCCGGGACCTCGTGGACGCGCTGGTCCCCGGTTACGCGGACATCGGCGTCGTCGAGGTCGTCGACGCGGTCCTGCGCGGCGAGACACCCGAGCCCGGGCCGCTCGGCCCGGACGTGCCGCTGCGGCGTGCCGCGTACGGCGGCGGCAACCAGGCCGCCCACCCGGTCGGGGAGGTGCGGCCGGTGCTGCCCGGGACGCCCTACCAGCGCGCCCTCTCCGACCTGCGGGTCCGCGTCCTGCCGCTCGAGGACGTCCCGTGGGCCGACGCCGACGCCGCGCGTGTGGGCTCCGTCCGGAAAGCCGGCGCGCACACGCTGCTGCTGGCGCCGCTGACGCTGCGCGGGGCGGTCCTCGGGCTGGTGGCCCTCTACCGGTGCGGTGACTCCGAGCCGTTCACCGAGGAGGACGTCCCCGTGGCGGCGGCGATGGCGTCCCGGGCCGCGCTCGGCATCGACAACGCCCGCCGCTACGTGCACGAGTACACCGTCGCCAGCGCTCTCCAACGCCGGCTGCTGCCGCAGAGGCCCGCGCTCCAGCCCGCCGTCGAGGCGGACCACCTGCTGCTGCCCGGCGGGGACGCCGGCACCTGGTTCGACACGATCGCCCTGTCCGGGGCCCGTACGGCCCTCGTCATCGGGGAAGTGTTCGAGCGCGGCATCCACGCGGCCGCCACCATGGGACAGCTGCGCACCGTCGTCCACGCCCTCGCCGCACTGGACCTGGAGCCCGACGAACTGCTCGCGCGCCTGTACGACACGGCGACGCGGCTCGCGGACGAACGCGCCCGGCTGCCGAAGAGCGACCCGCTGCACCAGGAACCGCTGGCCGCGACATGCGCGTACGCCGTGTACGACCCGTTCACCGAGACGTGCACCGTGGCCTCCGCCGGCCACCCCGCCCCCTTCGTCGTGGAACCGGGCGGTGACGCCTTCGTCGTCGGCCTGCCCGTGGGGCCGTCACTGGGGGCGGCGGACCGGTCCCCGGTCGTGGCGGCCCCCTTCCCGCTCCAGGAGGGCAGCCTGATCGTGCTCCACAGCAACGCGCTGCGCGGCCACGCCCAGCCCTCCTCGGGCGCGCTGCGCCAGGCGCTCACGCCCACGGACCGGCCGATGCGCGACCTGTGCGACGCGGTCGCCCGCGCCCTGCCGGACAGCCCCGACCTCCAGGGCTCCGCCCTGCTGCTGGCCCGGACCCACGCCATGCCCGCGGACCGGTACGCCGCATGGGAACTCCCCTACGACAGGACGGCCCCGGCGACCGCGCGCCGCCTCGCGTCCGAGACGCTGGCGGACTGGCACCTGGAGGGCGACACGGGCGACGCGACCGAGCTGATCGTCAGCGAACTGGTGACCAACGCCGTGCGCTACGGCCGCCCGCCGGTGAAGCTGCGCCTCATCCTCGACCGGGGGCTGACCTGCGAGATCCGGGACGGCAGCACCACCGCCCCGTACATGAAGTACGCCGGAGCGGTCGACGAGGGCGGGCGGGGGCTCTTCATCATCTCCCAGCTCGCCAACCTGTGGGGCACCCGGTACGCCGCCGAGGGCAAGACCGTCTGGTCGGAGCAGGTGATTCCCGGGGGACAGGGCTGAGGAGGGCCCTACTCGCCCTCGGCGAGCGTGTGCGCGACCAGTGCGTTGGCGTGGCCGTGGCCCAGGCCGTGTCCGGCCTTGAGCCAGGAGACGAGCTCCATGTGCCCGGTCAGGGGCGAGGACCGGATGAGGTCCTTCCACTCGGCGACCGGACGGCCGTACTTCTTCTCGATCGAGGGGAAGTAGCTCGCCGGGCCCTTCACTGCTTCGGTCATGTCGCGGTCCTGTCCTCGGGGTCGGTCGTGGCGAGCGCCACGCGTGTTCGCGGGTCTCTCAGGGCTTATGACTTCCGAAGGGCGCAGAAGTGATCGGTGGGCGTGCGACGGCCTTCAGTTGAAGCCGGACAAAGAGGTGCCTCGTGTCAACACCCGTGAAATACTCGTGTGTTCGGGGACCCGCCCCTCATGTGGCGAGGGTGACGGGGTCGATGGGGCTGATGGGGGCAGGCGTGGCGGACGGGGCGAGGACGAGCGGGCAGGACCAGGGACGGGAGACGGTCGAGTTACGCATCAGCCTCACCGGGACGCACACCCGGCGCGACGACCTCCAAGCCCTGCACACCTGGCTCAAGAAGGCGCCGGTCATCGAGGACGCGCTGGAGCGGAACGAGCTCGGCCTCGAGCGCAAGGACTCGTTCACGCAGGTCGAGGCGATGGGCGGGGAGCTGATCCAGGACATCATCCTGGTCGTGTCCGTCGAGCTGGCGCGCTCCGTGGCCGAGAACGCCTGGCGGTCCGTGGAGACCTGGCTGCGCAACCGGCGGCGGTTCGCCGGCCCCGAGGAGACGCCCCGCGTCACGCTCGAGGGGCCGTCGGAAGGCCCGGGCTCCGACCTGAGGCGTGACACCGGGCCCGGCACCGGTGGTGACGGGGGACCGGATGCGGGGCCCGGCTCCCGCGGGGACGACCGAGCGGGCGGCGACGAGCCCGGAGAGGTCTAGCAGCCGTGCCGCCGTACGACGCGCGCGGCGAGGAGAACAGGTCCAAGCGGCACAGAGCCGTGCTCATCGGGGTCGAGCACTACGCGGGAAACCGGAACGACCTCCCGGCCGTCACCACGAACCTCCGCCTCATGCGCGAGGCCCTGACCGCCGGCAGCACCGGGGTGCTCGGCCCGGAGGACCTCGTCGTGGTCCCCGCGAACGGCGGTCCGACGGCCGGAGTCGACCCGCTCCAGGTGCGTGCCGTGCTGACCGCTGCCCGCAAGGAGGTGACCGGGCTGCTGGTCGTCTATTTCGCCGGGCACGGCATCGTGCGCCCCGACGGCAGCGACCTCAACCTGATGTTCACCGAATCGGGGGTGACCAGGGACCGGCAGCACCCCTTCCTCGGCACCCTGTCCTGGCGCGACGACGTCATGCCCGAGCTGCGCAACTGCCACGCCGACTGGGTCGTCGTCATCCTCGACTGCTGTTTCGCCGGTAACGCCCTCGCGGCCTTCAGCCCCGCCGCGGGACAGAATTTCGCCCTGCTCACCGCGGCGGAGCCGGGAGTGGAGATCCCGCCCGGCGATCCCCGTACCGGCACGGAGTTCACCGCCGCCCTCCACCGGCTGCTCACCACGGGCGAGGGAGAACCCGTCACGTTCACCCGGGTCGTCACCGGGATACGCGAGGCGATGGCGCCGCTCAAGGCGGTCGACGGGCACCCGTGGATCCCGGACGAGCTGCGGCACGGCGACGACGTGGTGCTCGCACTCGCGGCGGACGCGGGAAGGGAGCCCCTGAAGCCACGGCCCGTCCCGCCCCCGCCGCCCCCTCCACCGCCCCCGCCGACGTGGTGGCAGCGGCCGGCGGCCTTCTCGCGCCGGCTGCCGGGCGCCCTGGCCCGCCGCCTGACGCGTACGGCCGTGCTCGTCCTGGCCGGTCTCGTCGCTCTCGGCGGAACCGGCGTGTGGTACTTCACGGGCCCGCCCCCGGGCGGCTGCGATTCGCCCCTGGAACTCCGCGTGCTCACCGACCCCGACCTGCTGCCCACCGTGCAGAAGGCCGCCGACGCCTACCCCGAGCGGGACGCCCGCGGCTGCCGGTCCGTCGGCATCAACGTGTACGACGCCAAGGCCACCGACGCCGTGGCGGCGTTCCGGTCCTCCTCGCTCTGGCAGGAACCGCCCGCCGCCTGCCCCGCCTCCGGTGACTGCCTGCGGCCCCAGCGGGACGTCGGCGCGCAGCCGGACATCTGGATCCCGGCCGCCGGAAGCGCGTGGCAGCGGGCGACGGCCGACGGGGCGGGCGGCGGCACCGCCTCCGCCGCGGCCGGGGGCCAGGGGTCCGCCGCGGACGCGGGGAAGAGCGTCGTGGACCTCGACCGGCTGGGACCCGTCGCCTACACACCGATGGTCCTCGGCGTGCCGGAGACCATGATCCTGGCGCGGTCCCTGCAGACCGACGATCCGCTCGGCGAGATCGTCTCCGCGCTGGAGGAAGCCCAGGACGTCGATGTCCTGCGCCCCGACCCCGAGGGGACCGAAGGTGCCCTGCTGGCCACCGACGCGCTCTACGCCGCCTCCCGTCCCGGCGGCGCGGCCACGGTGGAGCAGGGCATGGCCACCGCGCTGCGGCCCATGCCCTCCACCGCCCGGGAGCTGATGTGCCTGCTGGCCGACGGCGCGCACAACGACCTGGAGGACCGGGCCGCCGTCCTCGTGCCGGAGCAGACCCTGGCGCAGTTCAACCTGTCGGCGGGCGAGGCCGGCCGTCCTGCCTGCGCGACGGAGGCACTGAAGCACCGGGTGGCCCACTACCCCTCCGACGTGCCGATGCTGGACCTGCCCTTCGTCCGGGTCACCTGGGACGGGGCCGACCGGGACGCCGAGGACCGCAAGGCGGCCGTCGAGGCCTTCCACCACTGGCTGGTCACGGACCCGGTCGCGCAGAGGTGCTTCACCGACGACGGTTTCCGGGGTGTCGAGAAGAGCCGCCCGGCGCCGCCGGACGACGGCTCGGTGCTGCGGAAGAAGGACAACGCGACAGCCGTGCGCGAACAGATCCCGAAGACCGGCCAGGGCACCGACGTGTCCGCGTCGCTGAACGACACCCTGAGCCGCTACCGGGGGGCGCTCGGGCCCGGCCGGGTGCTGTACCTCCTCGACAACTCGTCCTCGATGGCGGACGAGCGGGTCTGGGACGGCACGGGCGGCGCCAAGGAACTCGTGGTCCGCTCGATGCGTTCCCTGGCCGCCGAGGACGCGTACGGGGTGTGGGAGACGGCCGTGGAGGAGGGCGAACCCGCCACGGACCGCGTGCCGTTCGGGCTGCAGGCCACGGCCGGCGCACAGAGGGCCGTCGCCGGTGCGAGGACCGCCGATTTCGACGCCCGCATCGCGGAGGGCCTGGAAGCGGCACTCGCCACGCTGCGTGCCGGCCCCGCCGGGGCGGAGCAGCCGCGGCTGCTCGTCCTGGTCACCGACGGCGAGGACTTCGAAGCCGTCGGGAAGAGGGACCAGCAGGACCTGGTCGCGGACGCGGGCAGGGCGCCGCTCGTCAGGATCGTGACGGTCTCGCTGCAGGACGGTGCCTGCGCGCCCGGCCGGTTCGGCGAGCGGCTCGCCGAGGTGAGCGGCGGACGGTGCCTGGGCCCCGCCGACGACCTCGCGGCCGAACTGGCGGCGGAGGTCGCCAAGACCGGTACGGGGGACGCGAGATGACCTGCCACGACCGTCGCGCGGTCCGCCGGGGGCGGATCAGGTCCGCTGCCGCGCTCGGCTGCCTGCTCACGCTCCTCGCCACCGCCTGCACGGGAGGGCCCCGGGACGCGGAGGAGGCCGGACGGGAGCAGGCGGCCGAAGGGCCCATCGTCGTCGCCAGCGGGCTCGACGTCACCGGCTCCGGCAGCGTGCGGCAGCAGCTCATAGAGGAGTGGAACCGCCTGCACGCGGGGTCGAGGACCCGGCAGGCGAAACTCGTCGAGCTGCCCGGTGGCGCCGACCAGCAGCGCAGCCAGCTCCTCGGCGCCCTCCAGTCCGGCAGCGCCCGCTACGACGTGGTCAACCTCGACATCACCTGGATCCCCGAATTCGCCGAGGCCGGGCTCATCAGCCCCCTGCCCGAGGCCGGGACCGGTGCCGCCGCCGATGACGACCGCGACTTCATCAGGGAGGTCCACGCCACCACGGTCTGGAAGGGCCGTTCCTACGCCCGGCCGTTCAACACCGACGTGGGACTCCTCTACTACCGGCCCGACCTCCTGACGAAAGCCGACATCGAGGCGGACAAGCAGCCCACCGCCAACTGGACGTGGGACCAGCTCTACTCCTCCGTCAAGACCCTCGGACTGAACCCGGTCCGCCGCGACGAACGCGCGGGATGGACCACACAGCTCAAGCAGTACGAGGGGCTGACCGTCAACACCGTCGAGGCGTTCGCCGACGCCGGCGTCGAACTCGCCGACAGCGAGGGGCGGTACAGCTCCGGCGCCGGAGAGCTGAAGAAAGGGCTCGACCGCCTCCTCGACCGGATCGAACGGGGCCGGGTCCAGCCGGCCGCGCTCACCTCCGACGAGACGGCGTCCCTCACCGACTTCGTCGAGGGACGCGCCGTCTTCCTGCGCCACTGGCCCTACGCGTACGGGGCACTGGGAGGCCGGATGGACCCGGCGGCCTACGCCGTGAACCGGCTGCCCGGAAAAGCCGTGCTCGGGGGACAGAACCTCGCCGTCACCGCCGACTCGCGCCGTGGCGACGACGCCCGCGAGCTCATCACCTTCCTGACCTCACGGGAGAGCGAACGCTGCCTGCTCGACGCGGGCTTCGCGGCGACCCGGGCCTCCGTGTACGGCAGCGCCGCGCAGCCCTGCTGGCCCCGTGTCGCCGCCGCGCTCCGGCCGGCCGGGGACAGCCCGGAGGCGGCGGCGACGGGCGAGGGCGGGCTCGAGGAGCAGGGGGCGAACGCGCGCGCCACGTACATCCGGATCCTCGGCGCGGCGCTGACCGAGGCGGTGCAGCGGCCGCGCACCCCGTACTACGGCGCGTTCACCCAGGTCCTCCAGTCCCATGTGCACGCGTTGCTGGCCGCGGAGAGACCCGACACCGCCGAAGCGGCCGACGAGCTCGACGACGCGCTGCGGGACGTGTTCGCGGGCAGGTGACGGGAGCCTTCCTCAGCCCGCGCCGTGGCACCCGCGGTACGGACGCCCCGAGCCGCACCAGCACGCCGCGCTGCGCTGCGGGGGCCACGGCACGGCGCGGCCGCGGGCCGCGAGCGTCGTGGCGTACTGGGGGAGCAGGTCCGGATCGGACGGGGACGCGGCCTCCGACGCGGCGAACGCCTCGTAGGAGGGGACCGTGCCCGTCACGATGCCGAGATTCGGCGTGCCCGCCGCATGCAGGTCCCGCAACGCCGCCTCCAGACGCGCCAGATGGTCCTCGTGCGAGACGTACTCCTGGGAGAGCTCCGGGTAGGCGGTGAGGAGCTCGCGCAGCTCGCCCTCGGGCCAGTGCAGCACCGCGACGGGGAACGGACGGGACAACGCACTGCGGTAGGTGCCCAGTTCGGCACGGAGACGGGTGATCTCCGCCTGCAGCTCGCCCGGGTCCGAGGAACCGAGGGACCACAGACGCTTCGGGTCGTGCAGCTCGTCGAGGGGGACGGCGGCGGTGTGCAGCGTGTCGGCCAGCTCGTCCCACGCGTCATGGGCGACACCCATCAGCCTGCGTACCCGGTGCCGCCCGGTCAGCAGCGACTGGGTGGGGTAGGGGACGTCCTCGCCCGGTGCGATGAGCAGTGTCAGCGCGGTCGAGAAGAAGTCGTGGGCCGCCTCCAGCTCGTCGTGCGCTTCGAGCGTCTCCGCGGCGATCTCCCACGGCGCCGCTTCGAGCGGGCCGGCGGCGCGGATGCCGTCGATGATCGCGCGGGCCTCGGCCTCGTGGCCGTACTCCCACAGGTTGGCCGCTTTGAGTGCTTTGACCAGATACGGGTGATCGATGCCGCTGTCGGCGGAGCCGAGCAGCTCGTCGTAGAGGGTGCTCGCGCGGGCGCGCTCACCGGCGAGCTCCAGATGGGCCGCGGCCTGGAGGAACAGCGGTTCGTGGTCCTCGGGGTACTGCGCTGCGGTGCGCAGCAGGCGCTCGGCTTCGGTGATGTGGTCGGCAGGCGTGTCGGGGCGCATGGAGCACACGGTACTGCGGGACGGGTGCGAGGTGAGAGGGAGTGGGCCCGAGCGCTGATGAAGGCCGCGGGACGGCGGGGAGAACACCCGGTGCTCCCGCGGGAACGGCCGAGCCGGCCCGGCGCTCCCGGCAGCCGTGCGCTGCCCGCCCCCGGCGGCTCCTTCAGCCGCTGGAGGCCGATCGTGTATAACGGCTGAAGGGCACGAACGACACGGAGCGAAGGGGGAGGGCCGGTGGACGACGCCATGAACCGTGTACGCCGCGCGGTCGCCCGCCTCGTGCGCCCCGCCGCGTTCCTCGTCCTGTTCCTCACCGAGGTCCTCCTCGCCGAAGGCGGCAGCCTCTCCGCCGCCGTCACGCTCGCCGCCACCGCGGCCGCGGGCTCGGCGCTCCTGGCCTGTTCCGTCATCAGCGCCCGCTGCGCGGCTCCAGTGCCCCGTACGAGAGTGCGCACCGCCATCCGGGACCGCGAGAAGCGCACCGCGTTCCTCCCGCAACGGGACCCCGACGCCCGGGGACGCACCAGGCCCCGGGCTCCCGGGGCCGCCCTCCTGACGGCCGCGTAGAGGCGCGTAGAGGGCACACCTTCCACGGCCTCCTGCGCGGGTCGTCCTGCCGAGTCACGTACTCCCCGGCACGACGAGACCCCCGGAGGGCTCACCCATGTCCGCTTTCATGTCCGCCTTCGCGAGCCTGGTCGGCGCTCTCGCCGACCTGCTCCAGCCCCTCTTCCAGCACGCTTCCACCGCTGCCGCGATCGTCCTGTTCACCGCCCTCGTACGGTTCGCCGTCCACCCCCTCTCGCGGGCGGCGGCGCGCGGGCAGAAGGCCCGCACCAAGCTCCAGCCGCAGATCGCGGAGCTGCGCAAGAAGCACGCCAGGAACCCCGACCGGATGCAGGAGGCGCTCATGGAGCTCCACGCGAAGGAGAAGGTCTCGCCCCTCTCCGGCTGCCTGCCGAGCCTGCTCCAGATGCCCGCCTTCTTCCTGCTCTACCACCTCTTCTCCAGCCGGGACATCGGCGGCGAACCCAACTCACTGCTCGGCCACGAACTCTTCGGCGCCCCGCTCGGCGAGCGCTGGCACGACGCGCTCGCCGATGGCGGTCCCTTCGGTGAGCAGGGCCTGGTCTACCTCGCGCTCTTCGTGCTCGTCGCCGCCGTCGCCACCTTCAACTACGGCCGCACCAAGCGGCAGATGGCGGCGAACCCGATGACACCGGCCACCGGACCGGACGGACAGCCCGTGCCCGGCATGGGCGCCATGACGAAGGTCATGCCGCTGATGTCCTTCCTGACCCTCTTCTCCGTGGCCTTCGTGCCCCTCGCCGCGGCTCTGTACATCGTCACGAGCACCACCTGGACCGCCGTCGAGCGCGCGTACCTCTACCGGGAGACCCCGGCAGCCGAGGCCGCCGTCGCGCCGGCCGTCTGAGCACCCGGGGTCCAGTGCGTGAACAGGGTCTTGCGGAGTGATCGGATGTCTTGGAGGATCAGCCGAGCCTTTCGCTGGCCGCAACCCATCGACGGGCTCGACCTCGACCAAGGGGAGATGGACCGTTGAAGCTTCTTCGAGTGGGTACGGCGGGCGCGGAACGGCCCGCACTGCTTGACCGTAACGGGACCTTGCGGGATCTTTCGGGCCTCGTCACCGACATCGACGGCGAACTCCTCGCCGACGCCTCGGCGCTGGACCGGTTGCGGGAAGCGGCCCGGACACCCGACGTCCTGCCCCCGCTCGCGGCGGACGGCCTGCGGATCGGGCCGCCCCTGGGCCGGATCGGCAAGATCGTGTGCATCGGGCTGAACTACCACGACCACGCCGCCGAGACCGGAGCGGCGATCCCGGACGAGCCGATCCTGTTCTTCAAGGCCCCCGACACCGTCGTCGGCCCCGAGGACACCGTCCTGGTGCCGCGCGGCAGCCGGAAGACCGACTGGGAGGTCGAACTCGCCGTCGTGATCGGCCGCACCGCCCGCTACCTGGACTCCGCCGAGGAGGCGCTCGGGCACGTCGCCGGATACGCGACCTCGCACGACGTCTCCGAACGGGAGTTCCAGATCGAGCGCGGCGGCACGTGGGACAAGGGCAAGAACTGCGAGACCTTCAACCCGCTGGGCCCCTGGCTCGTCACCGCGGACGAGGTGCCCGACCCGCAGGCGCTGCCGCTCAGGCTGTGGGTCAACGGGGAGCTGAAGCAGGACGGCACGACGGCCCGGCAGATCTTCCCCGTCGGCGAGGTCGTGCGCTACCTGAGCCACTTCATGACGCTCTACCCGGGCGACGTCGTCAACACCGGCACCCCGGCGGGCGTGGCCATGGGCAGGCCCGAGCCGAAGCCGTACCTCCGGGCCGGAGACGTCGTGGAGCTGGAGGTGGAGGGGCTGGGGCGGCAGCGCCAGCGGCTCGAGGACGCGTAGGACGAGGCGCGGCCGCCGGGAGGTCCCGGCGGCCGCGCCGCGCGTTCAGGTCCGGGCGCGCGTCACGAACTGCTCCAGGGCCTCCACCACCAGCGCGTGGTCCTCGGCCTGCGGCAGACCCGACACCGTGACCGAGCCGATCACCCCCGCTCCCTCCACCGCGAGGGGGAACGAACCGCCGTGAGCGGCATACGTGTCCAGGTCCAGCCGCGAGGACTCCTCGAACGTGGTGCCCTTCGCCCGGAACCGCGTACCGACCAGGTAGGAGCTCTCCCCGTACCGCTCCACCACCCGCCGCTTACGGTCGATCCAGGCGTCGTTGTCCGCGCTCGAACCCGGCAGCGCGGCGTGGAACAGCTGCTGGGCGCCCCGCCGGATGTCGATCGCGACCGGGGCGTGCCGCTCACGGGCCAGGGCCACCAGCAGGCCGCCCAGGGCGTACGCGTCGTCGTGGCCGAAACGCGGCAGCGTCAGACGCCGCTCCTGCGCGATCAGCTCGGAGATGGTCGGCGCACCGGTGCTCATGCGTGCTGCTCCTCGTCGTGGTGGGGAAGAAGGGTCACGGACACGCCCTCGCGGGCCGAGCGCCGCGCCGCCTCCAGGACGTCCAGCGCCGCGGCGGCCTGGAGCGCCGTCACCGGGTTCCCGCCCCTGCCACGCAGGGCGGAGGCCACGGCGGCGTAGTACGCGGGGTAGTCACCCGGCAGCGTGCGGACCAGGTCGCCGCCGCCGGTCAGCGGGGACTCCCCGGAACCGATCCGGCCCCACAGCTCCTTTGGCTCCTCGCCCCACGGCTTCCCCGGCACCGGACGCGCGCCCTCACGCAGCGCGGTCTCCTGCGGGTCCAGGCCGTACTTCACATAGCCCGCCTTCGAGCCGAGCACCCGGAAGCGGGGGCCGAGCTGCGCCGTCGTGGCGCTCACGTACAGATGCGAGCGCACCCCGCCGGCGTGCGTGACCGCGATGAAGGTGTCGTCGTCGGCCGCCGCACCGGGGCGGCGCACGTCCGACTCCGCGTACACCTGCACCGCCGGCCCGAACAGGGTGAGTGCCTGGTCGACGACATGGCTGCCCAGGTCGTACAGCAGCCCGCCGATCTCCTCCGGGTCGCCCGACTCGCGCCAGCCGCCCTTCAGCTGCGGACGCCACCGCTCGAAACGGGACTCGAAGCGCTGCACCTCACCGAGCTCACCGTCCTCGACCAGGCCGGCCAGCGTGAGGAAGTCGTTGTCCCAGCGGCGGTTCTGGAAGACCGAGAGCAGCAGCCCCCGCTCCGCGGCCAGCGCCGCCAGCTCACGGGCCTCCGCGGAGGTGCCGGCGAGCGGCTTGTCCACGACCACCGGAAGCCCCGCCTCCAGCGCGGCCCTCGCGAGCGGGACGTGGGTCCTGTTCGGCGAGGCGATCACGATCAGGTCCAGCTCGTCCGCACGCGGCCACAGCTCGTCGGACGAGGCCGCCAGGCGCACGCCGGGGAACTCGGCCCGGGCCTGCGCCTGCCGCTCCTCGTTCGACGTGACGACCGTGTCGAGGACGAGGCCCTCGGTCGCGGAGACCAGCGGGGCGTGGAAGACGGAACCCGCCAGGCCGTAGCCGACGAGCCCGACGCGAAGAGGAGCGTTGGCAGTCATGCGACCCACTTAAGCAACGCTGTTGCCAAAGTGCAAGCGATGGAGACAATGGTGCGGTGAACAGGAGCAACAGCGGGAGCGGCGGGGCGAATCTGCCGGCTCTGCGCCACCACAACGCGTCGCTCGTCCTCGACCTGCTGCGCGTGGCCGGTGAGCGGGGCATCAGCCGGCTGGAGCTCGCCGAGCGCACCGGGCTCACCCCGCAGGCCGTCAGCAAGATCACCGCCAGGCTCCGCGCGGAGGGCCTCGCGGCCGAAGCCGGCCGCCTCGCCTCCACGGGCGGCAAACCCCGCACCGTCCTGCGGCTGGTCCCGGACGCCGGATACGCCGTCGGGCTCCACCTGGACCGCGACGAGCTCACCGCCGTCCTGGCCGACCTCGCCGGCACCACGGTCGCGACCCGCGCCTTCCCGCTCGACCTCGGTGCCCCGGCCGCCGAGGTCCTCGCCACCGCCGCCCACGCGGTGCGGGCGGTCCGGACGGCGGGCCCCCGGGCCCCCGGTCCCGCAGCCCGGCAGGTCTTCGGCGTGGGTGCCGCGCTGCCGGGCCCGCTGGACCACCGGAGCGGGGTGCTGCACCGGGTCACCGGCTTCCCCCGATGGGACGGCTACCCGCTGCGCGACGCCCTCGCCCGGGAGACGGGGCTGCCCGTCGTCGTCGACAAGGACACCAACGCCGCCGCCCTCGGCCTCGCCCTGCGCGGACGCGCCGGAGCCGACTTCGCCTATCTCCACCTGGGCACCGGCCTCGGCGCCGGGCTCGTCCTCGGAGGGGCCCTGCACCGGGGAGCCCGCACCGGCGCCGGGGAATTCGGCCACCAGACCGTCCAGCTGGACGGACCCCCCTGCGACTGCGGCGGACGAGGCTGCATCGAGGCGCTCTGCCTCGCCGCCGCCGCCCGCGGTGACGTCGCCGGGGCGGCCAGGATCCTCGGAGCGGGCGCCGCCAACCTCGTCGGGCTGCTCGACATCGACCGGGTCGTCCTCGGGGGCCGTACGGTCGCCGCCCACGAGGCCGCCTACGTGACGGGGGTCCGCGCCGTCATCGAGGAGCGGGCCCGGCGGGAGGGCGCCACCGCCGCCGTACCCGTCACCGTCGCCGGCGGCGGCGACCGCCCCGTCGCGGAGGGAGCGGCCCAGCTCGTCCTCGCCCCGCTCTTCGGGAGGGCCGGCGAGGACGGCGGCGTACGGGGCTGACGGCGGCCCGGACCCCTTCGCCGCCCCCGCGCCGCCGGACGTACGGGGCCGAGTGCCTCCGCGCCACCGGACGGACCCGTTCGAGCGGATCACGCCGCCCGAACGGGCGGTGCACACCGTCGGCAGGTGGCGGCCCCTCGCGCGCGCGTGGCAGCGTCACGGACTGAGACCGACCGGCACACAGGGGCAGCGCCGCCGCGACAACCGGTGGCTCTCCGCCCCGGCCGTACGCGAGCAGCGAAGGGTGCCCCCCATGCCCACCAGACCCCCCGCACGGCTGCGCGACGGCCGCGCCCTGGCCCGTCTCGGACTGGCCGCCGGACTGGTCGTCCCCGCCGGCCTCCTCGGTGTCCCGGCCGCCATCGCCGTCCCCGTCACCGCCCCCGCCGCGACCGGGACCGTGGCCGTCACCGGCCCGGAGCTGCCCACCTGCGGTGATCCGGACGGCGAGCACTTCCCCATCGAGACACGGATCCACGGCGGCCCCGACATCTATGCCTCCGGCGGCGGCTACGGGACCTGGTACCTCGACCTGACGAACACCACCTCCGGGGCGTGCCGCTCCATCCACCCCGTCCTGGTGCTCACCGACGAGGACCGGACCCTGGCGGCCGAGCAGATCCAGCTGGAGTTCACCGAGCGGGCGCACCCCGGCGAGGAACACCGGGTCAGCTGGGAGTCCACCGAGCGCGACGAGCAGATCGGCGTGTTCGGCAGCGGGGAGCAGGACGACTTCCCCGGCTTCACCGTCCCCGCGAAGAAGACCGTGACGGTCGAGGTCCGGATGGCGTTCACCTCCGACACCCGGCCCGCAGAGGTCACGGCGCGCGCCGCCGTCGTCCAGCGCCGCACCGCCGGGAGTGACGCCGGACAGGCGGGCGAGGCGGCCGACGGGGACTGGGTGGGGGAGTCGGCCGCGTACTCCTTCGCCATCGTCGAGGGCGGCCCCGAAGCGCCCGAGGACACCGAGGCCGTGCCGGACGCGGAGGGCGCCCACGTGCCCGGCCTCGCCCGCACCGGCCAGGCCCGCACCCTGTGGGCCGGTCTCACGTCCGGGGCGCTCGTCCTCGCCGGGGCCGCGGCCGTGATCCACGCCCGGCGGCTGCGCGGCGGCCACCACTGAGCCGGTGGCACGGGTGCCGCGTGATCGGCCGGTTCCGTGCGGCGGGCGGGGCGGCCTAATATCGGGGCGCCGGCGCTGCACAGTGCGGTGCCGCCGGCGTCCAGCACCCCGAGTGCACAGTGCGTACGGCAGGAGCCCGTCACATGGCAGAGCGCAAGCCGATCGAATCCTGGCTGACCGACATGGACGGCGTCCTCATCCACGAGGGCACACCGATCCCCGGGGCCGACGCCTTCATCAAGCGGCTGCGGGATTCCGGACTGCCGTTCCTCGTCCTCACCAACAACTCCATCTACACCGCCCGCGACCTGCACGCACGCCTCAAGCGCATGGGGCTGGACGTGCCCGTGGAGAACATCTGGACCTCGGCCCTGGCCACCGCCCAGTTCCTGGACGACCAGCGGCCGCGCGGCACCGCGTACGTCATCGGCGAGGCCGGGCTCACCACCGCGCTCCACGACATCGGCTACGTCCTCACCGACCACGAGCCCGACTACGTCGTCCTCGGCGAGACCCGGACCTACAGCTTCGAGGCGCTCACGAAGGCGATCCGGCTGATCAACGGCGGCGCCCGCTTCATCTGCACCAACCCGGACGAGACCGGGCCGTCCGCCGAGGGCCCGCTGCCCGCGACCGGTTCGGTCGCCGCGCTGATCACGAAGGCCACCGGCAAGGCGCCGTACTTCGCGGGCAAGCCGAACCCGCTGATGATGCGGACCGGGCTCAACGCCATCGGCGCCCACTCCGAGACGTCCGCCATGATCGGCGACCGGATGGACACCGACGTGCTCGCCGGCCTGGAGGCGGGGATGCAGACCTTCCTGGTCCTCACCGGCCTGACCACGGAGGCCGACATGGACCGGTACCCCTTCCGGCCCTCCACCGTCGTCGACTCCATCGCGGACCTCGTCGACCTGGTCGACCTGCCGTCGGTGTGACCCGACCGGGCCACAGCGGATGCGGGGTGCCGCCTGACGCGTGAACCTTCCCCCAGGAGGTTTACGATGCGCTCACTGCCCCTCACGTTCTGTGCCGCAGCGGTGGCCGGGACGATGACCCTTCCCGCGTACGCCGCGCAGGCCGCCCCCGAGGCCGGCCACTCCAGGGACGGCCGGAGCTCCGGGCCGGCTCCGGCCGCCCCGTCCCGTGTCCCGCCGGGCGGGGAGGTGGAACTCCGGGGCGGTGTCTGCGGCAAGGGCGGGCCGGCCCGGGGCGACTCCGAGGCGTCCGTCTCCGGGGTGCGCTTCCGGCCGGGCGGCGACAGGGACCTCGTCGCCGGCGCCCGGATCCGGCCCGGCGCCGCCCCCGGCGGCCACGAGGCCCGGGTGACCTGCGAGGACGGCCACGGCCGGGCCGTGGGCACGGTCGCCGTCGTCCCTCGCGGCCGCCCCTCGCCCGTCGCCCCCGTACGGGCCGGCGGCGGAGGCACCGCGATGCTCGCCGAGGAGACCGCGGCCGACGAGGGCCCCGGTACCCGGCACGCGGTGAGCGGGTTCGCGCTGGGCGCCGTCGCGGCCGTCACCGTCGCGTTCCGCGGCGTGCGACGCCGCCGCCGGGCCCGGCACTGACGTGGCCGCCCCGGAGCGTCCCGCCGGGACAGGACGCCTGCTGACCGGCGTCGCATGGGCCGTTCTCCTGCTGGGACTGTGGGTGTGGGGCCGTGCGGCCACCGTCGGCCACTCGGCCCCGACGACCGGTGACGTGGCGGCGGTCGGCCGGCCCCTGGGCGTGCCGCTGCCCCCGGCGCACGACCCGCTCGACGGCGCCGTGCCGCAGCGGGTCGAGATCCCCTCCCTCGGCATCGAGGCGACCGTCGTGCGGCGCGGACTGGACGCCGAGGGGGCGATCGAACCCCCGCCGTTCGAGACGCCCGGCGCCGTCGGCTGGTACGCCGAGGGCACGGAACCCGGCGCGGAGGGAACGGCGCTCCTCGTCGGCCACGTCGACACCGGGACGGAACCCGCCGTCTTCCACGCGCTCAGCACCGCGCGGCCGGGCGAGAAGGTCCGGGTGAGCCGGGCCGACGGGAGGACCGCCGAATTCACCGTCGACGACGTCCAGGTCCTCACCCGGGAACGCTTCGACGCGCAGAAGGCCTACGGGCCGCGCGAGGACGGGCGGGCCGAGCTCCGGCTGATCACCTGCGGCGGTACGTACGACCGCGAGGCCCGCGCCTACACGGCCAACGTCGTCGTCTCCGCGTATCTGACGGCGGCGCCCCGGAGCGACGCCCGCACCTGAACGCACAAGAGCGAGGCCCCCTCACACTCGGTGAGGGGGCCTCGCTGCTGCGTGCGCCGTCAGGGACTCGAACCCCGGACCCGCTGATTAAGAGTCAGCTGCTCTAACCAACTGAGCTAACGGCGCCTGCTGACCTGGAAAACATTACCTGATGCGCAGGGGTGCTCCTGACCAATTCTCCTCCGCCACGGCCTGTCGGATGGTCGTTTTGTCCCTTTAATCCGTCACCATGGGGCACTCCGGAAAGCTGAGACGCGGAAGATCTGGACGGCTTCCGAGGAAGAGGAGTCGTATGCCTGTGCCGCTCTTCGAAGAGTACGAGCCCGCCGCCGACTGCGGCTGTCCGGGCTGCGCCCGGCGGCGTCGTACGGACGCCGAGCTGCCCGTGCGCGGCGGGCACCCCGCCGCGCACGGCGTGCGGCGGGCGCTGGTGCTGCTCACCGCGGCGGGAATGGCGCTGTCCTGCGGGGCGGGCCAGGCCGCCGCGCACGGTGCGCGGGGTGCCCGTGCCGACACGGTGGCCGATCCGCGGCCGGTCACCCCGCAGGGCCCGGCGGGCCCCCTGCGCGACGGCGGAGCCCCGCAGCCGTCCCCCGTACCCGGCACGGCGTCGCGCACGACGACCCGGGCCGAGATCGTCGAGCGTGCGCAGGCGTGGGTGACGGCGAAGGTCCCGTACGACATGACGGCGTACCGGCAGGACGGATACCGGCAGGACTGCTCCGGCTTCGTGTCCATGGTGTGGGGCCTCGGCGCGAACGAGTGGACCGGCAGCCTCGCCCGCTTCGGGACGGAGATCGCCCGGACCGACCTGGAGCCCGGCGACATCCTCCTCTTCCACGATCCGGCCGACCCGGGGCCGGGATCGCACGTCACGGTCTTCGGCGGCTGGGCCGGCAGCACGCGCGGCCACTACCTCGCGTACGAGCTGGCCCGCCCGCACGCGCGCAAGGTGACGATGCCGATGGCGTACTGGAGCGACTCCTCGAAATACGTGGCCTACCGCTACAAGGGCGTCGTCAGCGGCACGGGCGGGAGCGGCGCGGCGAGCCCGTTCCCCGGGGCCGCGGCGTTCGGTCCGGGCACGGACAACGCGTACGTGACCCGGCTCGGGCGGCTCCTCGTCGCGCAGGGCGGCGGGCGCTTCCACGAGGAGGGCGCCGGGCCGCGCTGGAGCGACGCGGACAGGCGGGCGACGCGGGCGTTCCAGCTGGCGCAGGGGTGGAGGGGCGGGGACGCGGACGGCATCCCCGGCCCGGAAACCTGGAAGCTGCTGGTCACGGGCACCGGGCACAGGATCCCCGCTGCCTCCGGCGGCGACGCGGGCGGGCCCGTGGCGTACCCGGGGAGGAGCTACTTCCGGCCGGGTCAGGCAGGTGCCCACGTCGAACGGCTCGGTGCCCGGCTGGTGGAGAAGGGATACGGCACGCACTACGCGGCGGGCCCGGGACCCCGCTGGACGGAGGCGGACCGCCGCAACGTCGAGGCGTTCCAGCGCGCCCAGGGCTGGAGCGGGAGCGCGGCCGACGGACATCCGGGGCCGGAGACGTGGCGGCGGCTCTTCACGTGACGGCGGAAGTGACGGAACGGACATGACGGAGGCGGACATGCGATTCATCGAGGATGTACGGGGCGAATGGGACGAGCTGGGCGAGCGGGGCGCGCGGACGGTCCTGCCCGGACCCGGTGCGGGGGACACGCCGAAGGAGAGGCCGGCCGAGGTGCCGGCCGTGACGGAGACGGGCGGGGCGGGGATGCCGGAGCCCGCCGGCGGGGCGGAGCCGGCGCCCGCGGGGGCCGCGGCGGAGGACGCGCCGGCAGCGGTGGACGCGCCCCCCGCGGTGGAGGACGAGGACATCCCGGCGGACCTGGGGCCCGCCCTGGACGCGGTGGCCGGGGTCGGCCGGACCGCCCCGGCCGGCGGCGGGGTCGTCGACCTGCACCCGCACCTGGACCTGGACTCGGACACGGCCCTGGACGTGGCGGAACCGGACGCGAACACGGGCACGGGCCCGGACGCGGGCCCGGACGCGGACGCGGACGCAGGTACGGAGCCCGAGCCCGTGCGCGCCCCGGAACCGCCGGCGCCGGGCCTGGACCCGACGCCGGGTCCGCTGACACTGCCGGAGGCGGTCGCCGGCATCGGCGCGGAGGCGGGCCCGGCACGGCCCGCCCCGGCGGGTCAGGGGGGCGGGGCGCCGGCTCCCCGGAAGCCCGTGTCCGGCGGGGCCCTGTCGTCCGACGACAGGGAGCTCGCCTCGGTGGCCCTCGCCGTCGGTGCCGCGGACCCGGCCACCTGGCACGGCTCCGGGCACCGGCAGCCCGGCCTCCCCTCCGGGACCACCGCGCCCGTACACCTGTCCCACCGCGACGACGAGCGCGGCGGCAGGCTCACCGGCACGGGCGGCGCAGGCCGCGGTGCCGCGCAGCGGCCCGGTGGCCGCCGTCCGCCCTCGCCGCGGTCCCCCTGGCGGCAGGGCCCCACCCGGCCCGCACCCCTCGCCGACCCCCGGCTCACCGAACGGCCCGGCCCCGTGCTGCCCGGCTGGGCCGCGCTGCTCACCGCTGCCGCCGGGACGGCCGGCGCACTCGCCGTGCTGTGGTGGCAGGGCGCGCTGCCCGCCGCCGTGACCGGCCGGCTCGGGCTCGGGGAGGGCCGGCACCACGGCATCGGCACCGAGGGCTGGGCCCTGCTCGCGCTGTCGGCGGCCGTGGCGCTGTTCGCGCTCCACGGCCTGGGGCGTGGCCGGGCCGGACACGCCTCGGTGCTGACGCTCTTCGGCGACTACCGCGGCAGCGTCCGGCGCACCGGCCTCCTGTGGATCTCCCCGCTCCTGCGGCGCCGGAGGGTCGACGTACGCCTGCGGCACTGGCGCAGTGAGCCGCTGCCCGCCGTGGACGCGAGCGGCACCGCGCTGCGGGCCGTGGTCCTCGTGGTCTGGCGGGTGACGGACACCGCGCGGGCCACGCTCGGTGTCGCGGACCACGAGCGGTATCTGCGCGACCAGGTGGAGGCCGCACTGGCCCGGGTGCTCTCGCAGCTGCCCGCCGACGCCTTCCACGAGGAGACCCGCACCCTGCGGGACGCGGAGGCGGTGGGTGACGCGCTGACCCGCATGGTGAAGGCGGACTGCGTGCCCGTGGGCATCGAGGTGTACTCCGCGCAGCCGACCGGGATCGAGTACGCCCCCGAGGTCGCGGCGGCGATGCAGCGGTGCCGGGTGGCGGCCATCGACGCGAAGCACCGGGACGGGGTGCTGACCTCCGTGATCGACGCGGTGGACGACACGGTCGGCCGGCTGACGGCACGCGGCATCGTGGAGCTCGACGACTACGAACACAAGTCCCTGGTCAGGGATCTGACGGTGGCTTTCTACACCGGCCGGAGCGGCGGGGAGAGGGTCTGACCGCTTCCGGCCGCACGGGAGTGCGCGCGAAACCCGGTCCACATTGGTCTGGACATGTTCATGTCGCGTCAATAATCTGGACTTGGTCTAGACCGCACAGTGAGGCGCGCAGCACGGCTCAGAACATCCCCAGAACATCCCCCACGTTCTCGAGGAGCGACACAGCATGCGGAAAAGGGCAAGCGCGGCCGTCATCGGCCTGGCGATAGCGGGCGTCTCCATGTTCGCGACCGGCAGCGCCAGCAGCCACGGCTACACGGATTCCCCCATCAGCCGGCAGAAGCTCTGTGCCAACGGCACCGTCTCCGGCTGCGGCAACATCCAGTGGGAGCCGCAGAGCGTCGAGGGGCCCAAGGGCTTCCCGGCGGCAGGACCGGCGGACGGCAGGATCTGCGCCGGCGGGAACAGCGGTTTCGCTCAGCTCGACGACCCCCGGGGCGGCAACTGGCCCGCCACCCAGGTCACCGCGGGGCAGGGCTACAGCTTCCGCTGGCAGTTCACCGCCCGGCACTCCACGAGTGACTTCCGCTACTACATCACCAAGAACGGCTGGGACTCCACCAAGCCGCTCACCAGGGCGGCCCTGGAGTCGCAGCCGTTCATGACGGTGCCGTACGGGAACCAGCAGCCCCCGGCGACGCTGACCCACCAGGGCTCGATGCCCACCCAGAAGACGGGCAAGCACGTCATCCTGGCGGTCTGGAACGTCGCCGACACCGCCAACGCGTTCTACGCGTGCTCCGACGTGAAGTTCTGATCGAGCGCGGCACGAGGCACGGCACGAACACAGTGGGCGGTCTCCTCGGAGGGAGACCGCCCACTGTGGTGTCGGTGCGCCGTCAGGGACTCGAACCCCGGACCCGCTGATTAAGAGTCAGCTGCTCTAACCAACTGAGCTAACGGCGCCTGCTGACTCGAAAATAATACCTGGTCCTCAGGGGTGCTGATGACACGCGCCCACGAGGGCCGGGAACGCCCGCCGGAACGCGCGGTCCCGCCCCTGACCTGCGGGTCCGCGCCTCACATGTGTACCGAGCGGGGGAGCGCCGGGGCCACTCGCCCGCGGCGTCCGCGGACCCGCACCGGCTCAGGGGGGCAGCGGCAGGAGGACCGGCGCCGCACGCCGGTCCGGCGTGGCGGCTGCCGCCCCGCAGCCGGTGCGCGTGCCCGATCGGCAGGGAGAGGGCCAGGCACCCGGCCGAGGAGCCCGCCGTCAGCGGCACGGCCGCGCACGCCGTGCCCATGGCGTACTCCCACAGGTCGAGCACCGGCGCCGCGGCCGGCCGGCTGTCCGGCTTCGAGAAGAGCACCTTCCCGCTCGTGATCGTCCGCGAGGTCAGCCGTGCGATCCGGTGCCGGGGGAGGCGGCCGCGCCGGCCCCGTCGGCCGGGGCGTGTCCGTCCGGCATGCACCGGAGCCGTCGGCGTCACGCCGACGGCGTGGTCACAGCACCGCGTTGAGGAATTCGCGCGTCCGTTCGTGTTCGGGGTCGGTGAACATCTTCTCCGGCGTCCCGGACTCCACGACCCGTCCCGCGTCGAACATCAGGACCTTCTTGGACACGTCACGGGCGAAATTCATCTCGTGGGTCACGCAGAGCATGGTGATGTCGGTGGTCCTGGCGATGTCGCTCAGCAGCTCCAGCACCCCGGCGACGAGTTCGGGGTCGAGCGCCGACGTCACCTCGTCGAGGAGCAGGATCTCCGGCCGCATCGCCAGTGCGCGCGCGATCGCCACCCGCTGCTGCTGGCCGCCGGAGAGCTGGGAGGGGTGTGCGTCGACCTTCCCGGAGAGCCCGACCAGGTCGAGCAGTTCGCGGGCCCGCCCCTCCGCCAGCTCACGGTCCATGCCGAGGACGTTGACCGGCGCCTCGGTGATGTTCTGGAGCACCTTCATGTTCGGGAAGAGGTTGAACTGCTGGAAGACCATCCCGATCTTCTTCCGGGACTCACGCAGCTGCTTCTCGCCCGCCGGCTTCAGTGAGCCGTCCGGCCTGCGCACGTGGGACAGCGGCGAGCCGTCCACCCAGATCACGCCGTCGCTGACCTTCTCCAGCGTCATCAGCAGCCGCAGGATGGTGGTCTTGCCGGAGCCGCTCGGCCCGATCAGCGTGACGTGCTCGCCGCGCCGCACGGTGAAGTCGAGTTCGTCCAGGACCACGTGGTCGCCGTAGCGCTTGACGACCTTGTCGAAGCGCACCAGCGGCTCCACACCGGTCGTCCCGGTGGCCGGAGCCCGGTCCGCGGGTTCCTTCAGGGGGGCAGGGTCAGTGGCCAAGGCGCTTCTCCAGCTTTCTCATCAGCAGCGAGGTGGGGTAGCTCGCGACCAGGAAGACCAGTCCCGCGAGCGTGAATGCCTCGGTGTACGCGAAGTGGTCGGCTCCGTACTTCCGGGCCTCGAAGACCATCTCCTGCACGGTGATCACGGCGAGGAACGGGGTCTCCTTGAACATCGAGACGGCGTAGTTGCCGAGGGCGGGCAGCACGTTGCGCACCGCCTGCGGCAGGATCACCGCCTGCCAGGTGCGCCGCGGGGACATCGAGAGCGCCCGGCAGGCCTCCCACTGGCCCTTGGGCACACCGTCGATCCCGGCCCGGTACACCTCGGAGGTGTAGGTGGCGTAGTGGACGCCCAGGACCACGATGCCGATGGTCAGGGGCTCCACCGAGGTGAAGACGGCCGCCGCGCCGACCAGCTGGACCAGCAGCGGGGTGGAGCGGATGAACTCCATCACCGCCTTCACGGGCACGGTCACGAGGCGGGACGGCGCCCGCCCGGCCACGGCGATCGCCAGGCCGAGCACCGCGGCCACGAGCGTGCCGAGCACGGTCGCGAGCAGGGTGACCCGGAATCCTTCGAGCAGCAGGGGGAGGGCGTCTTCGACGGCCTCCCGGTCGAATGTGTTCACCGGGCGCCTCCGGCCGTCGGGACGGGCTCCGCACTGCGTGTCCTCAGCAGGCTCCTGGTGCCGGTGTGCAGGCCGAGCCGCCGCTTGGCGGCCCGCTCCAGCAGGTTCATCAGCAGGGTCAGCGCGTAGGCGAGGACGAAGTAGACGGCCAGCAGCGTCAGATAGGCGGTGAGGCTCTCACCCGTGCGGTCGCGGATCTGCTGGATCACGGTCATCAGGTCGGCCGCGGAGATCAGCCAGAGCAGCGGTGTGCACTTCAGCAGCTGGATCAGGAGGTTGGTGAAGGACGGGATCATCTGGACCCAGGCCTGGGGGAGGATCACTTTCCGCATCCGGTGGAAGGGCGTCATGTTCAGTGCCACCGCCGCCTCGTACTGGGCGCGCGGCACGGAGTTGACCGCGCCCCGCACGACCTCGGAGCCGTACGCCCCGTAGTTCAGGCCGAAGGCGACGACACCGCAGAGCATGGGCGTCAGTTCGTAGCCCGTCAGCTGCGGCATCGCGTAGTAGAGCCAGAACAGCTGGATGTAGAGCGAGGTGCCGCGGAAGAACTCCACGACGGTCCGGGAGACCCCCCGCACCAGGAGCAGTCCGCTGCCTGCGGCCAGGCCGAGGACGAACGACAGGAGCAGGGCGAACAGGGCGCCCAGGACAGTGGCCTGCAGCGTCACCCACAGGCCGGACCCGACCTGGGGGAACTCGTCGAGGAGTGTGGAGAAGAAGTCACTCATACGGTGTGTGCTCCGCCCTCGTCAGCCCTTGCACAGGTCGGCTGTCCTGAGCGTGGCCGGCGGGATCTCCGTGGCACCGAAGCCGTAGTCCCGCAGCAGCTCCACGTAACGGGACCGGTCCGAGACGATCTTCTTCAGCTCGCGGTTGAAGGCGTCCCGCAGATCCTCGTTGCCCTGACGGAACACCGCGCCGCCCGGTGAGAACTGCTTCTTGCCGTTCAGCTCGGGGACGAAGGCCTCGGTGACCTCGGTGTCCGGGTTGGTCTTCGCGAGCCAGCGCAGCGAGATGCCGGTGAGCAGGAAGGCGTCGATCCGGCCGCCCTTGACGGCGTCCGCACCGTCCTGCGGCTTCTGCAGCGTCTTGATCTTCCCCTCGGCGATGCCCGCGCCCTCGGCGTACGAGCCCTCCACCGCCCCGGACATCACGCCGACGGTGGCCCCCGCGGTCTTCGCGGAGGCCAGGTCCGTGAGCTTCTTCGGGTTGCCCTTCCGTACCATCAGGGCGGTGGGGGAGATGAACTCCGGTTCCGAGAAGAGGGCGTTGGCGCAGCGCTCGGGAGTGATGGCCATGCCCGCGCTGACCACGTCGTACTTGCCCGCCTGCAGGCCGGGGACGAGGCCGTCCCACTCCGAGAGGGTGGGCTTCAGCTCGTCGACTCCGAGCGCCTTGAATATCTCCCGGTGCAGGGTGGGGGCCTCACCCTTGAGCTCCTTGCCCTCCATGTAGCCGTACGGGGCCTCGTTGGCGTACGCGACCCGCACGAAACCCTGCTTGCGGAGCTTGTCGAGCGCGCCCTCGCCGTCGGCGGCGCCCGCGTCGGTCTTGCTGCAGGCGGAGAGCAGACCGGGGACGACGAGCAGACCTCCCACGGCTGCCGTTCGATTGAAGAAGCTCCGACGGGACAGGTGAGGGAAGTCAGCCATGGTTCGAGGTCTCCTGGAGAGATGAGGGTGCCGAACAGTCCGGACAGGGTGAGTACCTGCCCGATCCAGGACTCCTATGCAGCAAGCGGCTCCATGTAACCGAACGGTGGCCGGAGGGTGACCTTCCCGTATCTCCTCATCGGCGGAGGGCGACGGCCGGTGCGCGGGGCGTGTCTCCCGCCGTCCAGCGGTTCATGACCGGCCGTCATGCCGAGGTGTCAGGCGGAGGCGTCCGGGGAGGGCACGTAACCGCGTGCGGTGTCCACGATGTGGGGGAGCGGCTCACCGGCTGCCCAGCGCTCGTACATCGAGACGAACTGCTCGCCCAGGCGGTCCCGCCAGCCGGCCGTGTCCCCGCTCATGTGCGGGGAGACCAGCAGGCCCGGCACGTCCCACAACGGGCTGGACGGGCCCAGCGGTTCCTCCTGGAACACATCGAGCGCCGCGCCCGCGATCCAGTGCCTGCGCAACGCGTCGGCCAGGTCCTCCTCGACGGTCAGCGGACCGCGCCCCACGTTGACGAAGTGGGCGGACGGCTGGAGCAGCCCGAAGAAGCGCGCGTCGAACATCCCGCGCGTGGCGTCCGTCAGGGGGGCCGCGCCGATCACCCAGTCCGCACCGGCCGCCAGCCGGTCCAGGTCCTCGACGCCGTGGACCGTGCGCCGTGCCGTACGCCCCACGAGCGCCACCTGGACGCCCAGTCCGTGCAGCAGCCGCATGATCTCCCGCCCGACGGGACCCGCTCCGACGACCACCGCGCGACTGCCGGCGAGTGCCCGGGTCTCCCGGTGGCGCCACCGGTGCTGCCGCTGGAGCTCCAGGGTGCGCGGAAGGTCCTTCGCGAAGGCGAGCACCAGCCCCGCGACGTACTCGGCGACGGGCAGCTCGAACACACCCCGGGCGTTGGTGACGACGGTGGGGGAGGCGGCCAGCTCCGGGCAGAGCAGCCGGTCCACCCCGGCGCTCGCCGTGTGCACCCAGCGGGGGCGCGGCCCGTCGCCCGGCCAGGCCTCGCGGACGGCGTCGGAGGTGAAGTCCCAGACGAGCAGCACGTCCGCGTGCGGCAGCTGCCCGGCCAGCGTCCGCTCGTCGGCGTACCGGACGGTGGCCCGGCCGGTCAGCCGGCCCAGGCGCGGTGACGGGTCGGTGTCCAGGACGAGGATCACGGGAGTGGTCATCAGGACCGACCACGTTGGCACCGGGGCGCACGCCCGTCAACAGGGCCTGGCGCCCTCGGGGAAAACCGCTGGTCACCGCTGTCGCGGGCGGCGGTACGGGCCGATAAGGGGAATACTTGTCCCAGGCAGGGGCAGCGGTGACAGAAGTGCCGGCAGGACATCCGGACGGATGCCGGCAGGACATCCGGACACCCCGGAAGGATGGACATGACGACCGTAGGACTTCTCTACCCGGGCCACGCCGCGGAGGACGACTTCCCGCGGATCGAGGTCATGCTCGACAGCGACATCAGAGTGCCGCTCTTCCACACGGACATCGACGAGGACGCCCGCCGGGCCGAGAACCTGAGGGCGGCAGGCGCGCCCGAGCGCCTGAACGCCGGTGTCGAGGAACTGCGGATGGCCGGCGCCGAATCGCTGGTCTGGGCCTGTTCGGGCGGCAGCTTCGCCTACGGCTGGGACGGGGCGCACGAGCAGGCCGCAGGGCTGGCCAGGGCGGCCGGCCTGCCCGCCTCCAGCACGTCCGTCGCCTTCGTCCACGCGGTACGCGAACTGGGCGCCTCCCGGGTCGCGGTCGCCGCGACCTACTCCGAGGACATCGCCGCGCTCTTCGCCGGCTTCCTGGAGTCCGGAGGGGTCGGGGTGACCTCCGTCCGGGGCGGCGGCATCGTCACGGCGTCGCAGGCCGCCGCCGCCGACGTGGACCTCGTGAAGGAACTGGCCGTGGCGGGGGACCACCCGGACGCCGAGGTGGTGCTGCTCCCCGACAACGCGCTGCACACCGCCGCGCACGTGCCCGAGCTGGAGGAACTCCTCGGCAAGCCGGTCCTCACCGCCAACCAGGTGGCGGTCTGGGAAGGACTCCGGCTGGCCGAGCGCCGCATCTGGGCCCCCACCCTCGGCACCCTGTTCGCCACGCGGGAGCCGCCGCCGGGGGCGACCGAACCCCGGGGCATCGAGGTGCGGGAGTGAGGGCCGGGGCAGTCCCCGGGGAATAAGCGGAGCCATCCTCCTGTTGGCATCCTCCGGTACACAGAACGCAGCACCGGAGAGGCCGAACACGTGGACGAGAACCGAGGCGACCAGATTCGCGGCACAGCGGGCGGGACGGCCTCCGTGCCCCTTTCCGTGCTCGACCTGGTGACCGTGGGCCAGGGCCGCACGGCGACCCAGGCCCTGCGCACCAGCGTGGACATCGCCCAGCTTGCCGAGAACCGCGGGTTCCACCGCTTCTGGGTCGCCGAGCACCACTCCATGCCCGGTGTGGCCTCGTCGTCCCCCGCCGTGATCCTCGCCCACCTGGCCGCCCACACCGGGCGCATCAGGCTCGGCTCCGGCGGAGTGATGCTGCCCAACCACGCCCCGCTGGTGATCGCCGAACAGTTCGGGACCCTCGAGGCGATGGCCCCCGGCCGTGTCGACCTCGGCCTGGGCCGGGCTCCCGGCACGGACGGCGCCACGGCCGCCGCCCTGCGCCGCACGGACCGGCTGAACGAGGGAGCCGACGACTTCCCGCAGCAGCTGGCCGAGCTGACCCGCTTCCTGGACGACGACTTCCCGGACGGGCATCCCTACGCCCGCATCCACGCCGTCCCCGGGCCCGTGCAGGCCACGTCGCCCGGCGGCGTCCAGTCGCCCGCCCGTCCGCCCGTATGGCTGCTGGGATCCTCAGGCTTCAGCGCCCGGCTGGCCGGTGTGCTCGGTCTGCCCTTCGCCTTCGCCCACCACTTCTCGGCCCGGAACACCGTGCCGGCCCTGGACCTGTACCGGGAGTCCTTCAAGCCCTCCGCGGTGCTCGACGCCCCCTACGCACTCATCGGGGTCGCGGCGCTGGCCGCCGACGACGAGCGTGAGGCCAGGCGCCAGGTGCTGACCGGCGCGCTGTCCATGCTCCGGCTGCGCACCGGGCGCCCCGGCCTCGTGCCCAGCCCCGAGGAGGCCGAGGCGTACGACTTCAGCCCCATGGAGCGCGAGTTCGTCGACGGCTGGCTGAAGGACATCGTCCACGGCACGGCGGACGAGGTCCGCAGCGGTCTGGACGGCCTGGCCGAGCGCACCGGCGCGGACGAGCTGATGATCACGGCCAACGCGCACGGCGGAGAGGCCCGGCTGCGCTCCTACGAGCTCATCGCGGACGCGTACGGGCTGCCCGGGACGGTCTGACCCGGTCAGTTCCCCGCCGGCCTGGTGCCGATCAGCTCGGCGATCCGCTCCGGGGCCACCGCACGCGAATACAGCCACCCCTGCCCGGTGTCACAGCCGATCCGGCGCAGCCGCTCCGCCTGGCCCGAGGTCTCCACGCACTCCGCGGTGACCGTGAGGCCCAGGCGGTGCGCCAGCTGCACCATGGCCTCGACGATCGTCTCGTCGGCCGGGCTGGGGTGCGCGCCGTCCTCGTAGCGGAAACCGCTCACGAAGGAGCCGTCCAGCTTCAGCACGGACACCGGCAGCCGGCTCAGATAGGCGAGGTTGGAGTAGCCCGTGCCGAAGTCGTCGATCGCGATACGGACGCCCATGTCGCTGAGCGCCTGGAGCACCCGGAGCGGCCGGCCGGACGAGCCCATGACCGCCGATTCGGTCAGCTCCAGCTGCAGCAGCCCGGGTGCGAGGCCCGTCTCGGCGAGGATCTCCGCCACATCGGCGACCAGGTCGGAGTCCCAGAGCTGCCGCACGGCGACATTGACGCTGATGAACAGCGCGGGCTCGTCCGGGTGTCCCAGCTGCCAGCGGCGGGCCTGCCGGCAGGCCGTGCGCAGCACCCACCGGCCGAGCTGGACGATCGTGCCGTCCTCCTCCGCGATGGGGACGAACCGGCTCGGCGCCAGCAGCCCGAACCGCGGGTGGTTCCACCGGACCAGGGCCTCCACACCCCGTACGACCTCGTCCGCCATGCCGACCAGCGGCTGGTACTCCAGGGTGAACTCCCCGCGCTCCACGGCCGGGCGGAGCGTGGAGGAGAGCGCCTGCCGGGTCATCCGGTGCGCGTTGCGCTCGGGGTCGAAGAGGGTCCAGCGGGACCGGCCGTCGGCCTTCGCCCAGTAGAGGGTGGTGTCCGCGGCCTGCATCAGGGCGGTGGCCGAGGTGCCGGCCGACGCCCGCTCCACCACCCCGATCGACGCGGAGACCGACAGCCGGTGCCCGGCCACGTCGAACGGCCGCTGGAGGGCGCTGAGCACCGTACGGGCGAGATCGGTGAGCTGATGCGTGCCCGACGAGCCCTCGACCAGGATCGCGAACTCGTCACCGCCGAGGCGCGCCACCAGATGGCCGCCGGCGCGGCGACCGCCGGCCTCGGCGCAGTCGGTGAGCCGCTCGGCCACGGCGGCGAGCAACCGGTCACCGGTGCGGTGCCCCAGGGTGTCGTTGACCGCCTTGAAACCGTCGATGTCGAGATAGCAGAGCCCGATCCGGCCGGGCCGGGGCGACGACCCGTCCTGGAAGGGCGGATCCTCCAGGGCGGCCGTGAGCCGCTCGAAGAACAGGGTGCGGTTGGGCAGCCGGGTCACGGGATCGTGCATCCGCAGGTGGCGCAGCCGCTCCCGCAGCTCCCGGCGGTCGCTGACGTCGGCGACGGACAGCAGTGCACGGCCCCTCCCGGTGTCCTGGCCGCTCATCGGCACGACGGTGACCTCGGCCCACAGCGGCCGGCCGTCGGCGTGCGCGAGCCGCCGGGTGTACCGGAGCCGGGGCCGGGAGCCGCGCAGGACCTCGGTGTACGCGCGCCAGGTGGGGCTGTCCGAGGAGAGGCCGACGAGGTCGGCCGCGGGCCGCCCGGTCAGGGAAGCGGGGTCGGCACCGAGCAGCTCGCCCAGCGCGCCGTTCGGCCTGACGATCCGGCCGTGGTGGTCGACGACGGCCATCGGGAGGGCGGACGCGGCGAAGGCGGCGCGGTACTCGCGCAGCTCGGAGAGCCTCGAGATCTGATGATCACACTGCGTGACCTCTGAGGAGCCGACGCCGTGGGCCGTGCCTGCCCGGCCCATCGGCCCTTCGGAGGTTCCGCTCACCGCTCGCTCCCGCTGTGCAGATTGTCATGAACAGGTATGGCCGGGCAGGGCGTGGAGTTGGAGCGCCGCGCCGGAGGCGGGAACCACGCGGGAAAACGAGGTGAAGCATAGAGGGTGGCGCGTCGGCCGTTCCAATGCGCCTGCCGTTCCGGACCTGCGGCACGCCCGTGGCTCATGCCCGTCTCGCGCCTGTCCAGCTGATGGCGTTTTTATGCAGATTTACCACAAGTGGTCATTTTTGCACTTCCTCGATCGATCTCGCTTCTCTGGTGAGCGATTGTGACTGTGTGTGAAAGGGGTTATCTGCCTTCGGGTGATCACACCGGATCCGCCGACCCGCTGATCCGCTGACCCGTGTGGGGCAGCACAACAGGGCGTGCACAGCCGGAACGGCACAGGGTGAGGGGATGACCCCGCATTCGCCACCCGGAGGTAGATGTGCCGCGTCAGCACGGATCCGGGGGAGTGGAGAGGCCGAACCTGCGCAGTGCGGCGGCTGCTCTCACCTCTCTCCTGGCGCTCGCCGCCACCGGACTCGTCGCCGGACCCGTCGTGGCGGCCACGCGTGACGCGGGACCGTGCGCCCTGCCGAGGACCGGGGCGCACCACTCCCTCGGACTCGACACCTGGAACGACGCCTACCCGCGCCCCGACCGCACCCTCGACGCGGTCATGGTCTTCCTCTCGTTCCCCGACTCCGACCCCGCCGTGTCCCCCGAAGCGCTCGCCGCCGACTACTTCCCCTCGACCTCCCGCTTCTTCCGCCGCGCCTCGTACGGGAAGTTCGAGCTCCGCGCCCACCCGCAACGGCAGTGGACACCCATGCCGCACCCGTCCACCCGGTACGGCATACAGCGTGACTGGGACTCCGGGCGCCGCAGCGCCTATCTGCGCGACGCGATCGCGGCGGCCGACGGGCGGACCGACTTCTCCGCGTACGACATCGTCTACCTCGTCGCCGACCCGGGCGCCCCCGGTGTGGACTCCGACGCCACCAAGGTCGTCAACCTCGACCGGCCGCTGAGCGCCGACGGTACCGACATCAGGCGTGTGGTCACCCTGTTCGAGGAGCACCCGCCGGACCGGAACGTCCTGGCGCACGAGACCGGGCACGTCTTCGACCTGGCGGACCTCTACCACCGGCCGGAGGACGGAAAGGGCGACTGGGACACCTACGTCGGCGACTGGGACGTGATGGGCAGCCAGTTCGGCCTGTCCCCGGACCTGTTCGGCTGGCACAAGTGGAAGCTCGGCTGGCTGGAGGGCGAGGAGGTCGTGTGCGTGCAGGGCACCGCCGACCTCACCCTGGAACCCATGGCCGAGGTGCCCGCGCCGGGCGCGTCCATCGGGACCCGGCTCGCGGTCATCAGGACCGGCGCGGACAGTGCGCTGGCCGTCGAGGCCCGCAGCGCCACGGGCAACGACCGGACGACCTGTACCGAGGGCGTGCTCGTCTACCGCATCCGCAACACGACGCCGTCCGGCGGCGGACCGGTCGAGGTGCTGGACGCCCACCCCGGGTCCGACGCCTGCTGGGACCGGTCGGTCTACCCACCGCTCGCGGACGCCCCCCTCCGGGAGGGTGAGCGCTACACCGTGCCGGGCGAACGCGTCCGCATCGACGTCGCCGACCGGACCCGGTCGGGAGCATGGACCGTCCGCATCGCCACCGGCACCTGACCTGCCCAGACGCACGAAGAAGCCCCCTCGCTCGCGCGAGGGGGCTTCTTCCGTCGGTGCGCCGTCAGGGACTCGAACCCCGGACCCGCTGATTAAGAGTCAGCTGCTCTAACCAACTGAGCTAACGGCGCCTGCTGACGTCGTAGACATTAGCACCCGCATCGGCGGGAGGAAAAATCGAATTCCCGGTGGTCGACGGGGCCGCCGACCTGCCCGCCCGGACACAGGCCCACAGCAGCACGTCGGGGCCCGGAAGCCAGGGGGTGCGCGTGCCGGGAGCGACCACCCAGCGGGGCCCGCCGGTGTCCGCACCGCCGGTCAGGGGCGGGACGGTGACCGCGTCCCCCGTGCCGTGACAGAGCACCGGTGGCAGACCGCCCCGCTGCCGCCGGGATCCGGCGGCCGGCCCCGTGCCCCACTCCTCCCACGCCAGGAGGGACGGCAGCCGCTGCGCCGTGCCCGGGGAGGCGAACAGCAGCGTCCGGCCCCGGTGCGTGGCCACCGGACCCGACCCGGGCCCCTCCGCCCAGAGCTGCTCCAGCATGCGCCTGCCGAACAGGGCGGGCACGCTCACGATGTCGAACAGGGAGCCGCACGGCAGCACCCCGGGGGAGCGGGGGTGGGACTCCCACCGGGAGAGAGTGCTGCGGGGGCAGGACGAAGCTCCCGCCAGCCACGCGGCCCCGGCCGCCGTGACGTGGGCGGCCCTGTCGCCGGCGCGCTGCCGCAGCAGGGCCAGGAGGCCGGCGCCGTGGTGCGGGGCGGCACCGGCCTGCAGAGTCGTTTCGTCATTCAGCCATGCGGTCATGGCGTCATGTCTACCGGCAGTGACGACTCTGTTTCCCGGAGTCGCCGAAAGCCGGACAGGGTGCGGGCGTACGGAGTATCTTGCCCATCGGCATATGCCACGGGTGTACCCGCAGTGATGCCGGTGCGGCCGGAGGCTACCGAGGTCAGGGCGTGGGCTCGTCCAGCAGGGACCGGCCGAACTCGATCATCTTCTTGGTGTAGTCCTCGGTCCACTCCGCGCGCTCGGCTATGTCCGCGGCCGTGAGCCGGTCGAACCGGCGCGGATCGGCGAGCTGGGCGGCGGCCACGGCCTGGAACTCCACGGCCCGGTCGGTCGCCGCCCGGAAGGCGAGCGTCAGCTCCGTCGCGCGGGCCAGCAGCTTCTTCGGGTCCTCCATCGACTCCAGGTCGAAGAAGTGCTCCGGATCGGCTGCCGCCTCCGACGGCTCGAAGAGCAGCGGTGCCGGACGCAGCCTCTGCCGCTCGTTCCGCTCGGGTCGTGCCATGTGGGGTTCCCTCCTCGTACGGCCGGACGGCCACCTTCCATTGTCCAGCCCGGCGCAAGAGCGCTGCCCAGGATCAGGGCGCCCAATGCACGCGGTGCTCGGCGAGATGCGCCAGGACCGCGTGATTCGCCTCCCAGCCGTCGGGGAACTTCACCGTCACCCCCAGCTGGACCGGCTCCGTCGACGGGTGCTCGTCCAGCAGGTCCGCCACCCCGGCACGGCACACCACGACACACGCGTGCCGGTGCCGGGAGGCGAGCACGCACAGGCGGCCCGTCTCCAGGTGGAACGCCGTGGCGTCCGGGCGGCCCGACAGCGGGTGCAGGACCACCGTCACATCGAACTCACGGCCCTGGAGCCGGTTCGCCGTGTCCACCGCGACCCCCGTCACCCCCAGCTCCGCGAGCGCGGCCCGGACCGCGGCGGCCTGGTCCCGGTGGGCCGTACCGACCGCGACCCGCTCCGCCGTCACCGGGACCGGGTCAGGGGCGCGCTCGCTCGTCGCGGCGCCACCCCGGTCCAGCAGCCGGCGGACCACCAGGGCCACCGCCCGGACCGCCTCGGGGTCCGTGCGCGGGGTGTGCCGGGCCGGGAGCTCCAGCAGTCCCCAGCCGGACTCCGCCGCCTCGTCCAGGACCCGGTCCGGGCCCGACCCGTCCGAGGGCACGCCGAACGACAGCCGCCGGTCACCGTGGCCGGTGCCGCTGCGGAACGGCGTGTACGGGTAGAACGCGGCCGAGACCAGCGGCGCCGCCGACGCCGGCAGCCGCCACGACACGGGCAGCCGGTGCTGCGGGAGCTCCGGGTTGTGCGCGAGCAGAGTCGAGACGGCGCTCGCCGACGGGTCGTACGAGAGACCCGCCCACTGGTCGGCGCCCACGAGGGAGAAGGGGTCCAGCTGGCCCGGGTCCCCGACGAACAGTGCCCGCTCGAACAGCCCGGCCACGGCCAGCAGGGCGTCCGAGCGCATCTGGTACGCCTCGTCGACGATCGCGTGCCCCCACGGCTCCACGTTCTTCACGTGCGCCCACTTGGCGGCCGTGGAGATGACGATGTCCAGACCCGCCAGATCCGCCGCCTTCGCCGACTTCCGTACGTTGTCCAGGCCGTCCAGGACCTTGTCGTACGGATCGGAATCGCTGCTGTGCAGCCGGCCCACCGGCAGCTCGGGAGCCTTCTCGGCCAGCCGCACCACCAGGTCGTCCACCTGGGCGTTGGTCTGCGCGACCACCATCAACGGGCGGCCCGCGGCCGCCAGCTCCAGCGCGGCACGCACCACCAGGGTCGACTTCCCCGCACCCGGCGGCGAATCCACCACGATGCCGCGCGCCGTGCCCCGCAGGGTGTCGCCGAGGATCGCGTCGGTCGCCCGTGCCGCCGAGGCGCCCGGGCCGGATACGGCTGTCACAGGAGGTCCTCCGCGGTCACGGGATCGGGCTGCTCGGCAGGCCCGCCGGCGGCGTCCGGCGGGCCGCCATGGGTCCAGGGGGTCTCATCCGGATCAGGCAGCTTCGGGCCGCCCCGCTGATCGTGCTCGAACAGGGTCCAGACGATCCGGTCCCCGGGCTCGGGCACCGAACCGGGGGCGGGCTCCTTGCTCCGGCCCATCCGGTCCGTGATCCGCAGGACGAGACCGGCCGTCCCGGCGCTCCCCGCCTCCTCGGCCGCGTACCCCACGAACTCCGCGGTCTGCGGCTTCCCGTCCAGCGAGCGGTACACCTTGGTCCGCTCACCGAGGTGCGGGCGCTCGTCGGTGAGCACCGTGACCAGGGGACGCGGCGAGGGCCGCTTCGACCCGCTGTACACCATCTCGACCTCCGTCACCTCCCCGACGAACGCCTCGCCCGCCAGCCTCCGCCCCGCCAGCACCAGCGGATCGTCCAGTGCCTCCTGGGCGTCCAGCTGCGCCTGGGCCGTCTCCCTCGACGCCAGTTTCCGGGCCGCCGTCACCGCGTCGTCCCGGCGCGGCTGCGGGGGCTCGCCCGCCCGCACCCGGTCCCGGTGCGCGGTGAACGACCAGCGGTCCCTGGTCCAGCGCTCCCCGGACCTCGCCCCCTCCGGAAGCCCCCGCAGCAGGTCGAGTCCCCGCCACACCGCGTCCCAGGTGGGCAGCAGCACCCCGGCGAGCAGCGACCTGATCTCCCGCTCGGCGTCGCTCAGTTCACCGAGCCGGGTGTCGGCGTCGACGGCGTCCTCCGCGGCGGCCAGCGCGGTGCGCGCCCGGTCGTACCGCTCGATCGCGGGCGCCAGCAGCCTGTTGTCGAACGCCGGATCCGTCGCCGGTCCGGCCGGCGGGCAGACCAGCTGACCGGCACGGTCCCGCTCCAGCTCCGCCCGGAGTGCCGCCTCGGCACCGGACCGTCCGTCCGGCGGGTCGACCCACGCGAGCAGCGCGCCGAGATGCTGGTCCTCCAGGCTGCTCTGGCCCGTCGCCCAGTGACGGTTCAGCAGATCCGTCGCGGCGAGCAGCAGCGAGGAGCCCGGCACCCTGGCCCGCTCCCCGTAATGCGTCAGCCAGCGGCCGAGCAGCGGCACGCGGGCCGGAGCCGGATAGGGGGTGTCCGGGTCGTCCTCGGCGGTGCGCCGGAACCGCATGGACCGCCCGAGCAGCCGTACGAAATCGATGCCGGCCCTGCTGGGCACGATCAACTGCGCCGCGTCCGCGCACAGTTCGACCTCGACCTTGACCTTCTTGCCGGTCGCGGGATCGACTTCGCTGCGCTCGGCGGGCTCGACGGCGTCGGCGTAGGACTCGATGTGCGGCAGCACCGCCTCGGCCAGCTCGGCGAGGAACGCGAACCGCAGGTCGCGGTCGCGCGGCTGGGCCACCGTCAGCAGCCGGGGCGCCGCACGGTCCGTGCCCACGAGCGCCCCGAGCGGCGCGCCCGCCTCACCGGCGGTCGTCAGCGGCACCAGCACGAGCGGCTCGCCGGTCAGATGCCGGTGGCGCACGGTGGCGAGCGGCTGGGCCCGCCCGCTGTCGACCGCTTCCAGCCGGGCCAGGGTGCTGATCAGCGACACGGGACGCCACCGCCCGCTGCGGCCAGGGCCTCGGCCCGCAGGGCTGCCGCCCTGCGCAGCGCCGCCACCGTCGGGTCGGCCGGGTCGCCCTTCTCGCCGGCCGCCGCGGCCAGTACCTCGGCGACCGTCCTCAGGCCGCCGAGCTCACCCCGCACGCTCCGGCCCAGCGCCTCCACCGCGCCTTCGGCGCGTGCCCTGGACCGGCAGTGGAAGGCCAGCTCGCACGCGGCCAGGCACTCGGGGGCGTACGCCGCGGGGACGGACTCGACCGCCGTGCCGAGCTCCTCGGCGGAACGGTCCGGGTCGAAGGTGGTGCCCTCGGGCAGGGCCGCCGCGATGTCCTCGACACGGGTCAGCCTGGTCAGCTGGCGGCGGGTGACGGCACGTTGCTTACGCACGTCCACGACCGAGGCGGTCGGCAGGTTGGAGAAGTCCTTCGGGCAGACCAGCAGGATCCGGTGCCCGACCCCGGCGCCCTCGGTCACCTCGGCGACCCGCTCCAGCGCGAGCACGTAGACGGCGGACTGGCGGGCCGCCGCACCGACCTTCGCGGCGTCCGCCGAGGCGTCGATCATGGGGAAGGACTTGATCTCGACGACCGTCCAGGTGCCGTCGGGGTGCACCACCACGGCGTCCGGCTCCAGGTAGGCGGGCGAGCCCGCGACCTCCAGGGCCAGCATCGGATGGTCGAGCAGCGTCCAGCCGCCCGCAGCCGTGGCCTCGCGCAGCGCCAGTGCCGTACGCGCGGCGCGGCCCTCGGGGCCCGCGGCCGTCAGATCGGGCACCGTGGCCGCGGCCGGCGCCTCGGCGCCGCCGCCGAGCCGCTCGACGAGGAGGCGGAGCAGCTCCGTGCCGCCGTCGGCCTTGACCTTGGCCTCGAAGGCGTTGCCCCGCACGAACGCGAACTGGGACTGGCCGAACGCGGCGGGGGAGCCGAGTGCCGTGGCCAGCACCGCCTTGTCGACGCCGGCGCCGTCGAGCAGGGCGCGCCGCTTGCATCCGGGGTTGGCGGCGAGCGCGGCCAGCGCGCGTGCGTCGAGCGGATGCGGTGCGACGGACGGACCGCGCAGCTCAGCGAGCCGCTGCCGGAGCGTCGTCACCGGCCTCGGCTGTCGAGCGGGGTCTCGCGTCGCTGGAATCTGCGGAGGCGGTCCGCTGTCCGGGTATTCGCTCACCCGCGGAAGTGTTGCATCCGTCACCGACAATCGTGGATTCCGCCCGGGTGACGATCGCGGGCACGGGGGCGGGCGCCGCCCTCACCCGGTCCTTGACGCGGTCCGCGATCCGCATGAACGGCCTGGTCAGAAGGGCGCCGAGGACCATCACGGCGGCGCCGGCCACAGCGTCGAGGAAATAGTGGTTCGCCGTCCCCATCACCACGAGCACGGTGATCAGCGGATAGGCCACGCCCGCCGCCCGGACGAGCGGGTGACGGCCGTGGCGCCACAGCAGGACGCCGCACCACACCGCCCAGCCGACGTGCAGACTCGGCATCGCCGCGTACTGGTTGGTCATTCCGCTGAGCCCGCGCGGGGCGCTCGCCCCCGCGCCCCACCAGCCGTACGCGCTGTACTGCGCCATCGTGTCGACGAAACCGTGGTGGGCGTCGAGCAGCCGGGGCGGGCAGGTCGGCAGCAGCGTGTAGCCGGCCAGCCCGAGGAGCGTGGAGGTCATCAGCCAGGTGCGGGCCGCCCGGTAGGCGGCCGCACGGCGCCGGAAGATCCAGACCAGGACGGCCGGGGTGACCAGGTAGTGCAGGGAGGCGTACGCGAAGTCGGCGGGTATCCCGAGCGTGGGACGGGCGGTCAGCAGCCGGTTCAGCGGGTGCTCGGCGTTGAGATGCAGCGCCTTCTCCAGGCGGAGTATCGCCAGGCCGTTCTCCACGGCCGCCGGTACGTTCTCGTGGACCAGCAGCCGGCCCGCCGAGTACAGCCCGTACACCACCGCGAGCAGAGGGAGTTCCGTCCACCAGCGGGGCCGGGGACCGGCGGACGGTGTCGCGGCGGTGGCGTGCGGCATCCGGTTGCTCTCCCCAATGTTCATGCGGTCGACGGCGGGCGTTCAACCGTACGGCGGTCGTACGCACTGGTTCCCCGTGGGGCCCGTCCCACGCGGACGTTCCTGGCCACGCGCTGAGAGGGACGCGGACGCCGCCCCCCAGGTTGCCCGTGAAGCAGGTGGGAGATGATGGAGCAGGGCCCCGCACGCACCGGTCCCCCGGCCGGCCGTCCGCGTCCGCCGCCCCGTCGCCGTCCCGGACACCGCCGTCCCGGACCCATCGGATCCCAGGGTCCTCGGATCTTCGGATCTCCGTATTCTCAGGGAGAGCCGTCATGGCACCGCGAATCCTGCTCGCCCGGCACGGCCAGACACAGTGGTCGGTCCAGGGCAATCACACCGGCAGGACCGACATCCCCCTCCTCGGCACCGGTCGTGAGGGCGCCAAGCTGCTCGGCGAGCGGCTGCACAGGGAGCCCTGGAGCGGCCTGCCCGGCGTCGAGGTGCGGACCAGCCCGCTCGTCCGGGCCTCCGAGACCTGTGCGATCGCCGGTTTCGGTGAGCGGGCCCAGCCGTGGGACGCGCTGATGGAGTGGGACTACGGGGACTACGAGGGCCTCACCCCGGCGCAGATCAGGGCGGACCGGCCGGACTGGCTCATCTGGCGCGACGGAGTCCCCGGCGGCGAGACCCTCGCCGGACTCACGGCCCGGGCGGACGAGGTCGTGGAGTGGGCGCGTTCCGCCGACCGCGACGTGCTGGTCTTCGCCCACGGACACATCCTGCGGGCGCTGGGGGCGCGGTGGCTGGGTGAGGACGTGTCGTTCGCCGCGCGGATCAGGCTGGAGCCCACGTCGTTGTCGGTGCTGGGCTGGGCGTACGGCCTCCCTGCGCTGGAGCGCTGGAACGACACGGGCCACCTGGACCGCCAGGTGTGTTGATCACGAGCGTTGCCGACCGTTGCCGGGCTCGGCCGAGACGAAGACCTCCGATGCGGTGGAGCTGTCCGGGACCGCACCGCACGGAGCTCATCGTGATGCCCGCCGGCTGCGCACGGCAGGCGGATCCTGGCCCGGCGTGTCCAAGCCGGGCGCCCGGGCCGGTTTCCGGCCCGGTCCGGTCCGTTCGAGCGGGCCCGCCGGCCCGGGCACGCTCAGGTTCTCCGGCGCGGGCCGGCCGGTTCGGGCCCTGGACGGGCTGGATCCGTCCGGCCCGGTCCGGAGGGGGCGGGGCCCCGCCTCAGGCGCCGGGGGGCAGTTCCTCGTAGCGGGCCAGGAGGGCCGTCACCTCCGGGCCGCCCTGCGGCCGGAGCACCTGTACGGTGCTCGCCAGTATCCCGCGGATCCGGGAGGACCGGACCCGGTCCAGCAGGTCCAGCACCTCGTGACTCGCCGCCGCGGCCTCGTCGGCCGTGCCCGCCCGCGCCAGGTCTCCGGCGAGCTGCGCGCGGTACAGCGCGAGGTTCCGGGTGAAATGCGGATCCTGCAGCCGGGTCGCCCGCCGGGCATGGCGCGCAGCCCGGGGCCAGTCACCCAGGGCGGACCAGCACTGCGCCTCCAGCAGTTCCAGCTCCGCCTCCCGGAAGAAGGTCATCCACTCCGGGTCCGCGTCGCCGGGCCCGTGGTCGAACGCCGCCTGCGCGCGCCCGATCGCCTGCTCGCACCCCGTGCGGTCCCCCAGCCACGCCCGGGCCCCCGCCTCCCTCAGCGCCAGCAGCGCCAGCAGCCGGGGCGAACCGAGCGGCCGGGCCGCCCGCTGCCCGGCCTCCGCCGCGCGGACCGCCTCGCGGGCCCGTCCCGTGTCCCGGGCCAGGAACGACGCGTTGCAGAACGCGTGCGCCTCCAGGGCGGAGTCCCCCGCCAGCCGCGCCGTCGCGAGCGCCTCCGCGTAATGGGAGCGCGCGTCGTCGAAGCGTCCCGAATCGTGCGCCAGCCAGCCCACGGAGATCGCCAGTTCACCGGCGCCCGCGTGCAGCCGGTCCGCCGTGCTGCGCCGTGTGGTGGTCCCCGAATCGAGCAGGGCGTACGCGGCCCGGAGCGGCTGGGAGGCCTGTCGGTACAGGCCGTCCGCACCGTGCCGGTCGTCCAGCAGCCGGATCCGGCGCACCGCCTGCTCGACGGCGCTCACCTCGGCTTCGCCCACCCGGCGTTGCGCGGGTACGGCAAGGGGGCTCGCGGCGGCTGGACGGCCGCCCAGGCCCAGGGACGCGGCCGCCACCGTGGTGGTACCGCTGGTCATGAACACGCGACGCAGCACGTCGCTCTCCTCGTGGATGTCGCTGTCGAGCGTGGGGGGTGTGGTGGGCGGGGGCAGAGGTGTCGTGCGGGCCCCCCGGCCGCGCACGCTCTCGCGGGCCGAGAAACCCAGGTCCGCGAGGCTCGTCCCGGGGAACATGTGCAGGAACACCCGTTCGTACGCGTAGTTGGGGCAGCGGATCTCGCCCGACTCCACGCGTCCGATGTACCGGGCGTCGCACGCGACCTGTTCACCGATCTCGCGTGCGGCCCTGCGGACCGCGGCCGCGAACTCCCCGGCGGAGCGCTGTCCGCGCAGCCGACGGAAGACGAGGTTGGGAACTGCCCGTGCCGACACCATGGCGGAGCCCTCTCTGGCGCAGCCGGGTTCCTGCTTCCGGTGTCCCGGCGGAGCAAGAACGTACCTGTTGTGTCACGCCTCACACGCAGCGTTTGCCAATAAAACGGGACATCTCACCCGTGATCCGCCATGAACTGCCACCCTTTGCGGCGGCGTGCCGCCGTAGCCCTTGACGCCGTCGGCGCGTTGGTCCATGCGGAGACGGGGCGCGGCGCCGTCTCGTCGAGACGAGAGGAGGGGTTCCCTTGCCTCACATGGGCCCGGAAACCACACCGTGCGACCTGGTGACCGTCCCGGCGCGTCAGGGCCTGGAGGCCGTGGACATCCTGCGCAGGGGAGCGGAGAACGACCCCGTCGGCCCCGTCCTGCACGACGGGGCCTGCGCCGTCCTCGGCTTCCTGGTACCCCCCGGCACGGCGGAGGCGTGGGACGTGCCCGGCAGCGCCTGTACGCGGACGGACGGCCGGGGGCTGCGTGTCCCCGCCGAGCCGCCCGTCGTCGGAGGGGGCTGGCTCCTGCCGCCCGTGGCGGAGACCCCTGTCACCGACCCGGCCGTGCTCCGGGCCGCCCTCGACCAGGCGGCCCGGACGATCGAGGCGGCCGACAACTGCCGCTGAGGCCATAATGGGCAGGTGGGCGGATCTCCCGCCGTCGCCGGTCCTCCGAGGTGCCGGCCCGAACCGGTGAGCGAGGACGAGCACGCGTGGCACGTCGTGGAGCGGTCCGGGGCGCGGGCGACCGGAAGCGGCCGGAGCGTCAGCGGGAGCCCGTGTCCGCGACGGTGGACGGCGGCCTCGCCGAGCTCGTGCCCGACCGCGAGCGCCCGCGCGCCTGGACGCTGCTGCTGGACGGCGCGCCCCAGTCCCACGTGGACCTGGACGACCCGGCTCACCTCTCGTTCGCATACCAGCGCAGGCTCGGCCACGTCATCGACCTCGCCGCGCCGCCCGGCAGGCCCCTGCAGGCGGTCCACCTCGGCGGCGGGGCCTTCACGCTCGCCCGGTACATCGCCGCGAGCCGTCCCCGCTCCACCCAGCAGATCGTGGAGATCGACGCGCCGCTCGTCCAACTGGTCCGCCGGGAACTGCCGCTGGACCCGCAGGCCCGGATACGGGTGCGCTCGGTGGACGCCCGCGCCGGACTCGGCAGGATCCAGGACGGCTGGGCGGACCTCGTCATCGCCGACGTCTTCGGCGGGGCCCGCACCCCCGCGCACCTCACCTCCGCCGAATTCCTCGCCGAGGTGCGCCGGGTGCTGAAGCCCGGCGGCCAGTACGCCGCCAACCTCGCCGACGGCCCGCCGCTCGCGCACCTGCGCGGGCAGATCGCCACGGCCGCGTCCCTCTTCCCCGAGCTGGCCCTGGCCGCCGATCCGGCCGTCTGGCGCGGGCGCCGCTTCGGCAACGCGGTCCTGGTCGCCTCCGGCCTGCCGGTCGCGGTCGCCGAGCTGACCCGGCGGGTCGCGGGCGACCCGCACCCCGGCCGCGTCGAGCACGGCCGCGCGCTCGCCGACTTCACGGGGGGCGCCGCCGTCGTCACCGATGCGGGCGCCAAGCCCTCCCCCGTGCCGCCGCCCGGCACCTTCACGTAGGCGGGGCTACGGGTCCACCGTCTGCACCATCGGCGGATGACCGTTCCAGGTGCAGAAGACGGACACGGTCGCGCCCGCCCCGTCGCCGAAGTCCACCCGGATCCACCCCGGGTTCGTCCACACCTGCATCGACCAGCCCGGCTCGGGCGTCGCCGAGACCAGCTTCGCCGAGTCCTTCGCCAGCTCCAGGACGACCCTGCCGCCCCGCGTCGGGTAACTCTTCACCTCGCCCGGGACGGCCGGAGGCGCCGAAGGCTTCGCCGGGCTCGCGCTCGCGGCCGGCGGACGGGAGGACGGCCGCCGTGGAGGGCGGGGGGAAGGTGTGGGTGCGGCCCGGGAGGCCGCGGCACCCGGCGGGGGAGAGGGGAGCGCGCGACGCGTCGAGGACGACACGGGCGCGTCCGTGGGCTGCCCGCCCCGCGCCCCCGCCGGGATCGGGACGGCACGCGGAGGGTCGTACGCCGTCCCCGACATGACCGTGTGCACGCCCCACCACGACAGCGTGACCGCCGCACCCGTGGCGAGCGACCAGGCGATCGCGTGTACGAGTCCTCGTTGCATCGGGCACATCCTGCACCACCCGCGCGGGCGCCGTCCTGGAGGGAGCCCGCTTCCCCGTATGGGCTACGGTGCGGCGCATGCCCAGTGTGCTCGTGGTCGAGGACGACCAGTTCGTACGTTCCGCCCTCATCCGGCACCTGACCGAGGCCTCGCACACGGTGAGGAGTGTCGGCACCGCGCTCGAAGCACTGCGCGAAGTCGCGCACTTCCGCTTCGACGTCGTCGTCCTCGACCTCGGGCTGCCCGACCTCGACGGCGCCGAGGCCCTGAAGATGCTGCGTTCCATCACCGACGTACCCGTGATCATCGCGACCGCGCGGGACGACGAGGCCGAGATCGTCAGGCTGCTCAACGACGGGGCCGACGACTACCTGACCAAACCGTTCTCGGTGGAGCACCTCTCCGCCCGCATGGCGGCCGTGCTGCGCCGCACCCGCGGAGCCGGCGCCGGGGCCCCGCCGCCGCGGGTCATCCAGGTCGGCGGGCTCTCCGTCGACCCGCTGCGCCGGCAGGCCGAACTGGACGGCACGGTACTGGACCTGACCCGCCGTGAATTCGACCTGCTGGCCTTCCTCGCGGGCCGTCCCGGTGTCGTCGTCCCCCGCCGCGAACTGCTGGCCGAGGTCTGGAAGCAGTCCTACGGGGACGACCAGACCATCGACGTCCATCTCTCCTGGCTGCGGCGCAAGCTGGGCGAGACGGCCGCCCGGCCGCGCTACCTGCACACCCTGCGCGGAGTCGGAGTCAAGCTCGAACCACCGGCCACGGGGCCGTCCGCATGAGATGGGCCCTGGTCAAGGTCTGCCTGGCCGTCACCGCCATGGTCGTGATCGCCTTCGCGGTGCCGCTCGGGCTCGTCATCAAGGAGATGGCCCGCGACCGCGCCTTCTCCGACGCCGAACGGCAGGCCGCCACCATCGGTCCCACCCTCACCGTCACCACCGAACGCGAAGAGCTGACCCGGGCCGTCCTGTCCACCGAGCCCGGCGGCCGGGGGAGGCTCGCGGTCCACGTGCCCGCCACCGGGCCGGGCGGCTCCCGCCTGGAAATAGGCACCCGGCGCGCCGCCCGCGAGGACCTGGAGGCCGTCGGCACGTCGGGACGCGCCTCCATCGCCGACGTGCCGGGCGGCTCCGCGCTGCTCCAGCCCACGGCGCTCGGCTCCGGCGGCATCGCGGTCGTCGAGGTGTTCGTGCCCGAGGGCGCGGTCACCCACGGCGTCGGTACGGCCTGGCTGGTGCTCGCGGGGGTCGGGACCGCGCTGGTCGTCGGCTCCGTGGCCGTGGCCGACCGGCTCGGCGTACGGATGGTGGAGCCGGCCCAGCGGCTCGCGGGCGCCGCCCAGGACCTGGGGGAGGGGAGGCTGGGGACCAGGGTCCCGGAGGAGGGGCCCACCGAGCTCCGCTCCGCCGCGGCCGCGTTCAACTCCATGGCCGACCAGGTGGTCCAGCTCCTGGCCAACGAACGTGAACTGGCCGCCGACCTCTCGCACCGGCTCCGCACCCCGCTCACCGTGCTCCGCCTCAACGCCGCCTCCCTGGGCGAGGGCCCGGCCGCCGAACAGACCAGGGCCGCCGTCGAACAGCTGGAGCACGAGGTCGACACGATCATCCGTACGGCGCGGGAACAGCGCCCGCAGACCCAGGGCGGGCCCCCGGGCGCCGGAGCCGGGTGCGACGTGTCCGAGGTCGTCCGGGAACGCATGGGGTTCTGGTCGGCACTGGCCGAGGACGAGGGCCGCACGGTGCGGCTGGCGGGTGTGGACCGCACGGTGCGGGTCCCGGTGGCCGGACCCGACCTGGCGGCCGCACTGGACGCCTTGCTCGGCAACGTCTTCCGGCACACCCCGGAGGGCACCGCCTTCGCCGTCGACGTGCACCACAGCGGCGACGCGGTGATCGTGCTGGTCTCGGACGCCGGTCCCGGCATACCCGATCCGGAATCCGCCCTGGTCCGCGGTGCCGGCGGACGCACCGGAGGGCGGGACGCGGTGGGATCGACCGGACTCGGCCTCGACATCGTCCGCAGGGTCGCCGAATCCACCGGCGGTGACCTGCGGATCGGGCGGTCGGTGCTCGGCGGCACGGAGGTGCGCATCTGGATAGGGCTCGACGGCGGCCGGGCCGAGCGCGCGCGTCGCGGGCACCGGGTGGGCCGGCGGAACGGAAGGCGGGGGCCTCGGCGGTGAGGGGCGGAGCGCGGGATTCCGTGACGCCCGGCGAGCCGGGGCGGGCCTGTGGACCGGCCGGTCGGCGGAGGGCGGGGGCGCTCAGGTGCGGCCGGCCTTAACCGGCGCCGATGCCCTCCTTAAGCAAACCCTAAGAACAGCGACTCCGGCCCCGTGGGCCTCCTTCGCCCGGTCCGTGGCGGCTAGCGTGCAGACGCGGCCACCACCCCCGGCAGGACAGAGGCAGGAACGCGATGGGCACCAGTACGCTCCGCTGCACGACGAGCACCCGCACGAAGGCGGTCGGCGCCCCGGCCGCCGTGCACGGCGCCGCCTTCGTGCCCACCGGCGCGGCGCGGTGCGTCCGGCACCTCCGGTCGGCCCGGCGCCCGTACGGCTTCTTTGGGTAGTCCGGCGCCCGTACGGCGGCTCCGGGCAGCCCGGAGCCCTCTTCGGCCACCGCCCCCTCGACGCGCGCCCCGGCCGTCCCCCACACCCCCCACACCCGGCCGGGGCGCGTGCCCCCACCGCGGCCCCTCCGCGTCCGCCACGGCGCGCGGAGGGGCCCGCCGCCTCTGCCCGTGGGGGACGAAGCGGAACCGCCTTGCGCCACGGTGGAGTTCGGGGAAAGAACACGGAAACGCCCCGTGGCCCCCCTCCACCCCCTCGCGGGGCCCCGACCCGTTCATTTTCCGGCGGGCGTCCTCGCGCGGCGGAAGCGGTCACCGCCCTCACGAACATGGCGCGGAAACCGCGCCCTGCGCCGGCCCGTCCGGGCGCCGGACCGGCGAGACATGGTTCAACACCCCTATGACCTGCGGGAATTCAGATACCCACGACCCACCCATGCAGGGAGTTCGAGTAAACGCAAGCCCTCGGCTGGACACGTTCCCGTGACTTGCAGGACACGCTCGGGCAACGGAAGCGTCTTCAACTCTTGACACTCACCCCCTTGAGGCAGCAACCTTCCGGCATCAGCGCATGGGAGCGCTCCCATTTCGAACGAGGTTTTTCGCTCGTACGGGGACGGCACCGCCCATGTCCTCTCCGTACCACCGGCACCCGCACCCACCGGCGCGTATGCCGAGCAGATCGAACGCCAGTCCCACCCTGGAACAAGGAGTAGTGGAATGCGCATCACCCGCACCGTCGCAGGTCGAAGCCGCAGAACCGCCGTCATGGCCACCACGGGCCTCACGGCCACCGCCCTGCTGCTGACCGGCTGCGGCGATTCCGAGTCGGATTCCGAAGGCGCCGACGCGAACGGGAACATCACCCTGACCGTGGCCGACTTCGGCCAGTTCGGCTACAAGGAGGCGGGGCTCTTCGAGAAGTACCACGAGCTCCACCCCAACATCACGGTCAAGGAAAACGTCGCGGCCGACGAGAAGGTCTACTACCCCAAGTTCCTCCAGCAGCTCAACACGGGCAGCGGACTGGCCGATGTGCACGGCATCGAGGTCGGCCGTGTGAAGGAGCTCGTCGACACCAAGGCGGACGCCTTCGCCGACCTCTCCAAGGTGGTCGACACCGACCAGTGGGTGAACTGGAAGGCGCTGCAGGCGACCACCGACGAGGGCAAGGTCATCGGTGCCGGCACCGACATCGGTCCCATGTCGATCTGCTACCGCCGTGACCTCTTCGAGAAGGCCGGTCTGCCGACCGACCGCACCGAGGTCGCCGCGAAGCTCGCCGGCGGCTGGGAGGACTACCTCAAGCTCGGTGAGGAGTACAAGAAGAAGGGCCCCAAGGACACCTTCTTCATGGACTCCGCCAGCGCCATGTACAACGGCGTGGTGAGCTCGGACTCGGAGCAGTACTACTCCAAGGACGGCAAGCCGATCTACAAGGAGAGCGCCGGCGTCAAGGCGGGCTGGAAGCTCGCCACCGAGGCGGTGGACAAGAAGCTGACCCAGGGCCTGGCCCAGTTCAGCCCGCCGTGGCAGGCGGCCCTGCGCAAGGGCAGCATGGCCACCGTCGCGTGCCCGGCGTGGATGGCCGCGCAGATCTCCACGTACGCCGGTGACGAGTTCAAGGGCAAGTGGGACATCGCCCGCACCCCGGGTGAGACCGCTGCCAACTGGGGTGGCTCGTTCCTCTCCGTGCCCGCGAAGGGCAAGCACGTCAAGGAGGCCGGTGAGCTCGTCAAGTGGCTGACCGCGCCCGAGCAGCAGGCCGCCGTGTTCAAGGCCGCCGGTCTCTTCCCGTCGAACAAGGGCGCCTACGAGCTCCCCGACGTGAAGAGCGCCAAGCTGGAGTACTTCAACAACGCCCCGATCGGTGAGATCTACGCCGAAGAGGCGCAGGTCATCCCCGCGGCCGTGCTCGGCCCGAAGGACGGTGTCATCAAGGACACCATCTCCACCCAGATCAACAACATGGAGCAGCGCGGCACCAGCCCGGAGGACGCCTGGGACGCGGCCACCAAGGCGATCGACAAGGTGATCGGCTGACCCTCGCCGGTGCGGCCGGCCGGGGCGGCTTCCACACGCCCCGGCCGGTCCGCACCGGTGCCGGTCCCCGCACCGGCACCGCGCACCTTCACCGACACCTCCGCCGGACCTGACCAGAGGTCCGGCCTGCCCCTGCGGTGTCGGCACACCCCAGGGAAGGACTCCCACCTGTGGCAACCACCACCCCCACCAGGGGCGTAGACGGCTCCCGGCCCGGCCGCCGCGGCCCGAAGCCCATGTCCCCCGGCCGCCAGGCCTGGCGCAGCCGGCTGTGGCGCTTCGACGACAAGGCTTCGCCCTACGCCTACATCGCGCCCTTCTTCCTCGTCTTCGGGGCCTTCGGGCTCTACCCGCTCGTCTACACCGGCTGGATCGCCCTCCACCGGGTGGAGATGACCAGCCTCGACCAGATGGAATGGGTCGGCTGGGAGAACTTCAGCAACATCCTCCAGGACTCCGAATTCTGGACCTCCGTCTCCAACACCTTCATCATCGGTGTCATCTCGACCGTCCCGCAGCTGATGATGGCGCTGGGCCTCGCCCACCTGCTGAACTACAAGCTGCGGGCCAGCACCTTCTGGCGCACCGTGATCCTCACGCCGTACGCCACCTCGGTGGCCTCCGCGGCCCTGGTCTTCGCCCTGGTGTTCCGGGCCGACGGCGGCCTGCTGAACTGGGTCCTCGGCTTCTTCGGTGTCGGCGAGACGAACTGGGTCAACGGCCACTGGACGTCCAACATCGCCATCGCCATCATCGTGATCTGGCGCTGGACGGGCTACAACACCCTGATCTACCTGGCCGCGATGCAGGCCGTCCCGTCCGATCTGTACGAGGCCGCCTCGATCGACGGAGCCTCGCGCTGGCAGCAGTTCCGCAACGTGACGATTCCCGCGCTGCGGCCGACGATCCTCTTCACGATCGTCATCTCGACCATCGGCTCCATGCAGCTGTTCGGTGAGCCCCTCCTCCTCGAGGGCGGCGCCAACGGGGCGCAGGGTGGTACCGAGAACCAGTACGAGACGCTCAGCATCTACCTCTACAACTACGGCTGGAACCTCGGGCACCTCGGTCCGGCCGCCGCAGTCGCCTGGGCCATGCTCGTCCTGCTGCTGCTCATTGCCGCGATCAACTGGCTCATCGGGCGCTTCGTGCGCAAGACCGCGGCCTGACGGGGAGCGATATCCATGACCACCACCAGCCCCATCGCCGCTCCGGACCGCCGCGTCTCCAAGACGCCGGTCCGTGACGAGCCCCCGCGCCGCCGCCGCTTCAAGCCCGGAGCCGGCCGCCAGCACCACGCGGGCCCCTTCGCCTACTTCGCACTCGTGGTCGTCGGCCTCGGCTCGCTGTTCCCGCTGTACTGGACCCTCGTCGCCGCGTCCCGTACCCAGGAGGAGGTGCTGGACACCACGCCGCCGCTCCTCCCGGGCGGCAACCTGCTCAACAACCTCGAGGCGGCCTGGGAACAGGCCAACCTCGGCAAGGCCATCGTCAACACGGTGATCGTGTCCTCCAGCATCACCCTGGCGACGCTGTTCTTCTGCACCCTGGCCGGTTACGCCTTCGCCAAGATGCGCTTCAAGGGCCGCGGCGTCCTGATGACGATGGTCATCGCCACACTCACGATCCCCCCGCAGCTCAGCGTCGTGCCGCTGTTCATGATGATGTCGGACATCGGCTGGGGCGGACAGCTGGAGTCGGTGATCTTCCCGACCCTGGTGAGCGCGTTCGGTGTGTTCTTCATGCGTCAGTACCTCCTGGAGGCGCTGCCGTACGAGCTCATCGAGGCGGGCAGGGTGGACGGGGCGAACAACCTGCGCATCGTGTGGAGCATCGTGCTTCCGGTCGCCCGACCGGCCATGATGGTGCTCGGCATGCTCACCTTCGTCCAGGCCTGGAACGACTTCTTCTGGCCCTACCTCGCACTGAACCAGCAGAACCCCACGCTCCAGGTGGCCCTCGGCCAGCTGAGCGCGTCCTACGTGCCCGACCAGAGCATCGTCATGGCGGGCGCGCTGATCAGCACCCTGCCGCTGCTCGTCGTCTTCGTGATCTTCGGCAAGCAGATCGTCGGGGGCATCATGTCCGGCGCCGTCAAGGGCTGATCCAGGCCCGCACCGCTCCTCCCCGGTCCGATCCCGGCCCCGCTGTCCCCGGTCCGATCCCGGCCCGCCCTCCGGTCCGGCACCGGCCCCCTGCTCCGTCCCCGGTCGGCTCAGGCCGTTCCGTACGGCCCGTGCCCGACCACGGGCCGTACGGGCCGGGGTCCCGCACTTCCTGTCCTTGTCCCTCCACTCATGGGAGCGCTCCCGCATGACTGTCGTACGACCTGACACCACACTGAAGCAGGCGCCCGAGACACAGTTCCCCACGGGCTTCATCTGGGGCGCGGCGACCGCCTCCTACCAGGTCGAGGGCGCCGCCGCCGAAGACGGCCGCACCCCGTCCATCTGGGACACCTTCAGCCGTACGCCCGGCAAGGTCCGCAACGGCGACACCGGTGACATCGCCGCCGACCACTACCACCGCTACCGCGACGACGTCGCGCTCATGAAGCAGCTCGGGCTGAAGGCGTACCGCTTCTCGGTCTCCTGGTCGCGGGTCCAGCCCACCGGCCGGGGCCCGGCCGTCGAGCGCGGCCTGGACTTCTACCGCAAGCTCGTCGACGAACTGCTGGACGCCGGGATCATGCCCGTCGCCACCCTCTACCACTGGGACCTCCCCCAGGAGCTCGAGGACGCGGGCGGCTGGCCCGAGCGAGTGACCGCCGACCGGTTCGCCGACTACGCCGCCATCGTCTCCGGCGCCCTCGGCGACCGCGTCGGCATGTGGACCACCCTCAACGAGCCGTGGTGCTCGGCCTACCTCGGTTACGGCTCCGGTGTGCACGCCCCCGGCCGCACCGAGCCCGCGGCCGCACTGCAGGCGGCCCACCACCTCAACCTCGCCCATGGCCGGGCGATCGAGGTTCTGCGCGCCCAACTCCCCGCTGCAGCGCAGACCTCGGTCACCCTCAACCTCCACCAGGTCCGTCCGCTCACCGGCAGCGAGGCCGACGCGGACGCCGCCCGCCGCATCGACGCGGTCGGCAACCGCGTCTTCACCGGTCCGATGCTGCGCGGGGAGTACCCCGAGGACCTGATCACCGACACGTCGCACCTCGTGGACTGGTCGAAGCTGGTCAAGGACGGCGACCTCGCGACCATCTCGCGCCCGGTCGACGCCCTCGGCATCAACTACTACTCGCCGACGATCGTCTCCGTCCCGGAGCAGGGCGCCGACTACGCGCGCAGTGACGCCCACGGCGCCAGCACGCACTCCCCCTGGCCCGGTTCGGAGCACGTCGCCTTCCACCTCGCCGAGGGGAAGGAGCGCACCGCGATGGACTGGTCGATCGACCCCGACGGGCTCTACAGCCTGCTCATGGACGTCACCCGCGACCACCCCGGCCTCCCGCTGATGATCACCGAGAACGGCGCCGCGTTCGACGACTACATCTCGCCCGAGGGCAAGGTCCAGGACCCCGAGCGGGTCGCGTACCTGCACGGCCACCTCGACGCCGTGCAGCGGGCCGTCGCCGACGGCGCGGACGTCCGCGGCTACTTCCTCTGGTCACTGATGGACAACTTCGAGTGGGCGTACGGCTACTCGAAGCGCTTCGGTGCGGTCTACGTCGACTACGCCTCCCAGCGCCGCATCCCCAAGGCGAGCGCCTACTGGTACTCCGACGTGATCCGCCGCCACGCGCTGCCCCCGGTCGGCACCGTCTGACCTCCACCAGGACGAACAGCGGGGCCCGGCACACCGCCGGGCCCCGCTTCTCCTTGCCCGACTCACGTGCCCGTCATCCGGACCCGTACGCTTGGGAGCGCTCCCAAGGGGTGTGGCGCTGCAGAGGACCGCCGGGTCCGGACAAGTGCCGAGGGATCGTACGGCGGGACTTGGTTTGGCCAACCCGCTGTGAGAAATTGACGGCGAACGGGAGGCAGCCATGGCGGCAGCGCGAGTACGGAGTGGCGGGCGGCCCACGCTCGAAGAGGTAGCGGCCCGGGCCGGAGTAGGGCGGGGCACGGCCTCACGCGTCATCAACGGCTCGCCGCGGGTCAGCGAACAGACCAGGGAGGCCGTGGAGGCGGCCGTCGCCGAGCTGGGGTACGTGCCCAACCGTGCGGCGCGGGCGCTCGCGGGCAACCGCACGGACGCCATCGCCCTCGTCGTACCCGAGTCCGAGACCCGGTTCTTCGCCGAGCCGTACTTCTCCGACATCGTGAGGGGCGTCGGTGCGGCCCTCGCCGACACCGAGATGCAGCTGCTCCTGACCCTCGCGGGCAACGACCGTGAGCGCCGCCGGCTGGCCCAGTACCTGACCGCGCACCGGGTCGACGGGGTGCTCCTGGTCTCCGTCCACGCCGACGACCCCCTGCCGGACCTCCTCGAACAGCTCGGCATGCCCGCCGTGATCAGCGGCCGCAGGCACGCGGCGGAGACGCTGCCCTCCGTCGACTCCGACAACTTCGAGGGTGCCCGCGCGGCCGTGGACCACCTGATATCGCGAGGCCGCCGCTCCATCGCCACGATCACCGGCCGCCTGGACGTCTACGGCGCCCAGCGCCGCCTCGACGGTTACCGCAAGGCCGTCGCCGCGGCGGGCCTCGACCCCGACGAGCGGCTGATCGCACCCGCCGACTTCAGCGAGGAGGGCGGTGCCCGCGCGATGCGGGAGCTGCTGGAGCGCCGCCCCGACGTGGACGCGGTCTTCGCGGCCTCCGACGTGATGGCGGCGGGAGCCCGCCAGATCCTGCGCGAGTCGGGCCGCCGCATCCCCGACGACGTGGCCCTGATCGGCTTCGACGACTCCGCGGTGGCCCGCCACATGGACCCGCCCCTGACGAGCGTGCGCCAGCCGATCGAGGAGATGGGCCGCACGATGACCCGCGTCCTGCTCGAGGAGATCGCCCACCGCTCCTCGGGCGACGCCCCGCAGGAGCGCCCGAGGATCGTGCTGCCGACGGAACTGGTGGTGCGGGAGTCGTCCTGAGGCCGAGGTTCGCGGGGCGCCGGGCGACCGGCCCGCACCCCGGTGGAACCCGTACGGCACGAAGGAGGGCCGACAGCGTCTGTCGGCCCTCCGGGGGCAGGTGGGTGCCGGCGGACCGGTCAGAGCCGGCCGCCGGTGAGGCGGGTGATCGGACCCATGTGGGTCTTCGCCGTCTGGCGTCCGAGGGCGAACGCGCCACCGACGAGACCGCCGAGGCCCGCTGCGGCGCCCACGGCCACGGCCTTGCGGTGCTTGACGACGGTCCACGCGGTCGTCGCGGTCGACGTCACCTTGCCCGCCGTGTTCATGACGGTCTGCCGGCCGGTGTCCCAGCCGGCGACGGCGGCCCGTTTCGTCGCCGTGCCGGCCGACCGGACACCGGTCTCCGCCGACTCGGCGGCGTTCTTGGCGGTGGACTTGGCGTCCTGTGCCGATGACTTGGCCTTCGAGGCTGCGACCGCCGAGCCGGACTTGGCCTGGTCTCCGGCCGCCGCAGCGGTCCGGCGCCCCTTGGCGGCCGCCGTCCGGGTACCCGTACCGGCCTTCGCCGCAGAACCGTTCACATTCTTCTTGGTTTCTTCGCTCTCTGCAGTCATGGTGTTCGTGTTACCTCTCGACGCGGCTCGAAACGGAGCACCGGAATTCAGCCGGAATCCCTCGGGAGCAGTGAACCCAGCGGGCCCAGGTCCAGGTTGAGGTCCTCCATCGTGAGGTCGTAACGCTCGCAGAGCTCCGACATCCGGTCCTGGAGGATCATCAGCGTCATCCCGATGCGTTCCTCCTGGTCCTCGCGGAGGTCACCCACGTCGACCCGGTGCAGGGCTGTGCGCTCCATGAGCTGGCGCAGGAGTTCCACGATCGTCAGCACCAGTTTGATGAGGTCGCGTTCCACCGTGTCGGGGTCGGTCTCCAGGCGCTGGGCCAGTCCGCTGCGTGTGCCCTGCTCGTCGGGGCCCGCGGGCACGAGGTCGAAGGCGCGGGCCGCCGCCTGCGCGACCTCCTGGAGGTTCGCCGCCTGTGTGCGCGGCTGTGCTTCCCCGGCTTCCTCACTCATGGACTGCTCCTCGTTCGTTCACCGCTGCCGTGCGGCGGCATGCGTACGGTCCTCACCACGGCGCCGGTTCCTCCGACGTGATCGACCGGATCACCGCGCGCAGGTTGATGTGCACCAGGTCGACGTCCGCGACGGAGAGCACCAGGTCTCCCGTGAGCACCGCTCCGCCGTTCAGCAGGCGGTCCAGCAGGTCGATGAGCGCCACCTGGCGTCCGGCCAGCGACTCGATGGAGTCGTCGGGCGCGGCGGAAAGCCCGGCGCGGGGTTCGGCGAAACCCGCGCCGGGCATGGCCGCGTTCAGTTCGTCGTTCACCGCGGCTCCCCGCCGCCCGCGGCGGGCGGTGTCGCGAAGGAGTACGGCGCCCAGGGGCCCGTGATCTCGACGCGCACGCCCGGGGCGTCGTCGGTGAGCCCGGCGAGAGCCGCACGGAACGCGTCGGCCCGGGTGCCGTGGACCAGGTAGGCGTCATTGACGATGTTCTCGCCCGCCGCCTGGGCCAGGTCTCCCTGCTGCGGACGGTGCGTCACGTGCGCAGCGGCGATGCCGGCCACCCGGGTGGCCACCTCGGAGGCCACCGCTCCCGCTGCCCGGTAGGTCCTGCGGTGGTTCTGCTGCTGGGCCCGGCGCCTCTGCAGATACGCCCGTCCCGGGCTCGCCGCCGTGTCCGGCTCCGGGCCCCGGCTGCTCACCGCGACCGCCTCGCGGGGATCGGCGTAGACCTTCACGCCCAGCTCGACATGACCTTCGAGGCGGGCGAGCAGAGCGGAGAACTCCGGCTCGCGCTCGCCGAGCATTCCGCGCACGCGTTCGTCGTCGAGGTAGACCGTCATCAGGCGCATGGGCAGGACGGTCGCGTGCCCGTAGGCGGCTTCGACGACCGCGTGGTGGGTACGCGCCAGCACCTCCAGCCGGCCGAGATCCTCCATCTGCGCCTTCACACCCTCGGTCCCGTACGACGAGGAGGGGACGGACGAGACCAGGGCCACGAGTTCCCCGGCGCGGACCGCCCGCAGTGGGCCTCCCTCCAGTCCGGGCCGGCCCGTGAGTGCCTCGTCGAGCGGGGTCCCGGCGCGGCTGACGGCGTAGACGTAGGACATCGCCGAGCCCGTCGCCGGATCCACTTCCGCAGTCACTTCGTCTCCTCGCCTTCCGCGTTCTCCACCTCGGCCCGCCCGGGAAGCGCGTCCTGGCCGGCCCCGGCGCCCGAAGCGGCAGGCAGCCCCACGGCGGCCCGCAGCTCGGCTATCTCGGCCCGCAGCCGTGCGTTCTCCGCTTCCACCCGGTCCACCGCCGCATCGTCGCGCGGAGCACTCCGTACCTCCGCCCCCGACCCGGGACGGGCCCGGGAGGAGAGCGAGGGGTCGTGCTCCCACCAGTCGATGCCCATCTCCTTGGCCTTGTCCACGGAAGCGACCAGCAACCGCAGCTTGATCGTCAGGAGTTCGATGTCGAGCAGGTTGATCTGGATGTCACCCGCGATCACGACGCCCTTGTCCAGGACACGTTCGAGGATGTCGGCCAGATTCGCGGAGGACTGCTGCTGGCCGTACGGGGACGCCGCCGAAGAGGCCCCCATACGGCCGGCCAGTGAGTCGGTCACTTCGGATCAGTCCCATCCGTGCTGTGGAGAAGCATGTCAGCTGCGTGCGGAAGCGGTACGACGACGGGAGCGGGGGGCCGGCTCCTCTTCCTCTTCCTCGTCGTCGAGGGGCTCCTCGTCCTCCAGGGGCTCCTCCTCCGCGTCCGCGTCCTCATAGGTGTCGTCGGCCCGGGGCTCGTCGGCGGGAGCTTCGTCCTCCTGCTCCTCGTCGACCTCCGCGTCCTCGTCCTCATAGGTGTCGTCGGCCCGGGGCTCGTCGGCGGGAGCTTCGTCCTCCTGCTCCTCGTCGACCTCCTCGGCCTCGTCGTCCGGGGCCTCGTCGGTCTCCTCGGCCTCGTCGTCATACTCCGCGGCGGCTTCCTCGTCCTCCCCGTCGGCGAAGTCGTCGTCCTCGTCGTCGTGCCCGGAGTCCGTCCCGTCGTCGTGCCCGGAGTCCTCCGCCTCGGACCCCTCGGAGCCGTTCTCCTCCTCGGCGCGGGCCTCCTCCTGCTCGACCGCCTCGTCGTGGTCCATGACGACCTCGCCGTCACGGATCTCACCGCGCCAGCCGTCGGTCGCCTCACCGCGCATCATGATGAACTTGCGGTAGAGCTTCAGATCGAGGCGGGCCCTGCGGCCCTGGGCGCGCCAGATGTTGCCGGTCTTCTCGAACAGTCCCTTGGGGAAGTACTCGAGGACGAGCAGGACCCGTGTCAGGTCGTCGGTGAGCGCGTGGAACGTCACCACGCCCTTGACCGTCCCCTTGGCACCCTCGGTGGTCCAGGTGATCCGCTCGTCCGGGACCTGCTCGGTGACGTTCGCCTTCCAGCTGCGCGTGGACTTGGCGACCTTCACCTTCCAGTTGCTGCTGGTGTCGTCGGCCTTCTCGACACTCACGACGCCCTTGGCGAAGGTGCTGAACTCCTGGAACTGCGTCCACTGGTCGTACGCCTCGCGCACCGGCACACCGACGTCGATGTCCTCGGAGATCGTGACGCTCTTCGACTTGCCTCCGCCGCCCTTGCGCCCCTTGCCGAACAAACCCTTGACCTTGTCCTTGACGACGTCCTTCAGATGGGAGGCACCCGCGCCGACGGCTGCCTGCGCCGGCGACTTGCCCTCGCTGAGCGCCTTGCCGCCCTTGGCGAGGCTCTTCACCGCACCACCGGGGGCGTCCTTGCCGTCCGCGAGCCTGCCGACCCCCTCGCCGAGCCTCTGGCCGAGACTGGTGACCGTGTGCAGCGCCCGGGCCCTGACGTAGTTCTGCAGCTCGTCCTTGAGGCGGTCGGTGGCGGGGTTGTTGACCACGTCGTCCTTGAGCTTGCCGAAAGCCGTGTCAGCCATTGCTGCCACCCCGGTCCCGGCGCGCGTTCGACGAAGCCGTCCTGCGGGCCCCGGAGGCGGCCTTGCGGGCCGGAGCAGCCTTCTTCCGGGCACCGCCCGACGCGGTACGGCGGGCTCCGGACGCGGCACCACCCGCGGACTTGGCCGACTTCTTGGCTGCCGCCTTGCGGCGCGGGGCCGGCTTCTCCTCGGCGGCCCCGCCGTCGGAGTCCTCGGAGTCCTCGTCCCGCGCGTCGCGGTCATCGTCCGTCGCGTCGTCCGCGTCGTCCTCGTCCCGCGCCTTCGCGCCGGAAGGATCCTCGAGATCGAGGGTGCGCTTGCGCAGGGAGTCGGCGAGGCCGGTCGCCCGCTGCGTGAGGGCGTTGGCCGCGGCCGTCTTGGTAGCGCCCACCAGCTCCTTGCGGACCTGGTCGTTGACGGTTCCGAGGAGCGGTGACTCGGCCAGCATCCTGCCGAGCTGCTTCGGATCCAGGCTCAGCTTCTTGCCCGCCAGGAACATCCCGAAGCCGATCGCCAGTTTGGCTTTCTTCGTGCGCCCCAGTAGGTACCCGCCCACGAGGGCCGCACCTATCTTCGCGTTGCCGGTCATCTGTTGAGCACCTCAATCTCCCAGGATCAGGAATTGTCGTTCAGGCGTCTCTGATAGGTCTCGCATTCGGCGAGCCAGTCGAGCAGTTCGTCCTCGCGCCGGTCGAACTCTTCCTCGTCGATGTCTCCGCTCAGCAGTTCACGCTCCAGCTCGGCCAACTGCGTGCGTACAGGGCCGGGATCGTAGTGTTCGCGTTCGGCGGCCTGGACCACCTGGTCGAGAACCCAGACCGTGCCGCGTACCGGGGCGAGCGGAAGGGTGAGCAGCTGGGAAATGAGGCCCATGCGTGGGTACCTCCCGTCATCTGCGAGGGCTGTACGTCAGACGAAGCTGTAGGGCGGGAGCGGGCCGTTCAGTGCGAACGTGTAGTCGTCGCCCCTGCGCTCGGCCTCCTCGTGGACCGCCTGGGAGAAGGCGGACGCCTGGTCCCGCCGCACGAGATAGGACACGTTCAGGAAATGGGTCTTCGTGGGCTCTCCTTCGGAGACCCGTTCCGCGGCGCCCGACAGGGCGGCCGCCACTTCCTTCCCGAGCGCTTCCTGCCTGGCCTGGACCTCGCGCGAAACGAGCTCACCGAGGGCCATCTTCTGGTCCTGCGCCCCCGGATTCTGCCGGGTGTACTCGCTGAGCCGGCGGGCTTCCTGCGATTCGGTGAGGATTTCCCGCAGCAGGCTCTCCTCCTCGCGGGACACCTTCACGTTGTACTCGAGGCGGCCGTCCAGCTCGGAAAGACGGGCCGTGTAACTGTCCTTGCCCTGTTCGAGTGCGGCACGTACCTGCTCGTCGTCCGGCCCCACCAGGCCGAAGCGCATCGGCAGTGCCGCGCCGTCGGCCATCAGCCGTTCCAGCACGCTCTGGTGGGCGACGAGATCACGCCGCTTCGCCCGCAGTTCGGCCGGGGTGTCACTGACCACCGCACTCAGCTCGGCCGTCCTGACGGTGCGCAGGTCCGACGCCGGTTCCCCGACTCCGGACAGACCGTCCAGCCGCAGTGGGTGGTCGGCCGCCGTGATGGCGTAGATGTAGGTCGGCATGGGTTACTCCTCCCGCTGGGCCGTACGGCGGCTGCTGCTCGAAGCGGAGGTCTTGCGAGCCGGCCGCTTCTCCTTCTCCTTGTCGTCGGAGTCGTCACGGCCGCCCTGGAGGGAGTCCGTGAAGGCTTCGACCGCGCCGGTCAGCGCGCCTTTCGACTTTCCTTTGGCACCGCTCTCCACCGTGTCCCCGACGATGTCGGTGAGCTGGGCCGGTGCCTTGCGGCCCGATTCCAGGTCCAGCCGGTTGCACGCCTCGGCGAAGCGCAGATACGTATCCACACTGGCCACGACGACACGTACGTCGATCTTGAGGATCTCGATTCCGACGAGCGAGACACGAACGAAGGCGTCGATGACGAGCCCCCTGTCGAGAATGAGCTCAAGAACGTCGTAGAGATTTCCGGAACCGCCCCCACTGCCGGAGGCGTTGCTCTGCTGCACGAGACTCATGGTCGGTCTTCCTTCCAATGAGTTGTTTCAGGGATACGGGAACTCGGCGGCCGGATCGGCTCAGCGGTCGACCTGGCCCCGCGAGTACCGTCGAATTCGTTCGTAGCCCACGAGTTGGCCCTGGCCGTCGAGCCTCACGCGATAAGAGGCCATGACGCTCATGGTGTCCGGGATCTTCTCGATCTCGAGGACTTCCACATCCGCCGTCCAGCCGTCGTCCGTCGCGTTCAGCGAGGACACCGAGTCGGGCTCGCGCTGGAGGAGGGCGGCAAGCTGTTCGGCTGCGTTTCGCATCGCCGTGGAGACATCGACCCGGCCGTTGCCGCCGTGATCGCTCTTGGTGTTCTCGGTCGTCGCCATGTGTTTCACCTGCCGTGCGTCTTCGTGGCTTCCTGCCGGCCCGTTCGGTCAGCCGCTCGTTCGGGGCTGCACTGCGGGTGCCCATGGGATCCGAACGTATGCATGAACCTTCCTCACGTCTTCCACACAGCTGCGGATGTTCGGCGCGCAACGGCCCCGGCCGCCCTCACTCCGGCCGGACCACCGGGTGCACACGAAAAGACCCTGCCGCGTCGGGGGACAGCGCGGCAGGGCCTGTACGGCCGGGTGCCCTGTGAACGGCCCGTCATGCGTCACGCGGGCCTGTATGGCGGGTGTCACTGCCTCGGATCCAGCGCGAAGGTGACGGGCGGCACACACAGGCGGAGCAGGAACGACTCGGCCCCAGGCCGGTCGTCCCGGATCAGGGCCGATCACCCAGGACGGACAAGGGCACGTGCTCTGTGCTGCCTTCCGATCGAGACCTGCGGCTTTGCCACGCACGTGTGGATGAGTGGAGGCGTATGCATGACGCGAAGTGCGGTGCTGCGCCGCTGGACGCGATCCGGTCCGGCTGGGGCCAGGCGCTTCCGCCCTCCGGGCACAAGTGGCGCCGAAGGTGAGCGGCCGGTCCCCCGGCGGCGCAGCCCGTCACCGAGCGGGAACCGGTCGAAGGGACCGGAGCGGACCAGGCTGATGGCGGCGCCGGACACACCCGGTTCCGCTGCGAGCGGCTCCTGGTGAAAGAGATCCACCCTGTGCCGTTCCCCGTCGACGGTCTGCGACTACGGACGGACGTCGGCCACAAGGGCCGGCGATGCCCTGTGTCGTAGGCTGGCGGCTTTGTGCCGGCCGATACTCGCGGAAGTCCTCCGCGAGATGGCGGGCACACGATGGGCGGAGCAGAGCGATGACGGGTATGGAGCTGGGCGCTGCGGTCTCCGTGGCGCGGGAGATCGCCGCGAACGATCTGGCCCCTCGGTCGGCATCCGTGGACGAGCAGCAGCGGTGGCCGGAGGAGGGCGTACGAACTCTGCAGCGCAGCCTGGGCGGGCTCGTCGTCCCCAAGGAGGCCGGGGGCATGGGGCACGGACTGCTGGCGGTGGCACAGGTCGGTGAGGCGACCGGGAAAGCGTGTGCGTCCACCTCTATCTGCTTCGGCATGCACCTGGTGGGTTCGGCGGTGCTCTCGGCCAAGGCCAGCAGCTACCAGCGGGAGAACTACCTGAAGCCGATCGCGGCCGGGGAGCATCTGACGACGCTGGCCTTGTCCGAACCGGCCACGGGCGGGGAGTTCTGGCTGCCGCAGACCCGGATGGAGCGCGGTGGGCCGGGCCGGCTGCGCCTGACCGGCGGCAAGAGTTTCGTCACCAACGCCGCTCATGCCGATTCCTATGTCCTGTCCGCAGTGGCGTCCGGACCGGACACGCCTCCGGGGCAGTTCTCCTGCACCGTGGTGGACGCCGACACACGCGGACTGGTGTGGGGTGAGTCCTGGCAGGGCTTCGGAATGCGGGGCAACGCCTCACGGGGGCTGGATCTGCCCGGCGTGGAGATCCCGGACCGATGTCTGCTGGGGGAGCAGGGCGACGAGATCTGGTACGTCTTCAACATCGTCGCTCCCTACTTCCTGATGGCGATGGCCGGTACCTACCTCGGCGTCGCCGCGAACGCGCTGGAAGAGGCCCGCACTCATCTTCTGCGGCGCAAGCGGACGCGTTCGAACCGGCACCCGTCCGGCCACCAGGTCGTCCAGCACCGCCTGGGCACGATGTGGGCCCGGGTGGAGCGGACGCGACGGCTGATCTACCACGCCGCCGCCGAAGCGGACATCGGCGGGCCGGAGGCGCTGCTGGGCCTGGCCTCGGCCAAGGCCGAGGTCGCGGAGGCGGCCGAGGCCACCGTCAACGACGCCCTCACCCTCGTCGGCGGTGTCGGTTACGGCGAACGCTCCCCCCTGCACCGCATGCTGCGCGACGCCCGCGCGGCTCACGTGATGTCGCCCGGCACCGACATGCTGCGTGTGTGGGCGGGCCGGGCTCTGCTGGACGAACCCCTGCTGGAAGGCTGAGATGGGCCCGGACGCTCTGCCCCTGGTCCTGCTGGTCGACGGGGACGGCCCGACGGCGCGTGCCCTGCGCGAGGAGCTGGAGGACGTCGCCGAGTTCGCCGAGACCACGGTCGGCGACGCACCGGCCCTCACCTCCGGCACACCCGGTGGGCGCCGCCCCACCGTGGCGGTGCTCACCCAGGAGGTGCCCGCCCCGGCGGGGCTGGTCCACTCCCTGCGGCCGCATCCGGCCGACCTGGTGGTCGCGGTGATGCCCACTTCTGCCACCGAGGCCGAACTCGCCACCCTCCCCCTGCTTTTCCCGGGGGACGTGGTCACCCAGGTGCACGAGCGGACACGATCGCTACCCGCCGCCGTCACCCACCTGCTGCACGCCCTGCTGACGCGCCGGGACCACGCCGCAGCCCAGGCGGCAGCCCAGCGGCAGCTGTCCGCCGGCACCCCGGCGATCAGCCGACAGCTCGGAGAGCGGCTGCTGGGCCAGTTCCTCACCCAGGCCCCCATCGGTGCACTCATGCTCGACGGCGAGGTGGTCATCGCCTGGAACCGCCGCGCCGCCGAAGCCCTGGAGCTGACCGAACCCGGATGTCTCCACAGGCCGCTCACCGAGCTGTTCCCCACGGAGGAACGCCTCGCGCTGCAGCGGCACCTGACCGCTGCCGGACAACCACACACCGCCGAAGCCGACACCGTCTTCGAACGCACCCGGTCCGACGGCACCGCCCAGGCCCTGCGCGTCGCCGCACAGCAAGTCCTGGACGGCGAAGGCCGCGCCCGCACCCTGGTTCTGGCCGACGACGTCACCGACCGTCTGCACGCCCAGCGAAGACTCACCGAACGCACCGGGCAGGCCCTGCTCATCGCCGAAGTCGCGGCCGCCATGACGGAACCCGGGTCGCTGGCGCATCGCCTCCGTCGATGTGTGCGCGCCGCGGCCGACCGCCTGAGCGCCGACCGGGTGTGTGTCTGGACGACGGACGAACAACGTCAACTGGCCCATACGACCTGCGCTGATACCGACGCCGACTCGACCGGCCCGGAACCGTGCCAGGACACACACCGCCACCTGGTCGAGCAGGTGCTCACCACACTCCAGCCCCATCTGGATGTCGCCCCGCCGGCAGCGGGCCCGCGCCCCGGCCTCGGACGCGGTTCGTTCGCCGGGTACCCACTGATCACCGGTGGCCAGCTGATCGGCGTCCTGACCCTCACCACACGGCTCGCCCTGCCAGGTTCCACCCTCACCACCCTGGAGAACCTCGCCGACCAGATTGCCGTCGGCATCCAGCAGGACCGCCTTCTGCACCGGCTGCGCGCCACCACCCAGGCCCTGGAACGCCCCCTGCTCCCCCCGAGCCTGCCCGACCTGCCCGGCTTCGATCTCGCCGCCCGCTACGTCCCCTTCGGAGAGGGCCTCCATATCGGTGGCGACTTCTACGACGCCTTCACCGCACCCGACGGCCGCCACGTCCTGGTCCTGGGCGACGTCTGCGGCAAAGGACCCGCCGCCGCAGCCATCACCGGTCTGGTACGCCACACCCTGTGGGCGGCCACCCAGCACACCAGCGACCCCGGTTACGTCCTCCCTCTGATCAACAAGGCCCTGCAACGTCAGAACGCCCCCTTCTGCACCCTCCTCTACGCCGTCCTGGACCCTTCCCGCGCCTCGGCACGTCTGCGCATCGCCTCCGCCGGGCATCCCGCACCTCTGCTACGCCACGCCGACGGCCGCACCCGCCCCCTCGACCTGCACGGGCCCCTGCTGGGCGTCCTGGACACCCCGCACCACCCGGTGAACGAGCTGGAACTGCGCCCCGGGGAGTCACTCGTGCTCTACACCGACGGTTTCACCGAGGGCGCCGGCTCCCAGGACCCACGGGAGCCCGCAGACCTCGCCGCGCTCGTCGCCGCGGCCCCGGTGAGCGGCGACACCACCTCCGAGGATCTCGTCGCCGCCATGCTGACCAGTACCCGCGACTGGTGGGGCTCCCGGTTGCGTGACGACCTCGCCGTACTGGCCCTCACCGCTCTGCCTGCCGCGTGCGTCACCGCCCGGGAGCGGTAACGGCCCGGCGGAGCGACGACAGCAGAGTCAAGCCGCTGCCACCGTGCGAGGTGGACGCCGGGTCGGCATCACCGGCCTGGTGCCAGAGGGTCCCGGCCCCGGTACGTCCCCGGCTGGTGCCGGGGCTGCCGGTGTACAGGCCGGGGCCGGGGGTGGACGAGGCCGCCGCCTTCGGCGAGTACCAGCTCGCCATCGCCTTCGAGCAGACGCTGCTGTGACCACGCAGCTTTGTTGGCAAATAGCGGCGCAGGTTGTCGCTGGTCGGACGGCTGTGTCGCTGCGTAGGAGGCAAAGGCGCAGCAGGATAGTTGGCAAGCTGTGGTCACCGAGTGTGATCGGCTCGCTTTGCCGATGACTTGATGCGAGAACGACGACGAGGCCGCCCGGAGCATCCGGGCGGCCCCGTCTGCGAGTGCTGCTCAGGCCGGGACGGCAGCGGTCACCGGCTCGGTCTCGGCCGCGCCGCGGGCGGCGAGGTAGCGCTCGGCGTCCAGGGCTGCAGCGGCGCCGGTGCCGGCGGCGGTGACGGCCTGACGGTAGGTGTGGTCGACGACGTCTCCGGCGGCGAACACCCCGGGGAGGCTCGTGCGCGTCGTCGGAGCGGCGACAGTGATGTAGCCCTCGGCATCGAGGTCGAGCTGGCCGGTGAACAGCTCGGTGCGGGGGTCGTGACCGATGGCGATGAACAGCCCCGTCACGTCCAGGTCGCGGGTGGCACCGGTGAAGACGTCGCGCAGGACCACGCCGCCGAGCATGCCGCCCGCTTCCTTGATCTCGGCGATCTCACTGTCGAAGGCGAAGGAGATCTTGTCGTCGGCGAACGCGCGGTCCTGCATGACCTTCGAGGCCCGCAGGGTGGAGCGGCGGTGGACGACGGTGACCGACTTGGCGAAGCGGGTGAGGAACGTGGCTTCTTCCATGGCGGTGTCGCCGCCGCCGACCACGACGATGTCGCGCCCCTTGAAGAAGAACCCGTCGCAGGTCGCACACCACGACACACCGCGGCCGGACAGCTCGTCCTCGTTCGGGAGGCCGAGCTTGTGATAGCCGGAGCCGGTCGCGATGATCACCGTCCTGGCGCGGAGGACGGTACCGGCCGAGTCGGTGAGGAGCTTGACGTCGCCGGTCAGATCGACGGAGACGATGTCGTCGTCGATCATCTCCGCGCCGGACTTCTCGGCCTGGGCTCGCATGTTCTCCATGAGGACCGGGCCGTCGACGCCCTCGGGGAAGCCGGGGAAGTTCTCCACCTCGGTCGTGGTGGTCAGCGATCCGCCGACGAAGATGGAGCTGCCGAACAGCAGGGGGCGCAGCTGGGCGCGGGCGGTGTAGAGGGCGGCGGTGTATCCGGCGGGGCCGGAGCCGATGATGACGACGTCGCGTATCTCGCTCACGCCGTCGCCTCCGGCTCCGCCGGGGCGATCTCGGCGATCAGGCCCTCGATGCGGGTCTTGATCTCGTCGCGGATGGGGCGTACGGCTTCGACGCCCTGGCCGGCCGGGTCCTCGAGCTTCCAGTCGAGGTAGCGCTTGCCGGGGAAGACGGGGCAGGTGTCGCCGCAGCCCATGGTGACGCAGACGTCCGACTCGCGGACCGCGTCGACGGTGAGGATCTTCGGCGTCTCCTTGGAGATGTCGGCCTCGCTCGGCGACATCGTCGCCGTGCCACCCGTCCGCACCGCCCGCGATGCGGGACTCCTGACCGCAAAGCCGATGTTCGCCCGGCTCACCGCCAACGGCGCCCGGTGGGACGACGGCAGTCGGAGCGGTGCGGATGCGGTGATCCGGTGCACCGGCTTCCGCCCGGCACTGGCCCGCCCCGCCCCGCTGAACCTGCGCGGCCCGCGCGGACGCATCCCCACCGACGGCACCCGTGCCCTCGGTGAGCCGCGGCTGCACCTGCTCGGCTACGGCGACTGGACCGGCCCGGCCTCCGCCACGCTCATCGGCGTCGGCCGCCCGGCCCGCGATGCGGCCCGCGCCCTCACGGCCCTGCTGCACCGACCTCCGGTCGTACCTCAAGGAGACCCGGCCGCGCCCCGGGACCAGGGGATGGAGGACGGCCCGACTCCCGTATCGTCTGCCGATATCGATATCCGTCATGGATGTCTGTGTCGCCGAGGAGTGAGCGATGAGCAAGCAACCGACCACTGCCGGAATGCCGGACGAACTGCACCGCCGGCTCGGGGTCTCCGACGCTGTGCTGATCGGTCTCGGATCGATGATCGGCGCCGGGATTTTCGCCGCGCTCGCCCCTGCCGCGCGGGCCGCCGGGTCGGGGCTGCTGATCGGCCTGGCGCTGGCCGCCGTGGTGGCGTACTGCAACGCCACCTCGTCCGCCCGGCTCGCCGCCCGCTACCCGGCCTCGGGCGGCACCTACGTCTACGGCCGCGAGCGGCTCGGCGCCTTCTGGGGCTACCTGGCAGGCTGGGCATTCGTCGTCGGCAAGACGGCCTCCTGCGCGGCGATGGCGCTCACCGTCGGCTCATACATCTGGCCGGGCCATGCGCACGCCGTCGCGGTCGCGGCGGTGGTGGCGCTCACCGCGGTGAACTACACCGGGGTCCAGAAGTCCGCACTGCTCACCCGGGTCATCGTGGCCGTGGTCCTGGCGGTGCTCGCCGCCGTGGTGGTCGCCGCCCTCACCTCCGACGGGGCGGACGCGGCGCGGCTGCACGTCGGGTCGGACGCGACCTTCGGCGGGGTGTTCCAGGCGGCGGGGCTGCTGTTCTTCGCCTTCGCCGGCTACGCGCGCATCGCCACCCTGGGCGAGGAGGTCCGGGACCCGGCCCGCACCATCCCCAGGGCGATCCCGATCGCCCTGGGCATCACCCTCGTCGTCTACGCCGTCGTCGCCGTCTCCGTCCTGATGGTGCTGGGCCCGGAAAATCTGGCCGAGGCGACCGCGCCACTGTCGGATGCCGCGCGGGCCGCGGGCGCCGACTGGCTGGTCCCCGTCGTCCGCGTCGGCGCTGCCGTCGCCGCGCTCGGCGCCCTGCTCGCCCTCATCCTCGGCGTCTCGCGCACCACCCTCGCCATGGCCCGCGACCGGCACCTGCCGCACGCCCTAGCCGCCGTCCACCCGAAATTCAAGGTGCCGCACCGCGCCGAGCTGGTCGTCGGCGCCGTCGTGGCCGTGGCCGCCGCGACCGGAGACCTGCGCGCGGCGATCGGCTTCTCCTCCTTCGGCGTCCTGGTCTACTACGCCGTCGCCAACGCCTCCGCCTTCACCCTCACCCCCGAGGAGGGCCGCCCCGCCCGGGTCATTCCGGTCGTCGGGCTGGCGGGCTGCCTGGTACTGGCCTGCGCGCTGCCCGTGTCATCGGTGGTCTCCGGCGCCGCGGTCCTGGCCGCCGGCGCCGCCTGGTACGGCGTCCGCCGCCGGTTCGCCGCCCGAAGCTGACCACCCGCCAACCCGTACGACGCGCCCGCTCCATGGAGGCGTGAAACCACCGGTGCCCCTCTGCCTCGCGAGACGATATCGACATCCGATACGTCTCCGCATGGCAGAGGGGCACCCGCATGACACCGCCCAGCAGCACCTGGCAGGCGAAGCTCACCGCCACCGACGCGCCCGCCGCGGCCATCCTCATCCGCCTCTACGTCGGCGCCGTCTTCCTCTCCGAGGGGATCTTGAAGTTCCTGCGCCCCGACGCCCAGGGCACCGGCCGCTTCGACAAGGCCGGCATTCCCGTACCCGGCTTCTTCGCGCCGCTCGACGGCTTCTTCGAGATCGCCTGCGGCCTGCTGATCCTGGCCGGCCTCGCCACACGCCTCGCCGTTCTGCCGATGATCGTGAACATGCTCGGCGCGCTGCTGATCACCAAGCTGCCGATCCTGTGGGGCGACTCCCCTTTGTTCATCGGCAAGTCCGGGTGGTGGGACCTCGCCCACGAATCCCGCACCGACCTCGCCCAGCTGTGCGGCAGTCTCTTCCTGCTCCTCGTCGGCGCCGGCGCCTACTCGCTCGACGCCCGCCTCACCCGCCGAGCCGCCAGCCCGGCGGCGGAGGCCGAGGCCCCGAACCGCTAAGGCGCCGGATCTACGGGGCGTCGTCGCCGAGGACCTCGCGGGCCAGCTCCTTGAGCGCCTTGCGGTCTTCATCGAGGGCCTTCTTCCCGGCCTCGGTCGCCTTGTAGACGCGCCGGGTACGGCCGTCGACGACGCGCTGTTCCGAGGTCAGCAGTCCGTCCGCTTCCAGGCGGTGCAGCGTCGGATACAGCGTGCCGGGGCTGACCTGGTAGCCGTGCGAGGCCAGCTCCTCGGTCATCCACGCGCCGTGGATCTCCTCCTCGGCCGCGTGATGAAGGATGTGCAGCCGCACCGCGCCCCGCTGGAACTCCCGCACCTCTACCCCACCTCCCCGCCCTTGAGGGCAGTGACGAAACCGATATCGGTTACCGAGTCTACGACGTGGCGCACCGTTCACTCCGGCTCTGTGCGTGTGCCCCCTGTGGTCGGTGAGCCAGGCGCCGGGCACAAGACCAGGACCCTGATCCTTGGAGGCAACCGCGATGACGGACATCGGCAGGCCCGGCAGGTGGCCTGGACCGGCCAGAGGTGCGGTGACCGCCTGACTCGCCGCACCGGCCGGCAAAGCCGCCCTGCTGCTCACCGCCGCCGCAGCGCTGACCATCGCCCTGGTCGTCGCCGGCGCGCAGCCCGTTCTGCGCCTGGACCAGGCGGTGGCCGTGCGTCTGCACGCGGCGGCGCTCCAGCACCCCGGCCTCACGCACGCCAGTCGGATCGTCACCGACTGGGTCGTCGACCCGTGGACCATGCGCCTGTTGCTCGCCGCAGCCGTGGCGTGGCTGTGGCACCGGCGCCAGCGGCTCCTCGCCTGGTGGGTGGCCTGCACCTCCGCCGTGGAATGGGCGCTGCGAACAGTGCTGCGCTGGACCATCGGCCGCGACCGGCCCGAATGGGAACGCCCCGTCGACTCCGCCGAATTCGCCGCCATGCCCTCGGGCCACGCCATGACCACGGCCGCCACCTGCGTGCTGCTGCTGTGGCTCGCCCGTATCACCCACCTGCCGGCCGGCCTGGTGCGCCTCGGGGCGGTCACCGCCGCTGTCGCCGTCGCCGCCGCCTGTTTCACCCGGGTCTTCCTCGGCGTGCACTGGCTCACCGACACCCTTGCCGGGACCCTCCTCGGTGCCGCGCTGGCCACAGGCTCCGCTGCGACCTGGCACGCCGCCCGGCCACACGAGGACGCGGCCCGGACGGGGGCCGCGCCCGCCCCCGACGATCTGGGCCAGGGCCTGCGACAGCCCCGCCCGAGCAGATATCGTGAATCGACATCGGAGACCGATATCTGAAAGGGAGTCCCGTCACAGACAGCGAGCGCTCCCTCGACCGCGTCATCGAGCACCTTGCCGCCCGCTTTCCGCACCACGGCGAACAGGTCGTCGCCGAGGCCGTCTATGCCACCCACACCCGGCTCCGCCGGAACGCGACCGTCACGACGCACCTGGCCGCGCTGACCCAGCGGCAGACCGGCGACACCCTCGCCCGTAACCTGCCCCGGCGCAAGACGACCACCTGACAGGGCCCGCCCTCCCCTTCCTCCCCGGCTTCCGCATCCGCGCTGTCCGGTGTCGTATAGCTACGGCGTACGGACATGTAGCGCGAACGGCGAGGGGACCCCGGCCAGGTGCCGGGGTCCCCTCGCCGTTCGGGACCGGGTCAGTGGCTGCCGGCGAGTTCGCCGGTGAGCTTGGAGTGGAGGTCGGCGCTGGGGTCGTTCAGGCCGATGATCTCGACGGTCTTGCCACGCTGGGCGTACTTGGTCTCGATGGCATCCAGGGCGGCGACGGAGGAAGCGTCCCAGATGTGCGCGGAGGACAGGTCGATGACGACCTTGGCGGGGTCGGCGGCGTAGTCGAACTGTCCGACGAGGTCGTTGGAGGAGGCGAAGAACAGCTCGCCAGTCACGGTGTACAGGACGCTCGTGCCGTTCGGGGCGACGAGCCGGGTGACTTCGGCGAGGTGGGCGACGCGCTTGGCGAAGATGACCATGGCGGTGACAGAGCCGACGACGACGCCGATGGCGAGGTTGTGGGTGGCGACGACCGCGGTGACGGTGATGACCATGACGGCGATCTCGCCGGCGGGCATCCGCCGAAGGGTCTTGGGGGCGATGGAGTGCCAGTCGAAGGTCGCGAACGACACCATGATCATGACTGCGACCAGGGCGGCCATCGGGATGTCGGAGACGAGCGGCCCGAAGACGATGCAGAGCACCATCAGGAAGGCGCCCGCGAGGAACGTGGACAGCCGGGTGCGGGCGCCGGACACCTTCACGTTGATCATCGTCTGGCCGATCATGGCGCAGCCGCCCATGCCGCCGAAGAAACCGGTCACGATGTTGGCGATGCCCTGGCCGATGGACTCGCGCGTCTTGCTGGAGTGGCTGTCGGTGATCTCGTCGACCAGCTTGGCGGTCATCAGCGACTCCACCAGCCCGACCAGCGCCATCGCGAACGCGTACGGGGCGATCGTCGTCAGCGTGTCCATCGTGAACGGCACGTCCGGCAGGCCGGGGACGGGCAGGGAGGACGGCAGTTCGCCCTTGTCGCCCACGGTCGGCACGGCGATGCCGGCCGCGATCGTGGTCATGGTCAGGACGGCGATGGAGACGAGCGGGGCGGGAACCACGGTGGTGATCTTCGGGAAGAACACCATGAGCGCCAGCCCGCCGATGATCAGCGGGTACACCGCCCACGGCACGTCGCGCATCTCGGGGACCTGGGCCATGAAGATCAGGATGGCGAGGGAGTTGACGAAGCCGACCATCACCGAGCGCGGGATGAACCGCATCAGCTTCGCCACCCCGAGCGCGCCCAGGGTGATCTGGAAGACGCCGGCCAGGATGACGGCGGCGATCAGGTAGCCCAGGCCGTGCTCACGGTTGAGCGGGGCGATCACGAGGGCGATGGCGCCGGTCGCGGCGGAGATCATCGCGCGGCGGCCGCCGACGATCGAGATGACCACGGCCATGGTGAACGAGGCGAACAGGCCGATCGCCGGGTCGACCCCGGCGATGATCGAGAACGAGATCGCCTCGGGGATCAGTGCAAGGGCGACGACCAGGCCCGCGAGGACCTCGGTGCGCCAGACCTTCGGGTTGTTCAGCCAGTCGGGCTTCAGGCCGCGCAGGCGCGCGACTGGGGGCACGGCGGTAGCGGAAGACAAGAGTTCAGGAACCTGTCGTGCTCGGCCAGCTTCGCGGCCTCGAACGCCTCCCACGATGGTGGGCTGGTCTCGAAGGTGGCGTCGCCCTCGTCGATGCCCGCCTGGTAGATCGCCAGCACCTGCTCGGCGTGCTCCGCCGTCAGCGGCGCGACCACCGTGCTCACTGCCCCGCCCACCGCTTCCCCCGGTGCCGCTCTGATCATCAGGCCGCGGCCGGCAGGGTCAGCAGCTTGCCCATCGCGGCGAGCACCGACGGCTCGACCCGGTAATACACCCAGGTGCCGCGCCGCTCGGAGGTCAGCAGCCCCGCCTCCTTGAGCTTCTTCAGGTGGTGGGACACCGTGGGCTGGGAGACGCCGACATCGGAGATGTCGCACACGCACGCCTCCCCGCCCTCGTGCGACGCCACCGCCGAGAACAGCCGCAGCCGGACCGGGTCGCCCAGCGCCTTGAACATCCGCGCGGCCCTCTCGGCCTCCCCGGCACTCATCGGGCGCTCGGTCAGCGGCGGGCAGCACGGCACCGCACCCTGACCGTCGGCGGGCTCGAGCAGCGGCAGCACCTTCGCATTCGACATGCGTCTATGTTGACACATGTCGAACCAGTGCGGGGGGTCCGTCACCGGCGTGCGAGATAGGCGGCCAGCTGCCGGGCGATGCGCTCCGCGTCCCGGCCGACGCCGCGCAGCGAGTTCGACGACAGGCTGCGCTGCCATTCCAGCCCGACGAACGCCAGGCCCGGCACGTTGGTGGCCAGGCCCTCGCGATGCCGGGGGTTTCCTTCGGCATCGAGAGCGCCGTCGAGGGCGGTGAGGTAGGGCAGGTCGGGGCGGTAGCCGGTGGCGAGCACGATCGCGTCGGCCTCCTCCCGCCGCCCGTCCGTCCAGACGAGGTTGGACCCGTCGACGCCGGTGAACAGCGGTCGCCGGTCGGGCCGTCCGGCAGCCAGGGTGGCCCGGTAGCGGCCGTCGTCGAGGACCGGCTGCGCCGGCGGACGCGTAAGGAACCGGCCAAGAGGTGCAGCGTCCAGGCCGGTGCGGGCCGTCCAGAAGTGCAGGTCTCGGCCAAGGATGCGCTGGGCCGCGAACTTCACAGGCCCGCGGGTGGCGAGCGTGACACGTGCGGTGGCGGCCAGTTCGGCGGCGATCTGCACCGCAGAGTTGCCGGCCCCGACCACGACCATCCGGCCGCCGGTGAAGGGGGCCGGGCTGCGGTAGTCGGCGGCGTGCAGCACCTGGCCGGTGAACTCCTCAAGGCCCTGCAACGCCGGCCGGTGCGGCCGGCCGAACGTCCCCGAGGCCGCGACGACGGCCCGCGCGGACAGCCGGCCGCCGCGCTCCAGCTCCACCTCGAAGACGTCGCCGGTGCGGCGGACCGCGCTGACGCGACAGCCCGTGCGGATCTCGGCGTCCAGGCGGTCGGCGTAGGCGGCGAGATAGGCGACGACCTCATCGCGGTGCGGGTAGCGGTCCGGGTCCGAGCCCGGGAACGGCATCCCGGGCAGGGAGCTGTACCGGGCGGGCGAGAACAGCGTGAGGCTGTCGTAGTAGCGCGGCCACGACCCCGCCGCCCGATCGGACGCCTCCACCACCACCGGCCGCAGCCCGCGCCGCAGCAGGGCGTGGGCGGTGGTGAGGCCCGACTGGCCGCCGCCGATCACGGCGACATCGATGTGCTCCATCAGTGAATCCCCCTGGTTTCGATAAACGTCTATGTTGACGCTTATCAATACAGGTGCCATGCTGGGCCGCGCAAGCCATCGACAGATGTCGAACCACGCAAGGAGTCGCCGTGAACGCGCCCGCCCCCACCGAGCTGCCCGTCATCGTGATCGGGGCCGGACCCGCCGGACTGGCCGCCGCCGCCCACCTGGTCGACCAGGGCATCGAGCCCCTGGTCCTGGAGGCCGGGTCCACTGCTGGCGCCGCAGTGCGCGAGTGGAGCCATGTGCGCCTGTTCTCCACCTGGGGCGAGGTCGTCGACCCGGCCGCCGAGAAGCTCCTGGCCCCCACCGGCTGGACACGGCCCGGCCCGGCGACGTACCCGTCCGGCGGGGACTGGGCCGAGCTGTACCTGCAGCCGCTCGCCGATGTCCTCGGCGAGCGGGTCCGTACCGGCGCCACCGTCACCGGCGTCTCCCGGGCGGGCAGGGACCGGATCGTGGACGCCGACCGCGAGCAGCAGCCGTTTGTCGTACACGTCGCTTACGCCGACGGCCGTGAGGAGCGTGTCTTCGCCCGCGCGGTCATCGACGCCTCCGGCACCTGGGCCACGCCCGGCCCGGCCGGCGGCAGCGGACTGCCCACGCTCGGTGAGAAGGCCGCCGCGGACCGGATCACCTACCGTGTCCCGGACCTGAAGGACCGGGCCGTGCGCGCCCGGTACGCGGGCAAGCGCACCGCCGTGATCGGCTCCGGCGCCTCCGCCTTCACCGCCCTCGCCTACCTCGCCGACCTCGCCAAGTCCACAGACGGGGCGGGCACGAAGGGCGTGTGGATCCTGCGCCGGGGTATCTCCGGCTCCACCTTCGGCGGCGGCGAAGCCGACCAGCTCCCCGCGCGCGGCGCACTCGGGCTGGCGGCGAAGGCCGCCGTCGACGAGGGCCACGCGGACGCGGTCACCGGCTTCCGCACCGAGGAGATCGAACGCGACGCCGACGGCCGCCTGGTCCTGGTCGGTGAAGACGGGCGCCGCCTGGACGCGGTCGACGAGGTGATCGTCCTGACCGGCTTCCGCCCCGACCTGTCCTTCCTGAACGAGCTGCGCCTGGGTCTCGACGAACGCCTCCAAGCACCGGTCGAGCTGGCTCCGCTGATCGACCCCAACCAGCACTCCTGCGGCACCGTCTACCCTCACGGCCACCGTGAGCTCTCCCACCCCGAACAGGGCATCTATCTGGTCGGCATGAAGTCCTACGGCCGCGCCCCGACGTTCCTGGCCATGACCGGCTACGAGCAGGTCCGCTCGGTCGCCGCCGCGATCGCCGGCGACCTCGCCTCCGCCGACCGCGTCGAACTCACCCTGCCCGAGACCGGCGTCTGCGGCGGCGCCGGCCTCTTCGACACCCCCGACGCGCAGGAAGCCGACGGCGGCGGCTGCTGCGCGCCCGCACCGCAGCTCGTCCAGCTCGGCGCCCCCGCCGCGGTCGGGGCGGCTGCTGAGGAGGCTCCGGCGGGCGGCTGCTGCGGCTCGTGACCGACCTGAACACCCGCGACAGCGGGGCCGCGACCGGAACAGGGGACCGGTCGCGGCCCCGCGCCGCCCTGCCCGCCCTCTGCGCCACGCAGATCACCAGCTGGGGCATCGTCTACTACGCGTTCCCCGTCCTCAATCCGCAGATCACCGCCACGACCGGCTGGCCGGCCGGGGCGACCACCGCGGCGTTCTCCCTCGGCCTCGTCGTCTCCGCCCTCGCCGGGATCCGCGTCGGGCGGATCCTCGACCGGCGCGGCCCGCGCGCCGTCATGACCCTTGGCTCCGTGCTCGGCGTGGTCAGCCTGCTGATCGTGGCTGCGGCCCCGAACGTCCCAGTCTTCATCGCCGGTTGGTTGCTTGCCGGGCTCGCGATGGCGGCCACCTTCTACCAGCCCGCGTTCGCCGCCCTCACCCGCTGGTGGACCCCCGACCACGTACGGGCCCTCACCATCGTCACCCTCGCCGGCGGACTCGCCTCCACCGTCTTCGCACCCTTGACCGCAGCCCTCGCCGACCACCTGGCCTGGCGCCATACCTACCTCGTCCTCGCCGGCATTCTCGCCGCCGTCACCATCCCCGCCCACGCCCTGGCCCTGCGCGCCCCCTGGCCAGACGCCCCAACCAGCCCCGCGCACAGGGCCGAAGGCGCTGCCGAGATCGGGCGCAGCCGGCCGTTCCTCCTGCTCGCCGCCGCCTTCACCCTGTCCGGCTTCGCGATGTACGCCGTCGTCATCGCCCTCGTCCCCCTCCTCCTGGACCGCGGATACACCACCAGCCAGGCCGCCTGGGCCCTCGGCATCGGCGGCGCCGGACAAACCCTCGGCCGCACCCTCTACGCCACCCTCGCCCGCCGCACCACCGCCACCGCCCGCACCATGATCCTTATCGCCCTCGGCGCACTGACCACCGCCGCCTTCGCCGCCGCACCTGGCCCGTACGCCCTGATCATCGCCGTGTCGGTCGTAGCCGGCATGGTCCGCGGCAACCTCACCCTCCTCCAGGCCACCGCCATCACCGACCGCTGGGGCACCACCCACTACGGCCACCTCTCCGGACTCCTCGCCGCGCCCGCCCACACAGCAGCAGCCCTCGCGCCGTTCGCCGGCGCCGCCCTGGCCGTGCCCCTCGGCGGCTACGGACCACTCTTCTGCCTCCTCGCCGCCGTCTCTGTGGCCGCCGCACTCATCACACCGAGGACGGCCACCGACGCCGTACGCCGCCCCGAACGACGGCCCCGCAGGCGTTGACCACAACTGATCATTGATGATCTTCCCTTCCGAGGATTGCGCTCCCGAGTTACACCGCTCGTTTGACAGACCCGGTCCTGCTCGGGCTCGACGAAGCCCCGGCCGGGGAGCCCACCCGTAGGGCCACTGCTGTGTGTGGGCGTCGACGAGCCCCTCGGAGGACGAGCCCCTCGGAGGCCTCGGCCTGCCCGGCTCTCCTCGGACCTCCCGGCTTCCAGGGCGCCGCCGCGGCCCCCTGGAGCCGGCGCACCTGAAAACTCGCCGTTCCGTCCTCGCGGAGCCGCTTCCTGATCGCTGCCAGGGGCGCACGCCAGGCCGGAAGCCCGGCGGTGCGGGGGCGTGGTGGGGCCGGCCTGGAGGACGAAAAAGCCCCTGACCGGCGTTTCCGCAGGTCAGGGGCTTCTCTGAAGAGGGTGAGTAACGGGACTTGAACCCGCGACATCCTGGACCACAACCAGGTGCTCTGCCAGCTGAGCTATACCCACCATGTCGTCCGGTCCTTCACTGACCGGCCGAGAAAAAGTGTACAGGGTCGAAGAGGGTGCTCGCGCCCGCGTATTTCCGGAGGGGGTGCACGGGCCCCGGAGGGCCCGTGACCAGCGGTGGTGCGCCTACTGCCCGGCGGACGACGTGTGGCGCGCCGCGATCTCCTTGGCGCGGACCGAATCCGGGCCGGGCTGCGGCACGAAGACCGCGTCCCGGTAGTAGCGCAGCTCCGTGATGGAGTCGCGGATGTCGGCCAGCGCCCGGTGGTTGCCGTTCTTGTCCGGACTGTTGAAGTACGCCCTCGGGTACCAGCGGCGCGCCAGCTCCTTGACCGAGGACACATCGACGATCCGGTAGTGGAGGTAACCCTCCAGCGACGGCATGTCACGCGCCAGGAAGCCCCGGTCGGTGCCGACCGAGTTCCCGCAGAGCGGAGCCTTGCCCGGCTCCTTCACGTGCTCGCGGATGTACGCCATGACCCGCTCCTCGGCATCGGCCAGGGTCGTGCCCCCGGCCAGCTCCTCGAGGAGGCCCGAGGCGGTGTGCATCTGCCGCACCACCTCGGGCATGGTCTCCAGGGCCGCGTCCGGCGGGCGGATCACGATGTCCACCCCTTCACCGAGCACGTTCAGTTCCGAGTCGGTGACCAGCGCGGCCACCTCGATGAGTGCGTCGTCCGTCAGCGAGAGCCCGGTCATCTCGCAGTCGATCCACACCATACGGTCGTTCATGGACCCCACCCTACGGGGCGCTGCGCTGCCCCGGCAGGGCCGGGCGGCCCGGAGCGTACGCCTCGGAACCCGGTCCGGGGCGGTCCGCGAGACCACCGGGAGCGGCGGCCGCGACGGCCGGGGAGAGGCCGGCCGAGGACGCCACCGCGGACCGCCGGCCCGGCGCCGTGCCCTGGGGGGGTACGGACGTCTCCAGTGCCGTGGTGACGCTCTCCAGCACCCCGCCCTGCGGCCGGCGGGCCCGGTAGGCGGCCCGGTACGCGGCGGGGGAGGAGCCCAGCTGGCGGCGGAAGTGCCCGCGCAGCGCGACCGGCGAGCGGAAGCCGCAGCGGCCCGCGACCTCGTCGACCGAGTAGTCGGAGGTCTCGAGCAGCCGCTGCGCCTGCAGCACGCGCTGGGTGATGAGCCACTGGAGCGGTGCGCTGCCCGTGAGCGAGCGGAACCTGCGGTCGAAGGTCCGCCGGCTCATGTAGGCGCGCGCGGCCAGCGTCTCCACGTCGAACTGCTCGTGGAGGTGCTCCAGGGCCCAGGCCACGACCTCGGCGAGCGGGTCGGAGCCGATCTCTTCGGGTAAAGACCTGTCGAGGTAGCGCTCCTGACCACCGCTGCGCCGCGGGGGTACGACGAGCCGGCGGGCCAGGGCCCCGGCCGCCTCGGTACCGTGGTCGGTACGGACTATGTGGAGGCACAGATCGATTCCGGCCGCCGTCCCGGCCGAGGTGAGCACGTCGCCGTCGTCGACGAACAGCTCACGCGGGTCGACGTGCACCGACGGATAGCGCTTGGCCAGCGTCGGTGCGTACATCCAGTGCGTGGTGGCCGGGCGGCCGTCCAGCAGGCCGGCGGCGGCGAGGACGAAGGCCCCCGTGCAGAGTCCGACGATGCGGGCACCCTCCTCATGGGCGCGGCGCAGCGCGTCCAGGGCCTCTGCGGGCGGCGGGGAGGTGATGGACCGCCAGGCGGGCACCACGACGGTGCCGGCCCTGCTGATCGCCTCCAGGCCGTACGGTGCGCTGAGTTCGAGCCCGCCGGTGGTGCGCAGCGGTCCCTCCTCGCCCCCGCAGACGAGCAGGCGGTAGCGGGGAACGCCCGCGTCCTGCCGGTCGATTCCGAAAACTGAGAGCGGAATGGAGCTCTCGAAAATAGGGCCGCCACTGAACAGCAGCACGGCTACGACTTCTCGGCGTCGCCGCCCGGTCAGTTTCCGTGCGGCCTCCGTTGCGGTGGCGGAGTCCTGGCTCATGACGCTAAGCCCCCCTCGGTGTTCGCGTCTTCCTGGTCCCTACGGGCCTGCCGCTCCTGCACGTTTCCCCTCGGTCTCGCACGCGTCCCCAGCTCTCGAATTCCAAGATCGAATCTACTGCGTTCCGTGGTCCCGACGTGACACGTTCCCCCACCGGCACTATGTCGACAAGGCAACTTGGCGCGAAGCGTTCGATCACGAAGCGTTCCACTCGTGAGCGCCACAGGGAAGTGCGCGTAGCGATCATGGCCCGTCCCCGTAGGGTCAAAGCGTACCGCGCGGTCTATTCCTGCCTGGTGGCACGTGGGTTGGGCGGCTGTGACGCCAAGAAAAGCAGGGGAAGGCGAAGTTGGCCGAAAACCGATGGTCGCGTGCGCGTATTCCAGTCATGCGACCGGCGCACGCCCTCTGTCCCGCCGGGTTTCCACGCGTCTCCAGCCCCTTTCGAAGCCCTCCGGACGTCGGGGGCGAACGATGCGCAGTCGCGCGACGGCGGGGCGTGACGGGCCGGGCGGGAGGGGGAATGGCGCATTCGGCCGCCCCGCATCCGGCCGTACGGCCGGGACGCCGCGAAGACCGGACGGGTGCGACCGGGACCCGCCGGGGGGGGGGCGTCAGCTCGATGTACGACGCAACCGCCATTGCCATACAGGGCGGTCTCCGGCATGCTCCCTCCATTGCCGCATGCGCTGTGCGAGGACTGGGCAGCGCAGGAGTGGCGCCGTACCCTTGGGGGTAGGGGGTTGGGAAGACGTTTCCCGGACACAGCTGCACCGCGCGCAGGTACACCTCCACAGCCGCTCCCTCCTCACGAGGACTCTCTTCGCCGAGACACCGATGGCCGGTCACGAAATCCCTGAACCCGCAGACCGCAAGCAGGTAGCCGACCCCGGGTCGGAGCCGCAGCCGGTCGCCGAGTCGCGCCCCTCGTGCGATCCCGCCTTCCGGCATGGTGTCGTGGTCGGATTCGACGGCTCCACGTCCAGCGAGCGCGCCCTCGCCTACGCCATCGGCATGGCGAACCGGCACGGCTCCGGGCTGATCATCGTCCATGTGGCCAACCGGCTGCCGACCACGGTCTGGGCAGGATGCGAGCCGCCCGTCTTCGTCGACGTGCCCGACCACCGCACCGAGGTCCTGGGCCTGGAGCTGGCGTGCGCGGACTACCTCACCGAGGTGCCCTGGGTGCTCGTGGAGCGTGGCGGGGACATCTGCCACGAGCTCGAGGAGGTCGGCCGGGAGTACTCGGCCGACGCGATCGTCGTCGGTTCGACGCACGGCATCGTGGGCCGGATCTTCGGATCCGTGGCCGGCCGTCTCGCCCGGCGCGCCCAGCGCCCGGTCATCGTCATCCCCTGAACCCCGACAGGCCCCTGACGTCACGTCAGGGGCCTGTCGCGTCCACCTCCGGCGGCGGGACGGGCGGGACTACTCGACGGTGACCGACTTCGCCAGGTTGCGCGGCTTGTCGATGTCACGGCCCATGGCCAGCGCCGTGTGGTAGGCGAGCAGCTGCAGCGGGATGCCCATCAGGATCGGGTCCAGCTCGTTCTCGTTCTTCGGGACGACGATCGTGTGGTCGGCCTTCTCCTGCTCGCGGTGGGCGACGGCGAGGATGCGTCCGCTGCGGGCCTTGATCTCCTCCAGCGCGGCGCGGTTCTTCTCCAGCAGGTCGTCGTCCGGGACGATCGCGACGGTGGGGAGAGCCGGCTCGATGAGTGCCAGCGGGCCGTGCTTGAGCTCCGAGGCGGGGTAGGCCTCGGCGTGGATGTACGAGATCTCCTTCAGCTTCAGGGAGGCCTCCAGCGCGACCGGGTAGCCCCGGACCCGGCCGATGAACATCATCGACTGCGCGCCCGCGTACTCCTCGGCCAGCTTCTTGATCTCGTCCTCCGACTCGAGGATCTGACCGATCTGCTCCGGCAGCCTGCGCAGGCCCTCGATGATCCGCTTGCCGTCGGACACCGACAGGTCGCGTATGCGGCCCAGGTGCAGGGCGAGCAGCGCGAAGGCCACGACGGTGTTGGTGAAGCACTTGGTGGAGACGACGCAGACCTCGGGGCCGGCGTGGACGTACATGCCGCCGTCCGCCTCACGGGCGATCGCCGAGCCGACGACGTTCACGACGCCCAGGACGCGCGCGCCCTTGCGCTTGAGCTCCTGGACGGCGGCCAGCACGTCGTAGGTCTCACCGGACTGCGAGACGGCGACGTAGAGGGTGTCGGGGTCCACGACCGGGTTGCGGTAGCGGAACTCGGACGCGGGCTCGGCGTCCGCGGGGATGCGGGCCAGCTCCTCGATGAGGCCGGCGCCGATCAGGCCCGCGTGGTACGACGTGCCGCAGCCCAGGATCTTGATCCGGCGGACCCCGCGGGCCTCGCGGGCGTCCAGGTTCAGGCCGCCCAGGTGCACGGTGGAGAAGCGGTCGTCGATGCGGCCGCGCAGCACCCGGTCCACGGCGTCGGCCTGCTCGGAGATCTCCTTGTGCATGTACGTGTCGTGGCCGCCCATGTCGTACGACTCGGCCTCCCACTCCACGGTGGTCGGCGTGGCCGTCGTGGTCGAGCCCTCCGTGGTGTACGTACGGAAGTCGTCGGCCTTGAGGGTGGCCATCTCACCGTCGTCCAGGGTGACGATCTGGCGGGTGTGCGTGACCAGGGCGGCCACGTCGGAGGCGACGAACATCTCCTTCTCGCCGATGCCGAGCACGACGGGGGAGCCGTTGCGGGCGACGACGATGCGGTCGTTGAAGTCGGCGTGCAGGACGGCGATGCCGTACGTGCCCTCGACGGACTTCAGCGCCTCGCGGACCTTCTCCTCCAGGGTGAGCGCCTGCGAGCGGGAGATCAGGTGGACCAGCACCTCGGTGTCGGTCTCGGAGAGGAAGACGACGCCGTCGGCGACCAGCTTCGCGCGGATCTCGGAGGCGTTGTCGATGATTCCGTTGTGGACGACGGCGACCTTGCTCTCCGCGTCCAGGTGCGGGTGCGCGTTCTCGTCGCTCGGAGCGCCGTGGGTGGCCCAGCGGGTGTGGGCGATGCCGGTGGTGCCGGCGAACCGCTTGGGTACGCGGGCCTCCAGCTCGCGGACCCGTCCCTTGGCCTTGACCATCTTCAGGGCGCCGGGCCGGCCCGCCGGGGCCTTGCCCGTGATGACGATGCCCGCGGAGTCGTAGCCCCGGTACTCCAGCCGCTGCAGGCCTTCCAGCAGCAGCGGAGCCACGTCACGCTTCCCGATGTAACCGACGATCCCGCACATGGATTTCTGCCCCTCCATCGACGTACAAAAGTTCGGTGCCCGGCCGGCCCGTCCTGATCAGCCGTAGACGATGCGGCGCAGCTGGCGGAGCGAGAGCTCCTGCGGCGCCACCGCGCGGTGCGGCAGCTCTGCCGCTATCCGCTCGAAGATCTCCGGGTTCACCAGGCCGCCCGCCTGTAGTTCCCGGTGGCGGCGCCGGACGAAGTCCTCGGTCGTCTCGTCGAAGTACGCCAGCACGTCGAGGATCACCCTGGCGGCCTCGCCGCGCTGGAGCGCGGTGGAGCGTACGAGGTGGTCGATGAGGTCGTCATGCGCGGAGCGGCGTTCGAGCACCCGTCGATATTGCGCGGAACGAAGTCGTTACGCAAGAAATCTGCCCGATTTCGGGCAGAGATCACCTCCGGTGACATCCTTATGCCGGAACTGAACCTTTTGTACCTATTCGATGTCGACGGCCCTCCTCGCCGGACTCGCCGACGAGGACGGGGCGGCCGGGCCCGGCATCCGTGGTGAAGGTGGCGTGTTCGCGTCTGGCGTCCGGCCGGGCCGGTCCGGTTCCGGACGCCGCCCCGGGAGGCGCGGCCCGGTATGCGCCGCCCCCGGAGCCGCGCCGGCCGTCGTGGGCGGCAAAGGCAGGGTGCCCCTCCCCGCCCACGCCTGCCCCGACGGCCTGGAAACCGGCCACGGCGAGCCGCTCGGAGGCGGTCGGTTCCTCGACCGGCCCGTACGCGGTTTTGGCCAGCGCGCAGGTGATCTCCTCCAGTCGCACGGGAAGGCCCTGCGCCGGCGGACCCGGCGCGAAGCGCGGTCCGGCGAAGGAATCCCACGCGTCCGGGGAAAGCTTCGAGCCGTACCGGTGACGCGTGACGGCCGGCCCGGCGCCGGCCTGCCGGTGGTCCGGAGCGAAGGCGCGGGCGGCGAGCCGGTGCCCGGCCGCGCCGCGCACGCGGCGGCGCGGTGACCGTTTCGGGCGGAGCGCGCCCCGGCCGGGCGCCGTCCGTCGTCCGGAGGTCCGGCTCCGTCGGTGACGTACGCGCTGCGCAGGCACCCGGAGGAAGGCCTGCCCCATGGGGCCGATGCCGTAGGCGTGGGCCGCGGCGCCCTGGACCCGGACGCCGCCCGGATCCGACCGGTGGAAGGCCGGCGCGGCATGCCCGGTGGCGCGGGCCGGGACCGCACCGCCCGGGGCTCGCAGCGCCTGCCCGGCTCGCAGCCCCCGCCCTGCTCCTCCTGGCGCGGGCCGGGACTGTACGCCCTGCCGGATGCCCGGGTCATACGTAACCGACTGTACGGTTTGGTTGAATCGGGCACTGTTCAGTGCGTCGCGGACCGGAACGCCGGGTGAACTCAACGGCAGGCAGGAGGAGGCCGGTGAGGACCCGGGGCGCGCAGGCGCGTCACGCGGCCTCCCGCACCGCTTCCTCCCTCAGCTGTTCCTCGCTCGGTCCGCGCCGCCGGTAACCGGCGAAGGTGACGCGCCCGCGTCCGAACCCCCGCTCCTGGACGAGGTGGCGGCGCAGCCCGCGAACCCCCGAGGACGCGCCGGCGATCCAGGCGTAGGGAGCGCCCTCGGGGAGTCCGGCGCCGCGCCCGGCGTCCACGACCGGGGGGCACCCTCCTCCCGCACGAGCCAGGTGATGTGCGCCTCGGCCTCGGTGCGGAGCTCCAACCGTTCCTGCGGGTGCGGGACCTCCAGCCGGACCCGGGCCTTCGTCCCGGCCGGCAGCCACTCCAGGGCGGCCGGGGCGGCGGGCAGGACCCGTCTCGCCGGTGCGGATCAGCGCCCGTCCGGTGTCCTGGGGAGACCGGAAGCGGGCACCGGTGTCCTCCCGGACGGCGGGACCCGGCACGAGGAGCGGCTGTCCCGGCGCGGCGGCCTCCGCCCAGCGGCAGGCCGGCCCGCCGTGCTCGTGCAGCGCGAAGTCGATGCCGGTCTCGGTCGAGCCGTCCGCGGCTCGGCGCTGCGCGCGCACGGTGTACGACCGCATGACCGGCCTGACGCCCGGGGCAGGGCTCGCCAGGCGGAGAACCACTCGCCGTTCCCGTCGGCCGGGACCACGGCCTCGGTCCGGCCCGGAGGCGGCAGGAAGATCGAGAGGCTCTGGTCCCGGCCGCCGGCGGCGAAGCCGTCGCGCCCCGGGCCGCCGAGAGTGATCCTCCGCATCGACGGGCTCAGCCGGCTGGTCCGCAGGACCGTCAGGCCGAAGAGTCGGAAGGGGCGATGGCGGGCGCGGCAGCGGTCGCCGTCTGAGCGGCCTCCCGGGACCGGGACCGGGAGGGCGGGGGCCGGCCGGGAGGTGCTCCCGGCCGGGCCGCAGGTCAGCTGACCTTCTCGGCCTTCTCGATGGCCTCGGCGAGGGCGTCGAGGATCGGCGTGCACTTGTCGTAGGAGTAGATGGGCTCCGTCGTGCGCGGGATGACCTGGCCGGCCTTCACGGCGGGCAGCTGGGCCCAGGTCGGCTTGGAGGTCAGGGTGTCGGGCTGCAGGGCCGAGGAGCGGTTGTCCATCATGATGATGTCGGCGCCGTACTTGTCGACGTTCTCCCAGCTCAGCTCCTCGAAGAAGCCGGCCGCGTTGACCTTCGGCTCGACGAACTGCACGCCGAGCTCCTGGAAGTAGAGGGTGTCGGCGGACGTCTTGGCGAGCGAGACGTAGAACAGGTCCTGGCTGGCCGAGCCGACCATGACCTTGATGTTCGGCTGGGACTTGGCGGCGGCGCGCAGCCTGGCCGCCGCCTTCTCGAACGCGGCCTTGGCGTCGGTGACCTTCTTGGACCTGACGTCGGCGCCGAGGGAGGCCGCGAGGTCCTCGTGGCGCTGGATCGCCTTCGGGACCGTGGTCTGCGCGGCCCACAGGGCGACGCTCGGGGCCAGCTGGAGGATCTTGTCCTTGGACTGGTCCGGCACGTACCAGAGGGCGTCCTTCTCCCACATGGCGGTGACGAGGAGCTCCGGTGCGAGACCGGCGTACTTCTCGACGTTGAACTCGCCCCAGACGTTGCCGAGCACCTCGACCTTGCTGATGTCGAGGTCGCCCGCCTGCACGTCGGCCTTCCCGGCGGAGGTCTTCGTCGGACCGAAGACGCCCTTCACCTCGACGCCGTAGTCGTGGAGCGCGGCGGCGACACCGATGAACGCGACGATGTTCTTCGGTACGGAATCGGCCTCGGCCGTCTGCCCGCGGTCGTCCTTGAAGGACCAGGGGCCGGACTTCTCCGTACCCGAACCCGAGGCGGAGCCCTTCTCGTCGCCGTCACCGCAGGCTGCGAGGACGGCACCGAGACCGACGGCACCACCGGCGGCCAGCAGGCCGCGGCGGGAGAGTGAGCTGGTCCGGAGGTTGGGCATGAGTGTGTCTGCTTTCGTACGCGCCCCAGGGCGCCCGCTGACGATTCGAAGGAAGGCTAGCCTAACCTCACATATCGCAGACAGGGGGGCAAGGGGGAGCAGCCGTTCCGTTACCGGACAGAAAGAGGAAACCGCCCTCCCGTGACCGGGGGACGGTTTCCGTCGCACGCGTCCGGCCGCCCACACCCACGAGGGTCCCGGCCGTGGCGGACCTCATGGGGCCCGTCGGCACGCATCCGGGACCCTCGGTCGTCAGGCGTTCATGCCCAGCTCCCGGGCGATCAGCATCCGCTGGACCTCGCTCGTGCCCTCGCCGATCTCCAGGATCTTGGAGTCGCGCCACATCCGGGCCACCGGGTACTCGTTCATGAAGCCGTAGCCGCCGTGGATCTGCGTCGCCTCGCGGGCGTTGTCCACCGCCACCGTCGACGAGTACAGCTTCGCGATCGCCGCCTCCTTCTTGAACGGCTCGCCCGCCACCAGTCGCGAGGCCGCGTCCCGCCAGCCGATCCGGGCCATGTGTGCCCGCATCTCCATGTCCGCGATCTTGAACTGGATGGCCTGGTTGGAACCGATCGGCTTCCCGAAGGCGTGCCGTTCCCCCGCGTACTTCAGCGACTCGTCCACACATCCCTGCGCCAGCCCCGTCGCCAGCGCCGAGATGGCGATCCGGCCCTCGTCCAGGATGCGCAGGAACTGCGCGTACCCGCGGCCCTCCTCGCCCAGCAGGTTCGCCGCCGGTACGCGGACGTCGGAGAAGGACAGTTCACGGGTGTCCGAGGCGTTCCACCCGACCTTGGAGTACGGGGCGGCCACCGTGAAGCCGGGGGTGCCGGAGGGGACGATGATCGCGGAGATGCGGGGGGCGCCGTTCTCCTTGCGGCCGGTGACCGCCGTGACCGTCACCAGTTCCGTGATCTCCGTACCGGAGTTGGTGATGAAGCACTTGGAGCCGTTGATCACCCACTCGCCGGTCGCCTCGTCCAGCACGGCGGTCGTCCGGGTGCCGCCCGCGTCCGAGCCGCCGTCCGGCTCCGTCAGCCCGAACGCGCCGAGCGCCTCGCCCGAGCAGAGCTTCGGCAGCCACCGCTGCTTCTGCTCCTCGGTCCCGAAGAGGTGGAGGGGCATGGCGCCGAGCGAGACCCCCGCCTCCAGGGTGATCGCCACGGACGAGTCGACCCGGGCCAGCTCCTCCAGGGCGATTCCCAGGGCGAGGTAGTCACCGCCCATGCCGCCGTACTCCTCCGGGAAGGGCAGGCCGAACAGGCCCATCCGTCCCATCTCCCGCACGATCTCGTACGGGAACTCATGGCGTTCGTAGAAGTCGCCGATCTTCGGGGCGATCACATCGTGTGCGAACTCCTCGACGGTGCGGCGCAGTTCCTCGTGCTCGGCGGTCAGCCGGTGGTCAAGGGACATCGGTGCTTCACTCCTCGTGGGAAAGCGCGCGGACGGTTCGGGACGGGCTCGGGCGGCCCAGTTGTTCGGACATCCACACGCTCGTGGCGGTGAGTGCGCCGAGATCGACCCCGGTTTCGACACCGAGGCCGTCGAGCATCCACACGAGATCCTCGGTGGCGAGATTCCCGGTGGCGCTCCTGGCGTAGGGGCAGCCGCCGAGGCCGCCCGCCGAGGCGTCCACCGTCGTCACCCCGTGCCGGAGCGCGGTCAGGGTGTTGGAGAGCGCCTGGCCGTACGTGTCGTGGAAGTGCACCCCGATCGTCGCGGTGGGGACTCCTGCCTCGTCCAGTGCGGCGAGCAGCGCCGTGACGTGGCCCGGGGTGGCCACGCCGATCGTGTCGCCGAGCGAGAGCTCGTCGCAGCCGAGGTCCATCAGCGCCTTCGCGACCCGGACGACCTGCGCGACGGGCACGGCCCCCTCCCACGGGTCGCCGAAGCACATCGACAGGTAGCCGCGTACGTGCACCCCGGCGTCCCCGGCCCGGGCCACGACCGGTTCGAACATGGCGAGCGACTCGTCCACCGTGCGGTTGAGGTTGCGGGCGGCGAACGTCTCGGTGGCCGAGCCGAACACGGCGATCCGGCGGGCGCCGAGCGCGAGCGCCCGGTCCAGGCCGCGCTCGTTCGGCACGAGTACGGGCAAGGCCACGTCCCCGCCGTCCGCGAGCTCCCCGAGCATCGGGAACAACTGCTCCGCGTCCGCCAGCTGGGGCACCCACTTCGGGTGGACGAAGCTGGTCGCCTCGATGGTGGAGAGCCCGGCCTCCGCGAGCCGGCGGACGAACTCCGCCTTCACCCCGGTCGGTACGACGGCCTTCTCGTTCTGCAGCCCGTCGCGGGCGCCGACCTCATGGATGCGGATCCGGGCCGGCAGCCCCGGCGCGGGCACCGTCATGGGCAGTCCGGCAGTCACGACTCCTCCTTCGGTGCCACCACGGCCAGGACCTGGTCCATGGCGACCGTGGTGCCCGCGGAGACGTCCAGCTCGGTGACGGTTCCGGAGTGCGGGGCGGAGATGACGTGTTCCATCTTCATCGCCTCGACGACCAGCAGGCTCTGCCCGGCCACGACCTCGTCGCCGACCGAGACCTTCACCACCGTGACGGTCCCTGGCATGGGCGCGGCGAGCGTGTCCGCGCCCGCACGCGCCGCGCCGCTGAGGGACGCCTCCACCGGGTCGTGGTCCTGGACGTGCCAGGCGTCCCCGTCCCGGCCGAGCCAGACCCCCTCCGGGGACGAGGCCAGACTGAACGTGTGGGTCAGACCGTCGAGTTCGACGACGACACGCCGCCCGGACGCCTCGACGAGCCGGGACCTCTCCGCGCCCGGCAGCGACGGCACCGGCCCGCAGGCGTCCGCCGTCTCCTCCCGGTCCCCGGCGTGGCCGAACGTCAGGGCGGCGGTGCCCTCCGCACCCGTACGCAGGCCCACGCGCACCGGGGCGTGGCCCGGGACCCGGAAGTGGTGGAAGGTTTCCGCGGGTGTGCCGCCCAGTCGCCAGCCGCTCGGCACCGAGAACGGATCGACCCAGCCGGCCGCGGGCGCGGGGGAGGGCCGCCGCAGCAGCGCCGCCGCCGCGTAGACCTCTTCCGGCACCCCGTGCGGCACCAGGCCGTCCGCCTCCCGCTCCACCAGGCCGGTGTCCAGCTCACCCGCGGCCACCGCCGGATGGGCCAGCAGCCGTCGCAGGAAACCGGCGTTGGTCGGCACCCCCAGCACCACCGTGTCCGCCAGCGCCGCGCGGAGCCGGCGCAGCGCCGTGGGCCGGTCGGGACCGTAGGCGATGACCTTCGAGAGCATCGGGTCGTAGGTGCTGCCGACCGGCACGCCCTCGCTGAGCCCCGAGTCCGTCCGCACGCCGCCGCCCTGCGGCTCGTGCAGCGCGAGCACCGTGCCGCCGGACGGCAGGAAGCCCCGGGCCGGATCCTCCGCGCAGACCCGGGCCTCGACGGCGTGCCCCGTCAGCGTGATGTCGGCCTGCGCGTACGGGAGACGCTCACCGGAGGCGACCCGCAGCTGCCACTCCACCAGGTCGAGGCCGGTGATCAGTTCGGTCACCGGGTGTTCCACCTGGAGGCGGGTGTTCATCTCCATGAAGTAGTACGAGGACGGGTCGTTGCCCGGGACGATGAACTCGACCGTGCCCGCGCCGACGTATCCGCAGGAACGGGCGGCCTGGACGGCGGCCTCGCCCATCGCCGCGCGCGTCGCCCCGTCGAGCAGGACCGAGGGCGCCTCCTCGATGATCTTCTGGTGGCGGCGCTGGAGCGAGCACTCGCGCTCACCGAGGTGCACCACGTTGCCGTGGCCGTCGGCCAGGACCTGGATCTCGATGTGCCGGGGCCGGTCGATCCACCGCTCCACGAGGAGCGTGTCGTCGCCGAACGAGGCGCGCGCCTCGCGCCGGGCCGCAGCGATCTCGTCGGCCAGCAGCGCCTCCTCGCGCACCAGCCGCATGCCCTTGCCGCCACCGCCCGCGGACGGCTTCAGCAGCACGGGCATCTCGATCTCCCGTGCGGCCGAGGCCAGTTGCGCATCGGTGAGCCCGCTCCCGGAGGAACCGGGCACCACCGGGACCCCGGCCGCGGCGACGGTCTCCTTGGCACGGATCTTGTCGCCCATCAGGGAGATCGCCGAAGCGGGCGGGCCGATGAAGACCAGCCCCGCCTCCGCGCACGCGCGGGCGAAGCCCGCGTTCTCGGCGAGGAAGCCGTAACCCGGGTGGACCGCCTCGGCGCCCGTGCGGCGGGCGGCGTCCAGCAGCCGCTCCACCGACAGATAGCTCTCCGCGGCCGGGGCGGGCCCGATCCGTACCGCCGTATCGGCCTCCCGTACGTGCCGGGCGTCCGCGTCGGCGTCGCTGAAGACGGCGACCGACCGCACGCCGAGCTCGCGCAGCGTCCGGATGACCCGGACCGCGATCTCGCCACGGTTGGCGACCAGAACAGTGCTGAACATGGAAGTCCTCACATCACATCCGGAAGACGCCGAACTGGGGGTCGCCCAGCGGGGCGTTGGCACACGCGGTCAGGGCGAGTCCCAGCACCTGCCGGGTCTCCACCGGGTCGATCACCCCGTCGTCCCACAGCCGGGCGGTGGCGTAGTAGGCACTGCCCTGCTGCTCGTACTGCGCGCGGACCGGGTCCTTGAAGGCCTCTTCCTCCTCGGCGGGCCACTGGTCACCGTGGCCCTCGATCTGGTCGCGCTTGACGGTGGCCAGCACGGAGGCGGCCTGCTCACCGCCCATGACCGAGATCTTGGCGTTCGGCCACATCCACAGGAAGCGCGGCGAATAGGCCCGGCCGCACATGGAGTAGTTCCCGGCGCCGTAGGAGCCGCCGACCACGACCGTCAGCTTCGGCACCCGCGTGCACGCCACGGCCGTGACCATCTTGGCGCCGTGCTTGGCGATGCCGCCGGCCTCGTAGTCCCGGCCGACCATGAAACCGGAGATGTTCTGCAGGAAGACCAGCGGGATGCCGCGCTGGTCGCACAGCTCGATGAAGTGGGCGCCCTTCTGGGCGGACTCGGAGAACAGGATCCCGTTGTTGGCGACGATGCCGACGGGATGGCCGTGGATCCTGGCGAAACCGGTGATCAGGGTCTGGCCGTACTCCGCCTTGAACTCGGCGAAGCGGGAACCGTCCACCACCCGGGCGATGACCTCCCGCACGTCGTAGGGCGTACGCGAATCGACGGGCACCGCCCCGTACAGCCCGGCGGGGTCCGCCTTCGGCTCCTCGGCGGGCTCCACGGACCAGGGGAGCGGGGCGCGGCCGGGGAGGGTGGCGACGATGTTCCGCACGATCCGCAGCGCGTGCGCGTCGTCCTCGGCGAGGTGGTCGGTGACCCCGGAGGTGCGGGAGTGCACCTCACCGCCGCCGAGCTCCTCCGCCGTCACGACCTCACCGGTGGCCGCCTTCACGAGCGGGGGCCCGCCGAGGAAGATCGTGCCCTGGTTCCGGACGATGACGGCCTCGTCGCTCATGGCCGGGACGTACGCCCCGCCGGCCGTGCACGAACCGAGCACCGCCGCGATCTGCGGGATGCCGGCGCCGGACATCCGGGCCTGGTTGTAGAAGATCCGCCCGAAGTGGTCCCGGTCGGGGAACACCTCGTCCTGCATCGGGAGGAACGCGCCGCCCGAGTCCACCAGGTACAGGCAGGGCAGCCGGTTCTCCAGGGCCACCTCCTGGGCGCGGAGGTGCTTCTTCACCGTCATCGGGTAGTAGGTGCCGCCCTTGACGGTCGCGTCGTTGGCGACGACCACGCACTCCCGGCCGCTGACCCGCCCGATCCCGGCGATCACCCCGGCGGCCGGTGCCGCGCCGCCGTACAGCCCCTCTGCTGCGAGGGGCGCCAGCTCCAGGAAGGGCGAGCCCGGATCGAGCAGCGTGTCCACCCGCTCCCGGGGCAGCAGCTTGCCGCGCGCCACATGCCGGGCGCGGGCCTTCTCACCCCCGCCGAGCCGTGCCGTGGCGAGCCGCGTGCGCAGTTCCTCGGCGAGCGCGTGATGCGCCGCCTCGTTGGCCTGCCAGGCCTCCGAGGCGGGATCGGCCGCGCTGACCAGGACCGGTGCCTGCTGCATCCTGTCGAGCCCCCTTGCCCGTACCGCTGAGCCGGACGATAGTTAATGAGCGTTAACGCATATGGCGCTCAGGTTAACGAGCGCTAACCCGCCTGTCTAGAATGAATTCTCATGAGCACCCATGCCGCCGCCCGAGTCGCGGCTCCCACCCGCCGCGAGCAGATCCTCAGGGAGGCGGCCCGCCTCTTCGCCGAGCGCGGCTTCCACGGTGTGGGGGTCGACGAGATAGGGGCGGCGGTGGGCATCAGCGGGCCCGGCCTCTACCGCCACTTCCCCGGCAAGGACGCGATGCTCGCCGAACTGCTCGTCGGTATCAGCGAGCGCCTGCTGGCCGGCGGCAGGCTGCGCGTCACCGAGGACGGCGCCTCCCGTGACGGCTCCCCGGAGGCGCTCCTGGACGCCCTCATCGAGGGCCACATCGACTTCGCCCTGGACGACCGTCCGCTGATCACTCTCCACGACCGTGAGCTGGACCGCCTGCGCGACACCGACCGCAAACGGGTGCGCCAGCTCCAGCGGCAGTACGTGGAGGTCTGGGTCGAGGCCGTCCGCGCCCTCTACCCGGCCCTCGCGGAGAGCGAGGCCCGGGTCACCGTGCACGCGGTCTTCGGCCTGCTGAACTCCACCCCCCATCTGACCCGCCCCGAAGCGCTCCCGGACCGCACGGCCACGGCCGCCCTGCTGCACCGGCTGGCGCGGGGGGCCTTCGAGGCCGCGGCGTCGTGACTCCGGGGGAGGTCAGGCGCCCTTTCCGTCCTCCCCGTCCCTGATCTCCTCGAGTGATTCCTCCATGGCCGCCCGCGCCCGCGTGAACCAGTCGGCCAGTACGGCGATCTCGTCCGGCCCGTAGTCGGCGAACAGGCCGCTCAGGCGTGCGTAGAACGGGCCGTACACCGCCAGGACGCGCGCCTGCGCCGATTCGTCCATCACCACGTGCACCCGGCGCCGGTCGCCCGGGACGGCCTGACGCCGGGCGTAACCGGCCTTCTCCAGGCGGTTGAGCACACCGGTCACCGCGCCGGTGGTCAGCCGCGCCCGCTCGGCGAGGTCGCCCGCGGTGAGTGCCGTGCCGGCCGGGGCGGCCTCCATCACGAAGCCGAGGCACGTCAGATCGGTGGTGTTCAGACCGAGCCGCCCGGCGATGTCGTGCTGGCCGAACTGGGCGAGCGCGATCATCCGGTCCATCGCCTGCAGCGCCTGGTCGGCCGTCGCCTCCGGGCGCTTCTTGCCGTCCACGGAAAATCCCCTTAGTGTCTAAGTTGCTTAGTTCGTAAGTCATCGGTGCGGGGTCGGGTCCCGTCGCTGAACTATCACACTCCGAGGAGCCGACGTGAGCGCACATGGTGACCACGACCTGGGCCACACCGTGGCCGGCTGGACCGGTACGGCCCTGGGGGTGCTGGGCAGCGCGGTGCTGGGAGCGGCCGTGATCACCACGTCCGCCGCGCTGCTGGGGCTCGGCGCCGTCGTCGTCGCGCTGGCGGCCGCGACCTGCTGGGCCCTGCATCTGGCGGGCTGGGGCAAGCCCACCGGACCGCGCCCGAAGAGCCGCCAGGGCTGGCGCTCCCGCGACACCTCCGCCCGCCGCGGTCATCCCGGCTGCCTGGGCTGCCGGATGGCGGGCCGGGGCCGGCTCCGCCCCGCCGCGGCCGCGGGCCTCCCCTCGGCTCCCGCCCCGCCGGCTCCGGCCCCCTCGGTTCCCGCCCTGCCGGTGAGTGACGGGCACCTGCCCGGCGGCCCGGTGCGGACGGGAGCGGTGTAGCCCCGCGGCGGGCCGTACCGGCGGATGGAGACCGCCGTGCGGGACACCCGGCACACAGTGCGTCGTCGACGGCACAATGGGTGCATGCCGATACCCAGCCGCGCTGCCCTCGTCGAGCACCTCGTCCGCACCCGCATCGCGGGCGATGTCGCCACCCCCCGCGACAACAACCTCTCCCACTACCGTCAGCTCGCCAACGGCAACCGCCACTTCTGGCTGGGGCTGGAACTCGGCGACCGCTGGGCCGACGAGCAGGACGTGCTGGCCGTGATGGCCGAGAGGTGCGGGGTCAGCGACGACCCCGAGCACCGGCAGGGGCAGGACACCATCGACCCGGAGCTGACGGTCGACGCCCTCGACCGGATGGCGGCCCGGCTGCGGAAGGCGGCGGCGGGCCGGGAGCGGGTGCTGTTCGCGACCGGGCACCCGGGCGGGCTGCTCGACGTGCACCGGCGGACCGCGGACGCCCTGCGGACCGCCGGCTGCGAGATCGTCACGATCCCCGGTGGCCTGACGGCCGACGAGGGCATGGTCTTCCAGTTCGCGGACGTCGCCGTGCTGGAGCGCGGCGCGACCCTGTGGCACACGCACTCGCCGGTCCCGATGACCGCCGTCCTGGACGGCCTGGAGCGCGAGGGCCGGCCACAGCCCGACCTGGTCGTGGCCGACCACGGCTGGGCCGGGTGCGCGGGACAGCGCGGGATCGACTCGATCGGCTACGCGGACTGCAACGACCCCGCGCTCTTCCTGGGCGAGGCGGAGGGCACCCTCCAGGTCACCGTGCCGCTGGACGACCATGTCGCCGACCCGCGCTACTACGACCCCATGACCGACTACCTGCTGGACGCGGCCGGGCTGCTCCCCTCCGCCGGCCGGGCGCGGTGAGCCGCCGGCTTCGGGGGATCCGGGTCCCCACGGGGGCGCGAGAGGGAGGTCCGGTCACGGCGTCCGAGGGCGCAGGCGGACGGGCAGCGACCGGTGGCCGTTGCTGATCAGTGAGGGAATCGGCCCCATGTCACCTTCCGTGGGAGCGAGTTCGGCGTCCGGGAAGCGGGTGAAGAAGGCGCTCAGCGCGGCCTCCCCCTCCATCCTGGCCAGGGCCGCGCCGAGGCAGAAGTGGATGCCGTGGCCGAAGGCGAGGTGCTCCTTGGTGATGTGGGTGACATCGAAGGCGTGGGGGTCATCGTGCCAGCCGGGATGGCGGTTGGCCGCAGCGTAGGAGGCGAGGATGGCCTCCCCCGCGGCGATGGTCCGCCCGCCGGGCAGCGGGATGTCGGTCACGGCGAACCGCAGGGGGAGGTGTTTGACCGGAGGGGAGTGACGCAGGGTCTCCTCCACGACGTCCGGCCACGACGCGCGGCCCTCCCGGAGGTGGGCGAGCTGGTCCGGGTCGCCGAGCAGGGCCGTGATGGCCTGGTCGAGCAGGTTGCCGGTGGTCTCGTAACCGGCGTTGATCATCAGGAGCAGCGTGTCGCGCAGCTCCTCCTCGGTCAGCCTCTCCCCGTCGGCGCCTCCCTCGCCGAGGGTGATCAGCACGGACGCCATGTCCTCACCCGGCGCGGCACGCTTGGCGGCGATGAGGGCGTCGAGCATGCCGTACAGCCGCGCCGTGTTGGCGGCTGCCTCCTCGGGGGACAGGGTGGTGGCGAACACGTCGCTGACGAGGACGCGGAACTCACCGGCCCGGTCGGCGGGGACGCCCAGCAGCCTGCCGATGACCGTGATGGGCAGCGGACAGGCGAACCGCTCGCGGACGTCGGCGACCTCACCGGGGGGTGTGGACTCCAGAGCGTCCAGGAGGTCCTCCACGATGCCGTCGACGGCCGGTTTCAGCGCCGCGATGCGCCGGGCGCTGAACGCCGGGGCGACGATACGGCGCAGCCGCCGGTGGTCGCCTCCGTAGGCGGTGAACATGTTCGTGGCGGCGACCCACAGGGCGAGCGGCCAGGTCCGGAGGGCCTCCTCGAAGCCCGGCCAGTGCCGGCGCGCGTCCTTGGAGACGTCAGGGCTGGTCAGCAGCTCCTTCAGCAGGGCCGGGTCGGACACGGACCAGGCCTCCACACCGAGGATGTCGATACGCGTCGCGGGGCCCCGGGCGCGTAACAGCTCGTGTTCGGCGTCCGCTTCGAGGGCGGCGGGATCAAGGACGAGGGGGGCGGGGTGCTCGGGCACGGTTGTTTCTCCTGGGCCGGGGAGGCGGTCGCCACGGTTCTACCCGTCGGGAGGAAGCGCGGACCCCGTCTCCTGCAGCACCGGGCCATTACCGGCGCGCGTACGAGCTCCCGCGCTCCCCTTCAGCCGCCGGAGCGCGCAGCCGGCCGCTGTGTGCGCCCGGGGGTCGGATCGAGGTACACGCGCCGGATCGACGGGTAGCGCTCCCGCAGCCGCCGCTCCGCCTCCTCGCACGCCCACTCGACCTGCGCGGCCGTCGAAGCGTCCCGGAAGTCGGTCTTCGCGGCGACCAGCATCTCCGAGGGCCCCTGGATCAGGGTGGTCAGCTCCACCACCTCGACGACGTGCGGCAGGGACAGCAGCTCCTCGCGCACGCCGGCCCGCATCCCGGCCGGGAGCGGCCGGCCGATCAGCAACTGGGCGTTGGACCGGCAGAGCACCCACGCCACGTACACCAGCAGTACGCCGATGAGGACCGAGGCGACACCGTCCCAGACCCCGGAGCCGGAGAGCTGCCCGCCGAGCAGGCCCCCGGCCGCCAGCAGCAGCCCGGCCAGGGCCGCCGAGTCCTCCATCACCACGGCCTTGACCGCCGTGTCCGGGGTCCTGCGCAGGTAACGGGGCGCGGGCATCCGCAGCCGTGCGGCCTCCCCGCGCACCTGCCGGACGCCCGTGCGCAGCGAGAAGCCCTCCAGCAGGAAGGCGACCGCGAGCACGATGTACGAGACGAGCGGATCGCCGAGCTCCTCGCCCCGCAGCAGGGTGTGGATGCCGTCGTACAGGGAGAACACCGCGCCGCCGACGAACGTCGCGACGGCGGCGAGCATCGCCCAGATGTACCGCTCGGGTCCGTAGCCCAGCGGGTGGTCCTCGTCGGCGGGCTTCTCGCTGCGCCTGAGCGCGGTGAGCAGCATGACCTCGGTGACGGTGTCGGCGACCGAGTGCGCGGCCTCCGAGAGCATCGCGCTCGAACCGCTGATCAGCCCCGCCGCCAGCTTCGCCACCGCGATGCCGAGATTGGCCGCCGCCGCGACGACGACGGTGGACGTGGACTCGCCGCCACCGCTCCGCTCGTCACTCCCCGTGTCTCTCACGACATCACTCATGGGGGGCAGTATGTCCGAATACGTGACCTCAGTCCCTCGGGACGCGGACCAGGCCCTCCTGGATGACCGTGATGGCCAGCTTCCCGTCGGCCGTCCAGATCCTGGCCTGGCCGAGACCACGCCCGCCGGAGGCGGAGGGCGACTCCTGGTCGTACAGCAGCCACTCGTCCGCCCGGAAGGGGCGGTGGAACCACATCGCGTGGTCCAGGCTGGCGCCCACCACGTCACCGACCGACCAGCCGCCGCGCCCGTGGGCGAGCAGCACGGAGTCGAGCAGTGTCATGTCGGAGACGTACGTCGCCATGCACACGTGCAGCAGCGGGTCGTCCGCCAGCTTGCCGTGCGTCCGGAACCAGACCTGGGAGCGGGGCTCGCGCGGTTCACCGGCGGTGGCGAAGGGCGGGGCGTCGACGTACCGCAGGTCGACCGCGGCCCGGGCCTCCAGCAGCCGGTCCACCATGCGCGGGTCGGTGAAGCGGTCCGCGTACCGGGGCAGCATCTGCGCGGCCGTGGGCAGGGTCTCCGGGTCCGGGGCGGAGGGCATGACCGCCTGGTGGTCCATGCCTTCCTCGTGCACCTGGAACGACGCCGAGAGGTGGAAAACCGGCTTGCCGTGCTGGACGGCGACGACCCGGCGGGTGGTGAAGGACCGCCCGTCACGGATCCGGTCCACGCTGTAGACGATCGGCGCGCCCGGATCACCGGGACGCAGGAAGTACGCGTGCAGCGAGTGGGCACCCCGGTCGTCGGGGACCGTACGCCCGGCGGCGACCAGGGCCTGGGCCGCCACCTGGCCGCCGAAGACGCGGGGCACGACCGCCGAACGGCTCGTGCCCCGGAAGATGTCCTGCTCGATCTGCTCCAGGTCGAGCAGATCGAGCAGGGAGTCGAGTGCTGCGCTCATGGGGGAGAAACGTAGCCGGTCTCAGAGGCCCATGGACTTGGCGATGATCGACTTCATGACCTCGCTGGTGCCGCCGTAGATGCGGTTGACCCGGTTGTCCGTGTAGAGGCGGGCGATCGGGTACTCGTTCATGAAGCCGTAGCCGCCGTGCAGCTGGAGGCAGCGGTCGATCACGCGGTGCGCGACCTCGGTGCAGAACAGCTTCGCCGAGGCGGCCTCGGCGGGCGTGAGCTCACCGGCGTCCAGGGCCTCGATCGCCCGGTCGCAGACGGCCTCGGCCGCGTCGACCTCGGCCTTGCAGGCGGCCAGTTCGAACTTGGTGTTCTGGAAGGACGCGACGGGCTTGCCGAAGACGGTGCGGTCCTGCGTGTACTGCTGGGCGAACCGCACGGCGGCGGCTGCCTGCGCGTACGCGCCGACGGCGATGCCCAGGCGCTCCTGGGGGAGGTTCTGTCCGAGGTAGGAGAAGCCCTTGTTCTCCTCGCCCAGCAGGTCCTCGACGGGCACCTTGACGTCCACGAAGGCCAGCTCGGCGGTGTCGGAGACCTTCAGCCCGAGCTTGTCGAGCTTGCGGCCGACCGAGTAGCCCTCGGACTTGGTGTCGACCACCAGGAGCGAGATGCCGTGCCGGCGGTCGTCGGGCTTGGGGGCGTCCGTGCGGGCGCAGACGATGACCTTGTCGGCGTGCACACCACCGGTGATGAAGGTCTTGGCGCCGTTGAGGACGTAGTGGGTGCCGTCCTCGGAGAGCTTGGCGGTCGTCTTCATGCCGGCCAGGTCCGAGCCGGTGCCCGGCTCGGTCATGGCTATCGCGTACATGGACCTGCCGGAGACGAAGTCCGGCAGCCAGCGCTTCTTCTGCTCCTCGGTGGCGTACGCCTTGAGGTACGGCAGGCAGAGCAGGACGTGTACCCCGGAGCCGCCGAAGGAGATGCCCGCACGGGCGGTCTCCTCGTACAGGATCGCCTCGAACTTGAAGGAATCCACGCCCGCGCCGCCGTACTCCTCGGGCACCTCGATGCCGAAGATGCCCAGCTCGGCGAGCTTGTAGTAGAAGTCGCGAGGCACCTGGCCCGCGGCGAACCACTCGTCGTAGACGGGGACGACCTCGGACTCGATGAAGGCGCGGATGGTCTCCCGGAACGCCTCGTGGTCCTCGTTGTAAACCGTACGGCGCACGGGGTGCCTCCTGGTGTCAGTTTCGGCTTCGGTCGCAGTGGCTAAGCGCTTGCTCAGTCCTGGTCAAAAGTTACCCGGCGGTCACGGCGGCTGTCCAGGGTGATGCTGAGCACGCCCGGCCCCCGTGGGGATCCGGGCGGAGCGGACAGGCGCGCCCGGGGGCGTCCGCGGTCACGGAACGTGGCCGAGGCGAGCGCTGCGTACGTCTCGATGGCGGTCGGCGGTGGGCAGGCGCACAGTGAAATGAGGAGCGGACGCGGGCGCGAGCAGCCTCGTCGCATCAACTCTCTGTTCTCTGTGAGGTAGTCATGGCTGATGTCGGGACCCAGGGCGGGAGCACACTCGCGGACAAGAACGCGGGACAGACCACACGGGGCACGACGACCATCGCCGACGGCGTCGTGGCCACCATCGCCGGGATCGCCATCCGCGAGACCGACGGCGTGCATTCGGTGGGCCGAGGGGCGTCCAAGGCCATGGGGGCCGTCGCCGGCCGGAGGTCCGGGTCCTCCGGGGCGGGGCGGGCCGTCAAGGTGGAGGTGGGCGAGAAGCAGACCGCGGTCGACGTCGACGTCAAGGTGGAGTACGGCGTCCCGATCCACGAACTCGCCGACCGGATCAGGGCGAACGTGACGGACGCGGTGGAGACGATGACCGGTCTGGAGGTCGTCGAGATCAACATCCACGTCTTCGACGTCCACGTCCCCGACGAGGACGAGGACGACGAGGGCGACGAGAGCGGCTCACGCGGCCGGGCGGCCGCGCGCGTGCAGTGAGACAGCCCGTTTGGCCCGAGCGCGGGTGTGGGCGACGCTGTCGGAAGCCTGGTCGATCAAAGCGCCGCACACGGTGCTGCGCCTACCGCTGCACACGGCCTGGGCGCCGCAATGACCGCCGCCCTCTTCCCGAAGTCCCTTTGGCTTCCGTCCAGTTGGTGTCCCACTGCGCGAGCCCGACACCGTCATGGTTTCTGGTAAAGGCGGCGGAGGTGGACTTGTTCGGTGTGACGGGTCATGGGAGCTGCGGTGGATACGGGCATCCTCCTGCCCGAATCATCGATCCGGACAGGTCGCAACTGCTGTATTCAAACCTCTTCCCCGAAGGGTCGCGACGAGCCGCATGGGCATCGGAAAAAAGGTCTCAGTCCATAAACGCCGGCACCATCGGCGGCGGCCGACAGGAATGCGCAGACGGCGGACTCATTTCTGCAACCTCGGTATCCGGCGCGTGACGTAGCCCTGTGGTCGGTCGTTCCGTTCCGGGTGGAACAGTGCCGACGAGGCGCCCGCCGGGGTCACCGGCTCCTGGGCTGCTTCCGGTAGGCGGTGCGAATCTCCTGGGCTGGTTCGACTCGAGCATTCCGACTCTCCGGTCGCGACGCCCTGTCCGTCTCCACGGCCCACCGGTACTTCCCCACGGGCAGCACCGGTGGGCCGCTTCGGCGCCCGGCGCCACACGGGCCCAAACCGCAGGCCTCAGCACCTCCTGCCCGACAGCACTTCGATGCGCACCGGCCGAGCAGCCGCGAAGACCATGAATCGGGCGAGCGTTGACGTTCCGGGAAGCGCGGGTGCCATGAAGGGAACGGCCGGGCCACCGCTCGGCACGGACGGATCGACCCCCGTGACGTTGCTGGTGGTTGAACCCGGCGAGACCCACGACCGCGTCGTCGTCCGGCTGTACGCCCATCTGCCCTGCACGAGGCGACGGCAGTAGCCGCTGGCGTTCACCACCTGCATCGGCGCAGGCATCGGAACAAGACCCCACGCACCGTCGACGTACGTGCCAATTCCCGTCGTGCGATGACTTCAAGGCGACGCGCATTTGTTGATCCAGCACTGTGACCGCCGAGAAAAATGGGCAAAAAAATCCCATGTCGGGACCAAGGTGCAGAAACTTGCCTTAACGCATGAAGTCGACATGATCGGGATCATGGGCACTGGGGCGTGGGAAAGGCCTCGAAATCCTTCGGTATCCGGGCATCCGAATCGCGCAACGCGCGCACATCGCCATGAAACAACGAACGGTTCACCCATTTGGAGCAATCCGGTAACCCTGAAAGGATCAACTGGCGTTACGGTACGGGCAATTCATTCCGCACTGTGCGGCAAGAAAGGGCATTGCTATGACTGCTATGTACGATCGCTTGGCCGAGCTGCTGACGAACAAACTCGGTGTCGACGCTGCGGAGTTGCATCCCGCCGCCACGTTCGAGGAACTCGACGTCGATTCGCTCGCCCTCGTCGAACTCACCGACATCATCGAAGGTCAGCTCGGAATCGTCATGGCGGAGGGTGAGATCAGGAAGGGGGCAACGCTGGCCGAAGCCGCGCAAGCCCTCGACATACACGCGGCCGCCGACCGGTGAACCGTGAAGTGGCCGTGACGGGGCTGGGGTTGGTATCGCCCGCCGGTGTGGGAACTGAACTGACTTGGCGAGGTGTCTGCGCAGGTGTCGGCACCGCCACTGAAGACCCTGCTCTGGCCTCCGCCCCGGTGGGAATCTCCTGCCGTGTCCCTCCGTACGATGCGGACGCCCAATTCGGTGCGGCCGAGGCGTGGCGTCTGGACAGGTTTGTCCAACTGTCGCTCCTGGCCGCCCGGGAGGCAGTGTCCGACTCGGGTCTGGAGCCCGCCCACTGGGACGGAACCCGGGTGGGCGTGGTGATCGGCTCGGCGGCAGGCGGTGTGTCCACCTTCGAAAGCCAGCACGCCGGCTTCCTGGAGAGGGGGCCCAAGGGAGTATCCGCGCTCTTCCATCCCATGGCGCTGGTCAACATGGTCTCCGGCCGACTCGCCATCGAATTCGACGCCACCGGCCCCAACCTGGTGACGGCCACTGCTTGCGCGTCGGGTGCCACCGCGATCGGTGTCGCACGCGACCTGCTGGTCTCGGGTGCCTGCGACGTGGTGATCGCCGGTGGCACGGAAGCCGCGGTCTCGCCCACATTCGTCACCGGCTTCGCCCGGATGGGAGCATTGTCCCGTCAGTCCGCGCGACCTTCCAGTGCATCCCGGCCCTTCGACGCGAACCGCGACGGCTTCGTCATCGGCGAAGGAGCGGGGGTACTGATCCTGGAGCGCCTCGACCATGCCCGACGGCGCGGCGCGGACGTACGGGCAAAACTCGTCGGGTACGGAGCATCAGCAGACGCCAGCCACGTCACCGCCCCGCACCCGCAGGGGCGAGGGATTGAACAGGCGATGCGCCGTGCCTGTACGGACGCCGGGTTGCAGCCGGAGCAGGTCGGACATATCAACGCCCACGGCACCTCGACCCAGCTGAACGATGCCGTGGAAGCGGAGGCGATCCGGCGCCTCTTCGGAGCGGAAGTCCCTGTGACATCCACCAAAGGGGTCACCGGTCACACCCTTGGCGCGGCCGGCGCGATCGAGGCGGCACTGACTGTTCTGTCACTTTCCCGCCAGACCCTCCCGCCGACCGCGAACCTGGAACGACTGGATCCCGCCATCACGCTCGATGTCGTGACTGGCCGGCCGCGCCCTGTCGCCACCTCGTACGCACTCACCAACTCGGCCGGTTTCGGCGGCCACAACGTCAGTCTCGCCTTCGCAGTCTGACGCTTGCGGTCCACAGTCAAGACACAGGGAAAGAACACATCCACACCATGCCCTCCAGCACATCCGAGGACCGCGACGAGCTGATCCGGCTGGTCTTCGACGGAACCTTCGACAGCGTCCACGCAGATCTCCGCGACACGGTCTCGGATCCGCTCTTCGCGCCGCGCAGCGGGCTCGACGCGACCCAGCAGGGGAGACTCGCATACGACCGGAGCCGCCTCGTCCACGCACGTACCGGGCCCGCGCAGAAAGTCCTCGACGACCCCCTTCGCCTCTTCGCGCTCAGCGAATGGCCGTCGCTGATGGACACGACCACACTGCCCCTGCTCATGAGCCACTACAACCTCTGCCTGGGAACCCTCCTGCACCACAGCGCAGGGCGCGACGACCTCGACGACATCATTGAAGAGCTCGCCACCATGCGGTCGGTCGGCATGCTGATGGTCACCGAACTGGGCTTCGGGAACAACGCGGCAGCGATGCGCACCAGGGCGGTGTACGACCCGCTGGCCGATGAGTTCGTTCTGAGCACGCCGGACCCGCAGGCGCAGAAGTTCATGCCGTACACCGGCATCCAGGACATTCCGAAGATCGCGGTCGTGATGGCCAGGCTTGTCGTCCAGGACACCGACCGAGGCATCTTTCCCTTCATCGTCAGAATCTGCGACGCCGAAGGTCTTCTCCCAGGTGTGCGGGCCACAGCCCTGCCGGACAAACCCGGTCTCGCTCTGGACAACGGCGTCACCTGGTTCGACGGCGTACGCCTGCCTCGCCGCAATCTGCTGGGCGGAGCCATGGGACGGCTCATGCCGGACGGCACCTTCGAGAGCACGATACCCAGCCGGCGACGGCGGTTCCTCACTTCCCTCGAGCGGGTACAGCCCGGCAGGCTCTGTCTGGCCTCCGCCCTCGTCGCGGCCGGGCGTGCCAGCCTGTACATCGCCCTGAGGTACGCGCGACAGCGCAAAACTTTCGCACCGGGCGAGAGCGACGTGCCCGTCATCGCCTACCGAAGCCAGCAGACGGCACTCTTCCGGGCGCTCGCCGACGTCTACGCCATGACGTTTCTCGTCAACAGCACGAAACGCGCATTCGTACGCACCGGAGTCAGCGATGACACCAACCACCTGATCTCCCTCACCAAAGTTGTCAGCAGCTGGTCGATGACCGACGTCCTCACCACCTGCCGCGAACGCACCGGGGCGCAGGGCATGTTCTCCGCCAACCGCATCGCGGACTACATCGCCATGGCCCAGGGCGTGGTCACGGCCGAAGGCGACAACCTGCCTCTCCTGGCGAAGGCGGGCAACGAACTCCTTGCCCACCCCCCCGCCACGGACACCGGCACCCCCGAGCCGCAGGGAAGGAGCCTGACCGACCCCTCCTTCCACCGTGAACTGACACGGTTCCGCCAGTCGCGCCTGACCGACACCACGGCGTATGCCATGCGCCGTGAGATCCGCGGCGGGAGCTCCCTGTTCGACGCCTGGAACCATCACATCAATGCGGCGCTCACCCTTGCTGAGTCCCGAGGACGCGAACTGGCCCTCGAGGAACTTCACACGGCCGCCACCCAAGCCACCACCCCACGCACCCGTGAGGCACTCGGCCTGCTGGCGGCGCTCTACGGGCTGGGCCTCACGGAGCGGGACGCCGCATGGCATCTGGCCCACGGAACGCTCACCCCACATCAGGTCACTCGTATCCCGACTCTGCTGGAAGCGCTCAGTACCCGTGTGCTGCCCTATGCGGACCTGCTCGTCGACGGGTTCGGCCTCACGGACGAGCTTCTGCGCGCCCCAGCACTCCGCCCAGGGCTCACCGACTTCCACGCCTGACAGTTACCAGTGAAGAGGTACCCTGCCGTGAGTGTGACTCTCGCATCCGCGTCGCCCGTCACCCGCATCGAACAGACCGGCCCGGCGGACGTCCGCAGGCTCGTGACCGTACAACCAGGGATGTGCGGGCCCACCGCACTGTTTGCCGCCAGGGTCGGTGACTGGACCTGGGAAAGCGTCAGCACCGTGTGCGGACTCGATGTCTTCAACGCCCAGGACGCCCAGGGGCGCGCCGCTTACCTGGCGTTCCACTACTTCCGCATTCGCTCCGGAGGCCATCTCACCCCTGAGCGGATCACCTTCGGGGACAGGCTGGAAGTCATCACCCGAGTCTTCTCCCAAGGCCGCCGCTCGGTGCTGACCCTCCACCGCATCCGAAGGCTTCCCCAGGGAGCCACCGAGCTCGACGCCTCGTTCGACCTCGAGGAATTTCACGAACGGCCACGGCGCGACTGCCTGTACGTGGAAAACCTCAACCACTGGCTCACCCGCGGGGCCGGCCACACCAATGTCGGACTGGTGCACACCCCACCTGTCGGCTTCGACCACACGCGCCTCCCGGAATTGCCCGACGTCTACTCACCGAAGACACTGTGCAGACAAGCCAGGGCCGACCATCGTTTTCACGATCCGGCCACGGCCCACTACACCCCGTCGGGCGACCAGCTGATCGTCAACCATCGCGTAGATGTGACACGCGACATCAACGGTGTCGGGCTCATGTACTTCGCCTCGTTCCTCAGCATCGCGGAGGGGGCACTGCTGGAACTCTGGCGTGGCCTTGGCCGGACCGACCGGGCGTTCCTCGACCGTTCGCTCCAGGACATACGGATCTGCTATCTCGGCAACGCCGATCTCGATGCGACACTGCGCCTTCATCTACGCCTCGCGCGCGATCCCGAGAACCAGCACCACGAGCGGGCCGACATCCTCATCCAGGACACTGCGGGCGACCGCGCCCTGGCCGTCGCGTCTTTCCGTGTCCACACCGCAGGACCGCAGTGAGTGCAGGTGAGGACGACGCGGCAGGCGCCCGTGGTGATCGGCGCCACGGGCGCGCTCGCGGTGACGAGTCGGAAGCCCCCGCCCGGTGAAGCGACTGTGTGATCACATGGCAGCGGGAAGGGGTCCGCTCAGCAGGGTGCATGAGCTGACCGGCCATGGCAGCGGGGCGTACCACCGGCCCACGTAGGGCCGCCTCGTCTCCTCCGGGTACGTCTTCGCAGGCGGTGCTCCGGACCCCACCGGGATGCCTCGTGCACTGTGGGATGAACGGCCACGGCCGGTACCCCCCACAGGGGTACCGGCCGTGGCCCGTCGGCGGACCTCCGCGATGAGCGTCTCTCGCGTTTCGCAGTGGCGGTACAGCGCGCCGACGGCCACGCCGGCTCGGCGGGTGATCTCCTCCACGTGGATCTCGTCGGTGATGATGCCTCGCGCACCGCGTCCAGGAGCGCTTCGCGGTTGCGGCGGGCGCATGCATGACGCTACCGCCACCCGCAACGAAGGTATCGCCGTCTGCCTCCCGCGCATCCCCGAGGTGGAGGTCCTCCTGGACGACGGCTACCTCGTCCTGAGGCGGGATCATCCAGCCTGGGCCATCACCCCCGTCAACGAAAACGCGGCCCGCAGCACCACCCGACAGAGCCGAACAGTGGGAACGCGACCGCCACGGCCACTCGTCCGACCGCATCACGGCCGGACACCCCCTCGCCGGCCATGACCGCTGGAAGCAACTGGCCCGCTGGACCCACCGCCGCGACCGTCTGCCCGGCACCTACCGAGCCATCGCCGGCTTCGTCTCCGACCGCACCAGCACCGACTCGTCACTGGGGCCTGAACGAGCGGATCTGGTAGTTGCCCTGGAGGTTGCCGCCCTGCCCGGCGAGGGTCGAGCCGACGCGCGAGTTGAAGTTGGTCTGCGTGTAGTACTGGACGCGGTGCTCGGTCTTGTTCCACACCGAGAGGACGTTCCTCCCGTTCCGGATGAACGAGCAGTTGTCCGCGGTGTTCCTCATCTCGCGGGCCGACCACTGGCAGCGGGTCCCCTCGCCGTTCCAGCCGTCGAAGGCGCAGAAGTAGCCATGGGCGCACCGGGCGAACGCGGCGCTCGGAGCGGCGGCCCGGGCTGCGGCGGGCTTGCCGGCGTCGGTGGCCGAGACGGGACCCGTGCCCAGCCCGAAGGCCAGGACGATCGCGGTGGCGGCGAGTGCGGTGAAGCGGTTCACGGAGGAAGCCTTTCGCTGTTCGGTGGCCGGGCGCTGCCCGTGGTCAACGGCAGCGTGGCACCCCCGTGACCTGCGCACACAGGGCCGAAAGGGGGGCGCACGAGGTCCGCTCGACGCGGTGGGGCGCGCCCGTGCGCACCGGCGTGGAAGTGGCGTCCGCAGCCGGAGGCCGTCCTCCCCCGGGGAGGACCGGTGGGCCCGGCCGTTCTTTAGGCTCCTCTGCGTTGTCGGTTACGACCACGTTGGGGGAGAGACCCATGGATGTTCTGGAACACTGGAGCGTCGACTTCTACGACTTCACCGTCCCAGATCAACTCGGCGACGATCCTGATGTCCTGAGGTTCGGGAGTCTGCACGCGAGAGCCGCTCGCAACGGCGCACGGCATGGCACTCCCGTGATCCTCTCGCCGTCTGGCCGGCCGGACCACCGGGTCAACCTCTTCTTCAGGGAGGGGACGATGGCGGCCTCCGAGCCGGGGACCTGGAGGCGGTACGCGTACACGTTGATCGTATGGTTCGACTTCCTGGACGCCATCGGCCGCTCGTGGGACGACGCGACGGTGCGGGACGTTGAGGCGTTCAAGGACTGGCGACTCACCGACCTGCGAAACGAAGAACGGATCCGGTCGACGTCCTTCGACACCGATCGAGCGGGCCTCAACTCCTTCTACTCATGGGCGAGCAAGCGCTACGAAATCTTCAACCCCGTCCCGACTGCGCATGCCGACTCCGTGGATGAGAACGACGTTGCGTCCGGGCATGGACACGCGCGCAGACGACGGGATCCCCTGCGACCTGCTGGATCGACCCGGCGCCAGGTGAAGTGGCTGCTGCGGTCGGCCTTGGAGCAGTGGCGGAACATCGGGTTGCGCGGCTACGGCTTCGACGGGGTGCGTAAGCCAGGTTGGCGAGGCTTCAACGAAGACCGGGACTGCACCTTCGTCGACGGTCTGTACGGAACGGGGCTGCGCGTCCGTGAGTGGGCCAGTGTCCTGGATGTGGAGCTTCCGTCGTCGGGGGGCGAACGGATGGGGGAGACATGGCTGGCGGAGAAGTGCGTCAAGGGAGCCGAAGAGGGGCGGACGTACTGGATTCCGCGGCGGGTGCTGCAGTCGGTGGAGGGTTACGCAGATCCGCTGGAGGGGTCGAGGGCGGAGGCAATCCGCCGTGCCCAGCGTGCGGGCCGGTACGAGCGGCTGCGCGGGGTGCGCATCGTGACAGGCCACAACCTGCGGACCCGGGAACTGCAGGTCGTAGGTACCGAGGGGCCCGCGACTCTGGCGCTGGACGTGCTCGCTCCAGATGAGCGTCGACTTCTCTTCCGCCGCACTCCCCAGGGGCTGGAGCCGTTGTGGCTGTGGCTGTCGGTGAGCGGACTGCCGAAGAAGGTCTACAGCTGGGAGGACACCTTCGACGCGGCGAACAAGCGCATCGCAGCGGAGTGGGTCCGGGCGGCAGACCCAAACGGCAGTCTCAGCGCGGAGGAGCGGGATCGGGTCCGGCGCGAGTGCCCGCTGTGGGCTACGCCGCACATGTGCCGACACAGCTTTGCTCTGAAGTGGTTCTGCATCTTGTCGTTGGTAGAAGAACGTCGTCTCGAAGGCTTCACTGCGGAGGAGATCGAGGACTTCCGGGATCAGCTCGGAGATATCTGGCTCCAGATGTCGATTCTGCTGGGGCACAAGCACCCGGACACCTCCCGAGAGCACTACCTGGAGCCCTTCACTGGCTTGCAGGTGTCTTAGCACCGCGTCTTTCCTCGTCTGTCTGAACTGCAGGAACGCCCGTGCGCTGCCCCGGCACCTCCCGGTCCAGGTCGCGGTCCACGACCGGCTGCTGGCACTGCGGCCCAACCTCGACCCCAACGTCTGGCGCGTCAGGTACGAGACAACGGTCCACCAGCTGCAGGACATCATCGACCACTACACGCCCGCCGAGCAGGCGGACGCCCGCGGTCCCCTTCTCCCATATCAAGAACGCCTCATTGGCGACCTCATTGCAGGAAGGCTCGACCTACGGTGATCGATCCCCAGCGTGTCGCCACAGCACGTCCGGATTTCGCAGGCGAGGACATCACTTGGCCGGCCGAAGACGTGATCATTTTGCGGAACCGGCCGGTCCGTATCGGCACGCCCGCCGCACGCATGTCACGCTACGCGGACGAGGTATGGCACATCCAGCCAGCCCACCGAGATGCCCATGCCGCCATCCCGGCCGTGTGGTGGCCCACCTTCCCCGACGCCCTGCGCCAGCACTTCCGCGCCTTCTTCCTGGCAGCCCTCGACCATCCTGTTCCGGTCGAGCCCCACGGCCGGCAGAGTCCAAATGAACAGGCCGGCATCGGAACGTTCCCCTACTGGATCATCGACATGCGGGTGATCGCCCGCTGGCTGGCCGACCAAGGCTTCGAGAGTCTCTCCGACGTCCGGAACCAGGACCTCGACACCTTCCGAACGTATGTCCTCGACCTCGGCCGCACCGACGGCCGGAAAGCTGACCTGATCGGCGCGGTGCGCGTCTTGTGGCTCTTCCGCGACCACCTTCCCGCTGAAGGCCGTCTCGGCTGCGATTTCCCCTGGCCCGGTCAAACCGCCAACGAAGTCGTCGGCGCGGCGGCGAGGAAGCGACGGGAGAACAAGACCCCGCGCATCTCGGACGCGACCATGGAGGCCCTGTTGGCCTGGGTGCTGTTGATGATCGAACAGATCGACCCCGACATCCGGGACGCCTGGCGCGAGTACCAGCAGCTCGACGCCGGCGAGCATCCCTCACAGACGAAGTACACCGGAACAACGCAGCAGCGGTTCCTCGCCCACATCGAACACTGCACGGAGAACGACATCACCCTGCCAGGTCAGGTAGGTGAACATGGTCTGGAGCTAGCCGGCAACCACGTCCTTCGGCTCGTCGGCGTCCGGAAGAATCTGCGCAGCGGCCTCACCCCGAAGCACAGGCGGCTCTTCGCCCTCAGCGGTCTGCCGTTGAGTCCCGTGGCCAGCGTCGGAAAGATCACCGGCAGCGTCAACGGCAAACCCTGGCGACCAACCCCGATCGATGTCAGTGAACTCCCGACCATGGTGCGACTGCTGAGCGCTGCCCTGTTCACGGCCATCTGCTACTTGTCCGGCATGCGCCCAGGAGAGGTACTCAACCTGCGCCGCGGCTGCCGCAACCACGACGACGAGACAGGGGAACTGCAGGTCAACGGGCACCGCGGCAAAGGCTTCGACCGCGCACCGGACAGCCCGGACCTCACGGAGCCCTTGAGACCATGGGTCGTGGTGGACAGCGTTCACGCGGCCATCGCGCTTGCCGAGAGCCTGCACGACCTCCCGCTGCTCTTCCCTTCCAGCCTCGTCTACGCCCACCGCGACCGTCCGGCCAGCGCCAACGCCCGCGAGGGCACAGCCATGAACGACGACATCCAGGACCTGATCTCCTGGATCAATTCCGAGTTCCGGCGAGCAGACGGCGCCGACGCCATTCCGGCCGACCCCGCCGGCCGCATAAACGCAACCCGCTTCCGCCGGACCCTGGCCCGATTCATCGTCCGCAGACCACGAGGGCTGATCGCGGCCGCGCTGCAGTACGGCCATGTGGATACGAAAGTAACTCTCAGCTACGCAGGGAACGAGGACCCCTCGTGGCTCCAGGACGTCGCCGTGGAGAGACTCGAATTGATCATCGACCAGATCGAGGAGGACACCCGCCTCCTCGAATCCGGTGAGCACGTCAGCGGCCCCTCCGCCCAGGAATACCGTGACCGCGTCGGCCAATCCGCTCCATTCGCCGGACGCGTTGTGACGGGAGTGCGCAACGCCGAGCGGCTCCTCGAACAAGCCGACCCAGCTGTTCATCATGGCCAGGGCATGACCTGCGTGTGGCGGGCCGCGACTGCCGCCTGCCGAAAGGCGAAGCTCGCCCTGGGCCTGCCCGGCGCTGACGCCCCAGATGAAACCGACTGCCGATCAACGTGCGCGAATCTCGCGTACACCGACCGCGACATCACCGAGCTGAAGCAGGAACTCGTGCAGTTGCAAGCAGACGCCGCGGACCCACTGGCGCCCCAGCCGCGTCGGGACCGGGCGGCCGCCCAGGCCGCTCAGCACCTGACCATCATCGAGCGCCACCGCGACTGTGCGACGGAAGACGGAAGAGGCATCGCATGACGAATCGACGCGTCCGAGATCGGGAAGCCGAGCGTGCAGCATTGCGGAGTGCCGCGGACCGTCTCCTTGCCGGCACCCCACTGCGGTCGGAATCCGGGAGGCTCACGGCCACCGAGCTGCTGCGCGAGTCCAGCCTGAGACGAGACGTCGCCTACGGCGACCACAGAGACCTCATCGAGGAGTTCCAAGCCCGCGTCAAAGCTCAGAACGCCACACCGGCTGCCATGCAGGAACTCACCGACCGCTACGGCGAGGTGCAAGAGAAGCTGGCGGCCGTCACGAAAAGGCTCGCGAGCGAGCAAGCCCTCAGCGCCGCGCTGCGGCGGATCGTGGCCGAGCTCGACTTGGAGCTCGCGCACACCCGGGAGCAACTCGAACAGTCGGGGACCGTCACCCGACTTCCCGCCGCACCTCGGCGGAACCGGTCCCGATGAGGGGCCTCTCCAGGAGGGCCAGCACGTGTGCAAAGGCGGCCGTGGGACGGGTGGGCTCGCATGTTGAGGTGTCGCGTATTCCTCGTTGAGGCCGTGCCTGGTGTCACCGTGTGTGGTCGCCGGGGGCGCGGGCCCAGGTGCCTCCGACCTCGGTGACCAGGCGGGTGGCGGTTTTGTCGTGGTAGCCGAGGGCCTTGGCGATGACGGGGTCGGGGCTTGGAGGACGAGTTGGCGGATCGCGGAGGTCCTGCCGCGCTGTGGCGGGACGCCGATCTCCCGCAGGTGGGCTTGGAGACCGCCCGGATTCATGGGGGCGGAATCGGCGATTGTGCTCCCCTGCCGTCCCCATCGCGGTCATTGACGTTCCGTCGTTGCTGGAGGCGCTGGCCGAACGCGCGGCTGCCCACGTGGGGCGGCACCTCCACCCCGATACTCCTGGCCCGCTCCCGCCACGCCTCCGTCCCCTCCCTGGAGCGGTACGCCCGCCCCGGCGTCGACGCGGTCGCCCGGCACGTCGCCCAGCGTGACCCCGCCGCCCGACGGAAGCGGAAGCGCTGACGCCTCAAGATCATCACATTGCCGGGCATGTCTGCCCGTCACAGCGTCATCCACCGGACGGGTGCAGGGCTCGACGCGCCGCGAGTCGCACTGACACAGATCGTCAACTGATTGATTCTCACGGGGCTGGTCGCTGTCCCGGTCCTGCGAAAGGGTTCCTAGAAGGCGGCAGTGCGGCATTTGCGCACTCGATCTGTTGCCGCGCCGAGTGTTCAGGCACATCCACGAGAGAAGGAAACACACCCCCTATGCGCGCCCTTGTGGTCGATCACAGTGAGGCCGGACCCATCCGGTTCGCCGATGTCGATGAGCCCGTACCGTCCACCGGTGAGGCGCTGGTGGAGATACGGCACATCGGTCTCAACTTCGGAGAGCTGAATTACGTGCACCAGTGGCCAGCCGGCGCTGTGCACGGTCATGACGCGGCTGGCATCGTGGTGCACGCCGCATCCGACGGCTCGGGGCCGCCCGAAGGTACGCGCGTCGCCGTGGGAATGGCTCCCCACGCGTGGGCGGAGCGGGTGGCAGTCAGCCCCGCCTCGCTCGGCACCGTACCGAAGGGCGTGGACCTGGCCGACGCCGCCGCGCTGGGGATCGCCGGAGTCACCGCACTCCGGGTGCTGCGCAAGCGTTCCCTGCTGGCGCGCGACGTTCTGATCACAGGCGCCAGCGGGGGCGTGGGGCACTTCGCCGTCCAACTGGCGGCGCTGGCGGGCGCCCGGGTGACGGCACTTGTCGGTTCGCCGGAGCGGGCCGCCGGGCTCCGCGAACTCGGCGCCGACAAGGTCCTGACCGACCTGGCCGAGACCGGGGACCGGTTCGACCTCGTTCTGGACACGGTCGGCGGGCCGCTGGTGGCTCAGGCGTGGAGTTCCCTCGCCGAGGGCGGCACCATCCACCTGGTCGGTTACTCCTCGGGGCAGGAAACCACCTTCCCGTCAGGGGCCTTGTTCGGCTTCGGTGAGCCCCGCAGCATCGCCACCTACGGCGACATGACGCCGACCGGCGGGGAGCTGACGGACCTGCTGGGCCTCATGGCCGCCGGGAGGCTCTCGGCACCGGTCGGACTGCGAGGCGACTGGCAGGGCGTGGACGACGCCGTCCAGGCGCTGTTCGCGCGGAAGGTGCACGGAAAGGTCGTTCTTGACGTGGCCTGACGCTATGGACGAGGACACATGCGTCGTCGGCCGTCGGCCGTTGGCGGCGGTGCGCGGCGGTGGACGAGAATGGACCCATGGATGTGCTGGCGGAGGTCTTGCGTGTTTCGGGTGCGCGTGGGGCGCTCGGGGTCATGCTGAAGGCCGGAGGAACCTGGGGCCTGTGGCTGGACTCCTATCCAGGAGCGGCACTGCACGTAGTGTCCCGCGGCACTATGTGGCTCCACGTCACAGGCGAGAAACCTCTTCAGGTGCAGGCCGGAGACGCCGTCCTGGTGTCGCCGGGCACCGCACACGGGATAGCCGGCGGCGCCAACGTGACGATGGGTTCCTGCGACCGTGAGGCGGCGACCCGGGCTTTTGGCGATGGCAGGGCCCTGCGGCTGGGCTCGGCGCCGGTGCAGACGGAAGTGATCGTGCTGCACTATGAGCAGGACCCGGAGGTGCGCACACCGGTGCTTACCTCCCTCGCTGGGCCGATGCACGTCACAGCCCGGGAGAACGCGCAGCTCAGAAGGACCGTCGAACTTCTCGCTGCCGAGCTCGCACAGCCTCAGATCGGCACCACCGCCGCCATCAACAGCATCGTCGACCTTCTGCTCGTCCAGTTCGTACGCGCCTGGCTGGCCCGCCACCCGCAGGAGCGGTCCGGCTCATGGCTGGGAGCGATGCGTGATCCGGTCGTGCGCGACGCTCTGGCATGTGTCCACGCCCAACCGGGACACCCCTGGACCACGGAGACCCTGGCCGCCGCGACGAGCGTCTCCCGGGCGACGCTGTCCAGGCGTTTCCGGTCCGCCCTCGGACAGACGCCGGGCGCGTACGTGACGCAGTGGCGCATCGACCTGGCGTCCGTCCGGCTCCGCGATACCGATGAGCCCGTCGAGTCGATCTCCGGCGCGGTCGGATACGGCTCTCCGCACGCTTTCAGCCGTGCCTTCAGACGTGCCCGAGGCACGGCCCCGGGCGAGTACCGTTCTCGGCTTCGCAAGTGATCCGGGCTCGGGAGAGGTCAGCACCAGTCGGGTGCCTCCCCGTGCCCACATCGGCACGGGGAATACGCGACACCTCAACATGCGAGCCCACCAGTCCCACGGCCGAAAGCAGCCGACACCTCGTTGCCCGACAACGCACTTGCCTAATGAACGCCCGGCAGGAACGCGGCGAACGCAGGCCGGCCCTCGTCACCGGCAGCCCGTGCCCCTGCCGGCCGGAGGCGTCACGGTGAGCCCGGCCGCGCGGGTGTCCTGCGACGACGGCCCCGTCTCGATCGCGAACCCGCCCGGCTCCACGGCCCACGCCCCCGCGTACGTGAACGAGGCCAGGGTTCTCGCGTCCACCGGGAAGGTGACCTCGGTGCTCTCACCCGGAGCCAGCTCCACCCGGGCGAAACCGCGCAGTTCACGCACCCGTGGCCACACGGTCCCGCCGAGCACCCGGCGTACGTAGAGCTGGACGGTCTCCCGCACCGGCCGGCCGCCCGTGTTGGTGACGCGGACCGTGCAGCTCAGCGGCGCCGGCCCGTCGAAACGGTCCGCCGGCAGGGACGGCACGGACAGCCGGGGCGCACCGTATTCGACCGTCGTGTAGGACAGCCCGTGGCCGAACGCGTGGCGAGCGGTCGCCGGCTGGTCGGCGTAACCCCGGTAGCCGTGGTCCTTCGCGTTGTAGAACACGGGCAGCTGGGCCGCCGAGCGGGGTACCGAGACCGGCAGCCGCCCCTGAGGTCCCGACCGGCCGAACAGCACGTCCGCGACCGCCCTCCCGCCCCACGGGCCCGGGTACCAGGCGCTCAGTACCGCCGCCACCCTGCCGCTGAGGTCGGGCAGGGCGTGCGGCCGGCCCTGGACCAGCACCACGACCACCAGGGTGCCCGTCGCGGCGACCGCGTCCAGCAGCGCCGACTGCCCCTCCGGGAGGGAGAGTTCTGCCAGGTCGACGCCCTCGCCGCACGTCATCTCCGCCGGATTCCCGGCGTCGGCGACAGCCGCCCCGTTCGCGTCGAAACGGGACCCGGACTCGCGCGCGCTCGAACCGCCGAGCACCAGCACCGCCACATCGGCGGCGGAGGCGAGCGCCACCGCCTCCGGCAGCCCGGACCGGTCGCAGCCGACGAGGCCGCAGCCCCGGGCGTACGTGACCACGGTGCCGTCGGGCGCCGCCGCCCGGATCCCGGAGAGCACGCCGAGGCCCGTGCCGGGCCGTTGCGGGGCGGTGTAGTCGCCGATCTGCTGAGGCACGGAATCGGCGTTCGGCCCGATGACCGCGACGGTGCCCACAGGGCGGCCGGCGAGCGGCAGCGTCACCCCGTCGTGTCCGAGGAGCGTGACGGACTCGCGGGCGATGCGCTCACTCAGCCGCTCCAGGCGGGCGGGATCCGTCCTCCGGATGCCGGCGTACGGGGCCTCGAAGAGACCCAGGCGGAACTTCAGCGCGAGGACACGGCCCACGGCCGTGTCGAGCACGGCCTCCTCGACCAGTCCCCGCCGGACCGCCTCCGCCAGCCTCGGGTAGCAGCCGTCCCACAGGCTCAGGTCGGTCCCCGCCCGCAACGCCATCGCACCGGCCGCCACCGGGTCGCCCGCCATCCGCACCAGGCGGTCGACCGCGAGTCCGTCGGCCATCACCAGGCCGCCGAAACCCCACTGCTCCCGGAGGATCCCGGTCAGCAGATGACGGTTCGCCGCACACGGGACGCCGTCGAACTCGTTGTACGCGGCCATGACGCCCGCCGCCCCGGCCCGTACGCCCGCCAGCGCCGCCACGAGATGGATCTCGTGCAGCTCCCTCGCGCCCAGCTCGGTGGCCGCGCTGTTGCGGCCGCCGACCGCGGCCCCCTGCCCGGCGAAGTGCTTGAGGACGACGGCGGCGCGGTCCGGCCCGATGCGCTCCCCGGCCGGACCCTGCGCACCGCGCACCAGCGCCTCGGTGAACCGCGCCGCCAGATACGGGTCCTCGCCGAAACACTCCTCCGCGCGACCCCAGCGCGGATCCCGCACCAGGTCGAGCGCGGACACCAGCGCCACATGGCCGCCACGGGCCCGCAACTGCGCGGCGGCGAGGGCCGCCGCCTCCTCGTACAGCTCCGGATTCCAGGTGGCGCCGACCGCCAGGTTCACCGGCAGCACGGTCCCGTCCAGCGCCTGGACGCCGTGCGGCATCTCCTCGACGAGCAGCACCGGGATGCCGAGCCGGGTGTTCTCGACGACGTGCCGCTGCACGGCGTCGGAGACCCGCGCCCCGTCAGCGGCACCGATCCCCGTCTCCGCCGTCACACCGGACCAGGGGTCGGCGCGCTGGAGTCCGTACAGCGCGCCCATCCCGTCACAGGCGGCCACCTCCGCACGGAACGCGTCCGTCAGCCGGTGGCCCGACGGGGTGCGCTCGTACGCGTCCCATCCGTACATCCGCTGGTTGACCTGGCCCACCTTCTCGGTGAGCGTCATCCGCGACAGGAGATCCCGCACCCGGTCGGCGACCGGCGCCTCGGGGTCTCGGAACAGCGGTTCGGACATGGGGTGGCTCACCTCGGAAGCAGGGAAGGGGCGCGGGGTCAGCGCAGTTCGAGCACGCGTACGCCGTACGGGGCGAGGGTCACGTCCCGCACCGGCTCCCCACCGGTCAGCTCGCGCAGTTCCCCGGCCGCCGACGGGCGCACGGTCAGCTCCTCGCCGGACTGGCTCACCAGCCACACGAAGCGCGCGCCGTCCTCGCGGACCAGCGTGTCGGCGCTGACGTACGGGGTGCCGACCGTCACCGGCCGTGCTGCGCCCGCCAGTCCGGCGAGCGCCGCGTACAGCCGGTGGGTCTGCTCAGGGTTGGCACGGGCCGTACGGGCGGCCATGTGCTCCAGCGGATACGTGGCCAGGACGGTGCGTCCCGCTCCCGTCTCGTGACGCAGGAGCGCCGGACGGCCGTGCGCGTCCGTGGCGACGACCCGGGCGCCGTCCGGGACGACGGGCAGGTATGCGCGGCTGTCCTCGTTGCCCGAGACCGGGAAGGTGAGCACCTCGCCGGCGGCTATCGAGCCGAAGTCCTCGGTGAACGTCATCTCCAGGACGTCGTCCTCGATCGGCTCGGCGACCCCGTAGGACAGCTGGAGCTCCACCCCGAACAGCCCGTCGAGGTCGTGGAACCACGGGCCGCGCGTCGTCGGGTACTCACCCGAGCAGAACGACAGGTAGACCGTGGCCCCCTCCCGCGCCCGGCGCTCCAGTGCACGGCGGGTGCGGGTGGTCAGCTGGCGGGTCGACGGCAGCAGGTACAGCGAGGCGTCGTCCGGCAGCCCGTCCGCCTCCCGGGCGACCGCAACCGGCAGATCAGCGCCGCGCGCGGCCACGTAACCCTGGTGCAGCGAGGTGAAGATCAGCGGGCGGTCGGCGGGCCGGCTGTAGGGGTAGCCGCGCTCCAGGAAGGCCGGCACGACCAGGGCCGCGTCCGCGTCGGTGCGGCGGCAGCGCGGGAAGTCGACCTGCTCCAGGACCTTCGCGAAGGCGGCCAGTTCGCGCAGCGGCTCCTTCGGACGCCCGGCGCTGTCGGTGATCCCGAAGTGCATCTCGAAGGGGTGGTGGTCGTACGGCGGCTGCTCCCACAGGCCGTCGTAGTCCGTGTTGTTCCAGGCCATCCAGCCGGTGGCCCCGCCCAGCAGCGAGTTGTGCAGGGTCTGCCGGTAGAAGATCCCGGCGTTCGCGGCCGAGACCGTGTCGGTGGAGAGCCCGAACTCCTCCAGGACGACCGGCTGACCCGTGACGGCGGCCAGCTCGCACTCGAACGCGGCCCGGTAGTGCTGGCGCACCCGGTCCGTGTCGGAGCGGTAGACGTGCGGGCCGACGAAGTCGACGTACCCTGCGGTCTCCCGCAGCGAGAAGCCGTTGTCGCGGCCCGTCACCTCGATGCCCCAGGCGCCGTCGCCGAGCGACACCGGCTGGGTGCCGCCCGCCGCGCGCACGGCGTCGCACATGAACTGCGCCCAGGCGGTGACGACATCGCTCGACGGCGGGTCGACCTGGTAGATCCGGCCGTAGCCCGGCATCTCGTTGGTGATCAGCCAGCCGGTGACCGCCGGGTGGTCCTTGAAACGCCGGGTCATCTGGGAGACGAACCAGGCCTGCCGGCCGACGAGCCACACGTCCTCGTACAGATCCCGGTCACCGCGCCAGGCCGGGTCCCAGTTCTCGCCCGACATGTGACCGACGATGAACGTGGGGACCGTACCCATCCCCAGCTCGTGGTGGGCGTCCAGGAAGTCCCGGAAGCGCTCGCAGAGCTCCTCGTCGATGCGGCCCGGCTCCGGGTGGAAGTCGGGCCAGTAGAAGAACGACCTGGTCATGTTCAGACCGTGCTCGCGCAGCACGGCCAGCTCCTCGCGGACCGTCTCCGGCTCGTAGCCGCGCCACATCAGCGGCCCGCCGGCGCGTGACCAGAAGTTGGCGCCGAGCCACGGGAGGACGGCGGAGTCGTGGGTGAGCTGGGCGCTGTGGCGTCGCATGGTGTGTCTGGTCCTCTTCGATGTGCGGGGGTGCCGGGCTGGTGCGGCGGTTCAGGTCGGGGGTGTCAGCGGGCCGGTCGACTCCCGTACGACCAGGCGGGGACGGCCGTCGAGCTCCGGCGGGGGCACGTCCTCCCCGCAGCCGGCGAGCAGGGTGCGGGCGGCGGCGGCACCGACGCGCTGCACCTGCTGGTCCACGGTGGTGAGCCGGGGGTGGACCCAGCGGCCGAGCGAGAGGTTGTCGTACCCGACCACCGACAGGTCGCCGGGCACCCGGAGCCCGGCGCGCTGCGCCGTGCCGATGCCGCAGACGGCCATGGAGTCGTTGGGGAACACGAGGGCGGTGGGCCGGTCGGGCAGGCCGAGCAGCTCCTCGGTGACGTCGACGGCGGCCTGTTCGGTGAAGTCGCTGTGCCGTACGGCGACGGGGCGCAGGCCTGCCTCGGCCAGGGCCTCCTCGAAGGCGTGCAACCGCAGCCGGGTGTGCAGCAGTTCGGCCGGGCCCGCGATGTAGGCCATGCGCCGGTGGCCGAGCTCCAGCAGGTGGGCGACCGCCTCCCGTATACCCGCGCCCTGCTGTCCGAGCCCCACCCGGGGCACGGGCGAGTCGGCGTCGGGGGCACCCAGCAGGACAGCGGGCAGCCCGAGGCCCCGGAGCAGGTCCGGGCGCGGGTCGTCGGTGCGGGCGTCGGTGAGCACGGCGCCGTCTATGCGGCCCTCCGCGACCAGCCGCTCGTACAGTGTGCTCTCCTGCGCCATGTCGGCGACCAGGTGGAGCAGCAGACCGTAGCCGCGCGGCGCGAGTTCGCCCTCCAGACCCGTGATCAGCTCACTGAAGTGCGGGTCGGAGCCCAGCACGTCGGTGGGGCGCCGCACGACGAGCGCGATCGTGCGCGTACGGGCCCGGCGCAGTGCCGTCGCGGAGGCGCTGGGGGACCAGCCCAGCTCGGTGGCCGCGTCCAGGACCCGGCGGCGGGTGGCCTCCGAGATCCGGCCGGTCCCGTTGACTGCCTGGGAGACCGCGGCGGTGGACACCCCCGCCGCGGCGGCGACGGCCTTGATCGTCGGCCGTACGGTCGTACGACCCTCAAGACGTTTGTTCACATCTTCACCGCCCCGCTCACGAGAGCCTGCTGCATCCGCTTCTGGAGCACGGTGTAGACCACCCAGACCGGGACCAGGGTCAGCACCGTGCCCGCCGTAAGGATGCCGTAGTCCGTACCCGTCAGGGACTTGAGCGTGGGCAGGGCGACCTGCACGGTCCGCAGGTCCGGGTCGGGTCCGATGATGACGAGCGAGTAGAGGTACTCGTTCCAGAAGGTCAGGAAGTTGAGCAGCAGGATCGTCGCGATCCCCGGCATGCACATCGGTGTGTAGACGTGCCGCAGGACGGCGAAGGTGGACGCGCCGTCCATGCGTGCCGCCTCCTCCATCTCGCGCGGGATGGTCCGCATGAACTGCACCAGGATGACGACGGAGAGCGGCATCGCCGTGGCCGGCAGGAACAGCACCATGAACGCGCGGGTGTGGAACAGCCCGGTGGCGGCGGCCAGCAGGAACGTCGGGAAGAGCGCGGCGAACGTCGGGATCAGGAAGCCGAGCGAGAACACCCGCTCCACCAGGGCCCCGAGCCGGCCTTCCGCGCGGGCGACGGCGAAGGCGGCCGGTATGGCGAGCACCAGGGTGAGCACCAGTGCCAGCACGGTCACGAGCATCGAGTTGAGGATCGCCGGCCCGAGGTGCGCCGAGGAGAACGACTCGGTGAAGTTGGCCGTGGAGAGGGAGGTGGGGAGGGAGAACGGGCTCCCGAAGATCTGGTCGTTCGTCTTGAACGCGGAGACCAGCAGGTAGTAGAGGGGGACGACCAGCAGCACCATGTACAGCCAGGCGAAGACGTGCGCCGGCAGCCAGGACCTTCCGGACTTCATGGGACCAGCTCCGATCAGTAGTTCTGGCGGAAGACGCGACGGATGGTCAGCAGCCCGGCCAGACCGACCAGGAACAGGGCCACGCCCACGGTCTGGCTGTAGCCGAGGTCGGCCGCGATGAACGCCTTCTGGTAGACCAGGAAGGACAGCGTCGTCGATGAGCTCCCCGGGCCGCCCTGGGTCAGCAGCAGGACGTTCTGCGCGGAGCCGAAGAGCGTCCAGAGGAACTGGAGCATCGTCACGACGCCCACGAAGTCACGGATGACGGGGAAGTGGATGCGCCACATGGCGCGCCAGTGGCCGGCACCGTCGAGCTGAGCGGCCTCACCGATCTCGTCCGGGACGCTGCCGAGCCGCGCCGCGAACAGCACGGCGGTGAACCCGATGCCGCTCCACACGTCGAGGAGGATGAGGGAGCCGAGCGCGGTGGAGGGGGAGGCGAGCCAGGCGTCGGTCATCGAGCCGAGGCCGGCCTTGTCCAGGGCGCCGTTGAGCAGGCCGTCCGGGGAGAGGACCGCGTAGAACACCATCGCCTTGGCGGGGGTCGAGATCAGCCCGGGGATGAAGAGCAGATACCGCAGGACGCGGTGCCCCGGCGGTTTCTGTGCGACGTAGTACCCGAGCATGTACGCCCCGATGATCATCAGGGGCACGGCCACGGCGAGCTGTACGGCGGTGTTGCGCACCGCGTCCCAGAAGACCGGGTCGTCCAGGACCGCGCTGATGTTGCCGGTGCCGGCGAACGAGACCGGCTGGAGCATGCCGGGCCAGTGCAGGACGGCGATCACGAAGATGGCGGCCAGCGGGCCGACCATGAAGACCAGGTACCAGACCAGCGCGGGTACGGCGAGGATGACCCCGCCCTGCGTACGGCGCTTCGTGGTGGTGGCGGACGGCGGGGGAGTGACCGGTCCGCGGACCGAGGCGCCGCCCGGGGCGGACGAGAGCATCGTCATGGAGGACTCGCAGAGGCTCGGGCGCGCGGATCAGGCCGTGCGGTAGGCGGATTCCAGGGCGGAGCGCACGGAGGCCGCGCTCGTTCCCCGGGTGAAGGCGGTGCTGGTGGCGGTGATCAGAGGCTGGGTGGCGGTCGGGGGGACGTACAGGTCGGGCAGGAGCGCCTGGCCGACCCGGTCGCCGAGCTGCTGGGCCTTCGCCACCAGGGGGAAGTCCTTGCTGACCGTGCCGGTCACGAGCGCCATGTCCCGGCCGCTCTCGGTGATGAAGCGCGACACCACGTCGGGGCGGTACATGAAGCGGATGAACTTCTCGACGGAGGACAGCTTCTTCACGCCGTTGGGGCTGATCCAGAAACCGATGAGGGTGTACGAGCGCAGGATGGTCGGCTTCTCGTGGACGGCACCCGGCGCCAGCGGCCAGCCGCCGATCTCGGTGTGTCCGGCCGCCTTCGCGGGGACCTTCGCCAGGGCGGAGGACATCGCCGACTGGATGGCCGCCGACTCCGTGTTGTACTGCGTGGTCATCGAGTCGGAGGTCAGCCCTTGCGCCTTGTCGGCGAAGACACCGGCGTCCCGCAGGGTCACGAAGTAGTCGATGCCCTCGCGGGCGCCCCGGCTGCCGCTGAAGTCGCCGCTCGAGTAGACCTTCCGGGCCTCCTCGGGGGTGAGGAAGGTCTGGATGATCTGGGCGAGCAGCTTCTGCCCCGTCCAGTCGTTGCCGCCGACGGTGACGGGGGCGATGCCCTTGGCCCGCAGCTTCCGCGCGGCGCCGATGAGCTGGTCCCCGGTGGTGGGGACGGAGCCGACGCCGGCCCGGCCGAGCAGGTGGGTGTTGTAGGCGACGGGCCAGTTGGTGGCGAAGTACGGGAAGGCGCGGACCCTGCCCTTGCCGTCGGTCCACTCACTCAGGGCGGCGGGCAGGACCCGTTCGCGCAGCCCCCAGTCGTCGAGGTGGCCCTTCACGTCCACGGTGGCGCCGACCTCGGTCCAGGCGAGCGTCTTGTCGTACAGGTTGACCATGACCACGTCCGGCTCCTTACGGGCCAGCCGCGAGGTCTCGTAGACCTGGGGGAGGTCGTCGCCGTTGACGAGGTTCTTGACCCGGAGCCCGGGGTTCTCCTTCTCGAAGGCCTTCACAGCGGCGGTGTAGGTGGGGGAGCCCGGCGCGGTGGTGCCGAGCTGGGTGTGGACGACGAGGGTGCCGGGGTCTGAATCGGCCGAGGCGAGCGTGGAGCAGCCGGACATTGCGGGCAGCGCGGTAGCGGCGGCGAGGCCGGAACCAGCGGCGAGGAAACCGCGCCGACTCAGGGATGAGCGCACAGCGGGATGTCTCCAACCAGGACGTTGACCAGGGTGGTTAATCGATGTACCAACGGGTTGCGAGAAACCTAGGGGCGGGAGGGGGAATGGTCAACCCCTGGTTGCGCATGCTGCAGGACCCGACATTTCGGGCGGCGTTCGGTGGGGAGTCCTCCGCGACCGGTCACCAGGCGCTCGAACCGAGCCTGTCCGCCACCGCTCGGGCGACGGACGGCACCCCGACGCTCGACGCCCCCCGATCAGGGCCACTCGCACACCACGCACGCCGGTGACCTCGGCGGGCGGGGCGTGCCGCTCGGGCCTCGGTGCTTCGTGGGGTCGAGCGAGGAGGCGTCCGGTGGTCCGCCCGGGGGAGCGGGGCTGTTCTCGGCGGGCGGGGCGGACGGGCGCTGTCCGGGGTCGCAGCGAGATCGGCCCTGATCGCTCCCGATCGGCCCTGCGCCCAGGAACGAACGCCCACGAGTTCCTCCGAGACGCTGCGGCAGACTCCGCTCGGCACAGCCCTCACCGGCGACACGACCCGCTGCCCCGGTCCGGCCCGCAGCATCGGCCACCGCTGGTTCACCGGCCCGGCCACCCGCGAGCTCTACGCGCCGGCGGATCACGCGTTCCTCTCCCGGATGTTCACGTCCGGCCTGCGCGAAGTGGCCGCTCTACGGGGCCCCGGCTCCCGGGCCACGCACTACGCCGGGCTGCTCCTCACCCGGAGCGAGGAACCCGCAGTCTGCGGGGCAAGCGCGAGGTCGGCGTCCGTCCCCCTCACGTCAAGCGCTTCATCCACCCGGAGGCCGGCGCCCTCGAACTGAACCGTCAGGCCCTCCGCGACCCGGAACAGTCACACGACCTGGGCGTCTACACGGCGGCCCCGGGCAGCGAGAGCCGCGCCAGGCTGCGCCTCCCCGCGGTCATCGGCCCGCAGGCGCTGCGCTGACCTGCTTCGGCGGGCATGCTGTCGGGGCATGCTGCAGAGCAGGGCGGGTTCAGACGCAGAAGTGTCCGGCCTTCACGGCGGAGGCGAAGGATGACCAGCTTGCGGCCGGTATCAACAGGGCAGGGCCCTGGGGTGACTTGGAGTCGCGGACGGGGACGCCGGCGGGGTGGCCGTCCAGGACCTCTACGCAGCTGCCGCCCTCGTTGCCGCTGTAGGTGGACTTGCGCCAACCGTCGAGGGCGGAGGCGTCAGGGATGGTGTGTTCGGTCACGGTATCCGTAGTCCTTTGCGGTAGCCCTCATGAAAGCCAATGACTCCTGCAGCGGCAACGCGTCGCCCAACGCAAGATCGTAGGCGCCTTCGAGCCGCTCGACCATGGCCGGGGAGTCATGCACCTTGCCTACCTGTACGCCTTCCGAGTAGGCCACAGGTGGTTGGTCCTCGAAGCGCATCAGGGTGAGCATGCCCTGCATGAGTGGGTGGACGCCGAGACCGAAGGGCAGCACGTAGACGCGTGCGCGCCGCCTCTCCACCAGGCCCACGATGTGCATGATCTGCTCTGCCATGACATCCGGCCCACCGACGGTACGACGTAGCACCGCCTCGTCGAGCAGCGCCCAAACTACAGGTCGTACCGGGCTGGCAAGGACCTTGGCCCGATCGAGCCGTGTGACAACGAGCCTGTCACATTCCTCTTCACCCACCGGAGGGAACGACGTGCTCAGGACCGCACGCGCGTACCTTTCCGTCTGGAGGATGCCCGGGACGAACGAAAGTGCGAACTCACGAAGCATCACCGCCTGTTGTTCGAGCAGCAGAGCCGCTTCGAAATAGTCGGCCACTGCTGCATCGTCATCCGGCAGGAAGCTGCTCAGTACATTTCCCGTGTTCAGAGTCATGTCCAGCCGTCGGGCGTCCTCCTTCGACGGCAGGCGACGTCCCGCTTCGATGTGCGAGATGTGCGAACGGGTCATGACCGAGGCGTCGGCCAGCTCCTGTTGGGTCAGCCCTGCTGCCCGACGCTTTTCCTTGAGCCATTCCCCATAGGTGTTACTCAACGTCGACTCCTATGTGACGAAGCATTTGTCACCACCGACCCCCTGGCGAGCCTAGCCCGACTTGTCTCACTCTGTGAATGGATCGTTACTCAGCGACAGGCGGTCAGGCGTCGGCCTACGGGGCGGCTGCGGACATCGCCCCACCCCAACGGAGTTGAAGACGTGCTGACCCGCATCATTCGCATGCTCGAGACACTGCTGCGCCTTCTGCAGCCTGCCTCACCGGCGTACCACATCCCTCCACCTCTCTCCCCTCCCGCGCATGTGACGTCCGAGCCCGACGTGCGCCCCGGACTCGTCCCGGAGCGCGCACTGTGGCGTGCGATGTACGGCATCGACACCAAGCCCTGCTCGAACTGCGGAATGTGGGGGATGACATGACCGGTCAGGTGCCCCCCGAGGTACGGCTTCTTCCGTGGGCCGGCCTGGATGACAAGCCCTGCTACGTCCTCGGTGACGGGTCGGGATACGTCTCTCGGGTCGCTGACGACGTCGAGAGCATCCAGCTCGGGATGGCTGTCGAACTCCTCGACCACGCGGCCGACATGCTCGACGACCGCCAGGTCTCCGCGGCGCAACTCCGCTACGTGGTGGCACGGATGGCCGAAGCGCTGCGCGACGTACTCCGGATCGCGGAGAGCCGGGGTGCGCGCCTCATCAACCTCGGGGCCGCGTCGGAGGGCTGAGGCGCCGGGCGGTCAGGAGTCGAGCACGGCGGCGACGCCTTCGATCTCCACCAGCTGGTCGCCGTATCCGAGCACGGTGACGCCGAGCAACGTGCTCGGGACGTCGTGGTCACCGAACGCGTTCCGGACCACTTTCCAGGCAGTCACCAGGTCCTCCTGCCGCGCGGAGGCGACCAGGACGCGCGTGCTGATGACGTCCTCCAGGCCCGCCCCCGCCGCTGCGAGCGCGGTCCTCATGTTCTCGAGGGCCTTCGCCGCCTGGCCGGCGTAGTCACCGACGGCCGCCGTGGACCCGTCCTCGTTCAGCGGGCACGCCCCGGCGAGGAAGATCAGCCGTGCGTCGGCGGGGGCGGTGGCGGCGTAGGCGTACTCGGCCACGTCGGAAAGGGCTGTGGAACGGATGAGCGTCACGGCACGGGGCATGGCATCCAAGTCCTTGTGGACGGGCTGGAGCTCATATTCCTAGCAGGTCGCCGCCAGGGCTTCCCGCCATTTTCGACCTGGCCTGTTCACCGGAACCGACAGCGCATGAGGAATGCCAGCGCCCGTGCACTCCCGCTGTCGAGGAGTCGCCACTCCGGCTCGGCCGAACATCTGCCGTTTGAGCAGCTCGATCCGGTTGACGGCCGTGGAGTGCGAGCAGTCGGCCCGGCCGCCGCCCGTGCGGTCGCACTCGGTGAGCGTCCTGTCGGGCAGTACGTATGCCGTAGACGTGAGCGGTACCGACCGGGAGGCCGGGGCCGGCCGCTGTCCGGGCGGGGGTGTGGTGCTCGCACAGATGCACCGGACGGACGTGCGCGCGTCGGTGCGTCGGGAGCTCGCGGAGGCGGTCAGCCCCGCGGGTGAGGAGGGGCATGGTGACCCACTCGACGAGCGGCGGCCCCGGACGCGCTCGACTTCTGCTCGGACTGCACGACGGGGAACTTCACCCCGGTGAGGTCTTCGGAGACGGCCCACAGCCGCTGCTGGACGGCTGTCTCGTGCGACTCCGGGCTGGAGGTGACCAGCCGGGGATGGCCCTTGACCTCGTTGCGCCCGCCGGGACCGTAGTACTGGCCGCCGAGCGCGGCGGGGTCGGTGGCGGCGCGCAGGGTCGGCAGCGCGCCCATGGCCGGAGTCTGGGTGATCAGCGGCGCGAGCCAGGTGACGGGCAGGCGGAGCGCGGCGGGGGTGTGGCGGATGAGGTCGGTGTTGGACACGCCGGGATGGGCGGCGACCGCGACGGTCGTGCCGTGCGTGGCGAGCCGACGCTGCAGTTCGTAGGTGAACATCAGGTTGGCGAGCTTGGACTGGCCGTAGGCGGCGGCCCGGCTGTACGACCGCTCCCACTGCAGGTCGTCGAAGTGGATCGCGGCCCGGATGCGGTGGCCGGTGCTGCTGACCGTCACCACGCGCGAGCCGGGCACCGGCAGCATCAGGTCCAGCAGCAGCCCGGTGAGCGCGAAGTGACCGAGGTGGTTGGTGCCGAACTGCATCTCGAAGCCGTCCCGGGTGGTCTGCTTCGGGGTGTACATCACACCGGCGTTGTTGACGAGCAGGTCGATCCGGTCGAGCCGGGACCTCAGCGCCGCCGCCGCGGTCCGGACAGAGTCCAGCGAGGTCAGGTCCAGCGCCTGCACGGTGACGTCGCCGGTCATGCGGGCCGCCGCCCGCTCGCCCTTCTCGACGTTGCGCACGGCGAGCACCACGGACGCCCCGCGCCCGGCGAGCGCCTTGGCGGTCTCGTACCCCAGCCCGGTGTTGGCCCCGGTCACCACAGCCACGCGCCCGCGCTGGTCCGGGATGTTCGCCGTCGTCCACTTCTCGCCCATGCCGGGTTCCCATCTGATTAAGTACCGAAGGTATCTTGTGTCGGCGACATTAAAGTACTCCCGGTACGCTGTCAACGTACCGCAGGTACCTAAGTTAGGCTGATGGTCGTGACCTTCCAGCGAGCGCGAACCGAGGAGCAGCGGGAGATCCGCCGAAGGGCGATCCTCGACATGGCGTCGGCAATGCTCGACGAGATGCCTGTGGCCGCGGTCACCCTGAACGAGCTCAGCCGCCGGGTAGGCCTGGCGAAGCCGAACGTGCTGCGCTACTTCGAGTCCCGCGAGGCGGTGCTGCTGGAGCTGCTGGACCGCTTCCTGCGGGAGTGGCTGACGGAACTGGCGGGCGAGCTGGCCGCCGGGGTCGACGAAGACCTGCCCATGGCCGAGCGGGCGTCAGCGGTGGCCGAGATCCTCAGCCGCTCACTCTCCGGCCGAGTGGTGCTGTGCGAGCTCTTCGGTGCACAGGGCAGCGTCCTGGAACACAACGTCTCCGTCGAGGTCGTAGCACGCTACAAGCGCGCCTCCCTGGACCGCCTGACAACCATGACCGCCCTGATCCAGAAGTGCCTGCCGGAGCTGGGCCAGAACGCGACACTGTTTAGCCTGCAGACCATGGTCATGGCCGGCGCGCTGTCGGCGTACAGCACACCGCCGCCCAGCCTGCAGGCGGCCTACCAGGCCGAGCCCGACCTGGCCCGCTTCCACCTGGAGCTGAACTACTCCTTGAAGGCGGCCCTGACGGCGACCCTCCTGGGTGTGCTGCCCCGCAGCTGACCTGCGTTGCGCTGGACAGGCCGGAGCCTCTGTACGTCCCGCGCTCGGACGGTGGAGGGCCGGGGTGCCCGAGCCCGGACCGCCGGCCCTGAGCGTTCCGGCCGTTCGTAGCCGTGGGCCGTGCGTCATTCAGGCGTGTACACCGTCTGGATCAGGCGGCTCGGCTCGCCCTTGCGGATGAGCAGGCCCCGGCCCGCCGGCTGCTGACTCGCGTACACCCCGGGGAACAGCTGCCCTTCGCTGTGGTCACCGGACATGAGGACGGCGGTTGCTCCCGACTCGCGCAGACCGTGGACCAGCGGCTCGTACATGCCCCACGACGCGCCGGCCACCTGACGCGACAGGACGAAGTGGAGGCCGATGTCCACCGCCGAGTGGATGTACGGCACGAACGGGTCGAGCGGTGAATGACGGTCCGCCATCAGCACGTCGTAGTCGTCGACGAGCACCACGATCCGTGGGCCGGCGCCCCGGCTGCCGGGCTCCAGGTCTTCGGGGGAAGTGCTGTCGTCGGGCAGCCGCTTCTCCAGCTCGATGGCGATTCCGGCGGCGAGACCCTCGCACAGTTTGGCGTTGTGGGCGTAACCGCCGTCGAACTCCTCGGGGACCACGCCGCGCAGACCCTGCTTCGGGTCCATGACGGCGAAGAGCAGTTCGTCCTCGCCGTAGCGGTCGATGAGGCCGTGGACGACGGTCCTGAGGAGAGTCGTCTTGCCGCACCCGCTGTCGCCCAGGACCAGCAGGTGCTGGTCCTCGTCGAAGAGATCGAGCAGAGCAGGAGCGAGCGCATTCTGGTCCAGACCGATCGGCACCCGCCGGGGCTCGGCGGCCGGGCCGGGGAGCAGGTGCGGTTCCAGGACGTGGGGCAGCACCAGGACAGGCGGGGCGACGTCACCGCTCCAGGCGGCGCGGACCGTACGAGCCGTGCGGCCGAGGGTCGCGTCCAGACCGGTGTCGTCCGCGAGCCCGTCCGTACGCGGGAGCGCGGTGTGGGCGAAGAGCCCGCCGTCGGTCAGGGCGCGGCCGGGTACGTCGGGTGACAGCGTCTCGGCGAGCCTGCGGTCGATGCCGGAGTCGCCCGGGTCGTTCAGACACAGCTCGACCCGGGTGCCGAACGACGCCTGGGTGGCCGGGTCCACGTCGTTCCGGCGGAGCATCCCGGCGACGACGTGGATGCCGTAGTCACCGCCCCGCCCGAGAATGTCGACGACCGTGTCGTACAGCTCGCCGAAGTCCTCGCGCAGTGCGTCGAAACCGTCGATGACCAGCACGATCTCCGCTGACGTCAGCTGGGGCAGCCGACCCGTCCGGTGCAGGGTGCGCAGGTGCTCGACGGATTCGACGGCGTGCTCGCGGAAGAGGTCCTCGCGTGCTTCGAGCATGCTCCGCACCATCTCGACCGTACGCACCGCGCGTTCGGGTTCGGCGCGGTCCGCGATGCCGCCGACGTGCGGCAGTCCGGAGAGGACCTGGAGCTCGTCGCCGATCAGGTCGAGGCCGTAGACACCGATCTCCTGCGGGGTGTGGGTGAGCGCGAGCGACAGGACCAGTGTGCGCAGGAGGGTCGTCTTCCCGGATTCCGGGCCACCGATGACGGCCGCGTGGCCACCGGCCGCCGTGAGGTCCAGGTACCACTGCCCCTGCCACTGTCCGGCCGGATCGTCCAGCAGGCCGAGCGGAACCCGGAGCGGGCTCCGCCGCCCGGCCAGCTGCAGCCCGCGCGGGCCGGTTGCCAGCGGGCCGGCGGCCTTGTCGAGGGCGAGTGCGGCGGGCAGCGACGGCAGCCAGATGCCGTGGACCGCGGCGGCGGCGTCCTCCAGCTGCTCGACCATGATGTCCACGTCGGTCGGCCCGGTCTCGCGGCGCCCGGGCGCCGGTTCCCCCAGGCCCGCGCCGGCCGGTGCGGGCGGGCTGTTGAAGGCCGCGTACTCCAGCGCGAGAGGCCCGCTCCGCGTTCCGGCCGCCTGCTGCGAGGGCCCCTGGTGGTCGCCGGAGACATGGCCGGTCCTGAAGCGCTCGTAATGACCGTTTCCGGCCTTGAGATAACCGAAGCCCGGCTGCAGGTGGAGCGCGTCCGTGGTGTCGAGGACCGTGCGCGACTCGTCGGCGGAGAAGGTACGCAGACCGATCCGGTACGAGAGACAGGCGTCCAGGCCCTTGAGGCCGACGCTCTCGACCCGTTGGCCGGACAGGAGCAGATGCACACCGAGGGCGCCGCCGGTGCGGCCGATGGACAGGAGCAGGTCGATGAAGTCGGGCTTGGCGGACAGGAGCTCGCCGAACTCGTCGATGACGACGAACAGATGCGGCAGCGGCTCCAGTTCGGGCCGCTCCCCGGAGCGCAGCGCGGCGTACGCACCGATGTCGGCGACGTCACCCGCGTCCTCGAGGACCTGCCGGCGGCGGTTCACCTCACCGGCGAGGGCGGCGTCGACGCGCTCGACGAGGCCTGCCTCGCTCTCCAGGCCGGTGATGACACCGGCGACGTGGGGGAGCATCGAGAACGGCGCGAAGGTCGCACCGTCCTCGTAGTCGATGAGGAACAGGGCGAGGTCCTCGGGCGGGTGCGTGGTCACCAGGGCGAGGATGAGGGAGCGCAGCAGCTCGGACCTTCCCGGACCGGTGGCGCCGGCACACAGGCCGTGAGGGCCCATGCCGAGTTCCGAGGACTCCTTCAGGTCGAGCAGCACCGGCTCGTGCGTGTCACCGATGCCGATGGGCACGCGCAGGAAGGCCCGTTCGTCGCGGGGGGCCCACAGCCGTGACAGGTCGAGGCGCGACACGTCGTCGATGCCGAGCAGACCGGCCAGGCCGACACTGTCCGACAGAGGGGCGCCCTCCAGGGCGTCGGCGGACAGCCGCAGCGGCGCCAGCATCCGGGCCAGGCCCTCGGCGAAGGAGCTGCCGACCTCGTCGACGGTGCCGTGGGCACTGACCGGTTCGGGCCCGCGCAGGTCCTCGACGACCACCTGGGTGCCCTCGACGGTGACCCTGATGCCGATGTCCCCCGGCTCCTGGACGCGCTGTTCGAGCAGGTGCAGGACGGTGACGCCCATGTCATGCAGGCCGACCGCGTCGTCGGGGAGGGGCAGATCGACGGCGTCCTCGCCGTGCCCGTCGGTGACGACGAGGAGCCGGGACGTCAGGGGCAGGGCATCGCGCCCGGCCGGGCCCCCGCGCGCCTCCGCCGCGCAGGAAGCGCGGCGCTCCAGGTCGGCACCGAGCTGCCGCGCGAGCTGCGGAGCCGACGGGGCGATGCGCCGGGCGGCGACCGGGCCGTCGAGCTGTTCGGTGTCCAGGAGGTGCGGCAGCCACTTCGCCCACTCCCAGTCGGCGATCCGCTCGCCGGGCACGGCGAGCGCCATCGCCACGTCGTCGGGGGCGTGCGTCGCGGCGGTCTGGACGAGCAGGGCGCGGGCCACCCGCAGGCAGTCCTCGCGGGGGCCGATGACGCTGATGTTCCCGGCCCGGTCGAGCGGCACCGTGAGGGGCAGTCCGGCCCCCGTACGGAACTGGCTGAGCAGCGCCGAGGCCTCGTTGAGCATGAAGGGGTCCGGCGGAGTGAGGACGGAGGAGCCCGCGTCGGCGATCTTCAGGTCGCACACGGGCATCTCCCCGAGGCCGATCCGCACCCGCAGGAAGTCCGTGTCGTCACGCCGGCGTTCCCACCGGCGGGCGGGGTCCCGCACGATGTCGTACAGGGCGTCCGGCGGCGGATCGAGTACGTCGGCGCGCTCCCGGCGCGCGTGCTCCTCCGCGGAGAGTTCTGCGCGCAGGTCCTCGACGTAGGCGAGGTAGGCCTCCCGCCGGGTGCGGAGGACGCGCCGGGCCCTGCCGTACGGGGAGAGGAGGAGAGCGACGGAGCCGATGACCGTCACGGCGAGGACGATCGCACCCGGCACGGCCAGCCGGCCGTCGCGCACGACGGCCATCATCACGACGGACGACACGACCGCGGCGACGGGAAGCAACGGCACCGCGATCCCGCCCGTCCTTCCCTCGGGGAGGGTGGGCGGCGCCTCGATCGTGCGTGAAGGGGTGGCTGCCGGGGGCCGGGTGGTCCTGGCCGGGCGGTGTATCAGTCGGGTGCTCATGGGCGTCCGTCACTCACGGTCGGGCTCGGCAAGGGGTCAGCGATGCTTCTGCGACAACTGGAAGACGTCCGCGGCGATGCGGGTGGCGGCCTGCCGTGTCGGGAGAGCGAGCAGTTCGGTACGGATCGCTCCGCCGGCGGCCAGGTGACGGTCGTACGGGAGGACCTGCACGCTCGCTCCGCTGGACGCGAGCTTCTGTACGGCCTTGTCGAGGTCGATCCCCGCACGGGGCGTCTGTTCGGTGAGTACGACGACCGTGCCCTCGATCACACGGCGGGGCAGCGCCTGGATCCACTCGAGCACGTTGTGGGCGCTCGTGACGCCCTCCGGGGTGGCCGGGGCGGTCAGCACACGGGCCTGGGAAGCGGAGAGGGCAACCCGGGCGACCTCGGCGGGCAGTGTCTCGCAGTCGACGACCGTCACCCCGAAGTAGCGGCGCAGGGAGACCATCACCCGCTCGTAGGCCCTGGTGTCCAGCATCGCGCCGATCCGGCCCTGACTGCCGGGCAGCAGCCAGGCGTTGCCGGGGAGCTGGACGAGGTAGCCGGTCACGTCGAGCAGGGACATCTGCGGTTCGACGATGTGCGCCAGATCGCCGGCGGTCCAGCGCAGCGACCGGGCGCCGAGCCGCAGCGGCAGCGAGCCGAGCGCCGGATCCGCCTCGACGAGCAGCACCGGGTCCTGCCTGTAATGCGCGTACGTGGTGCCGAGCAGCGCGGCGACGGTCGACTTGCCCGCGCCGCCCCTGATCGAGGTGACGGCGATCTGCCGACCGGTCGTCACGGGCTGCTGGAGTTGCTCGGCGGTTCGGGTGATCTCGGCGACCTCGCGCGCCGTCGAGGAGGAAACGATCCGGCGCAGTCCGCGTGCGACTCGCGCCGCGAAGGGCTCTCCGTGCCGCGGCCCGCGTACCGTTTCGGCCAGGCTGTCGTCCATCACGGGCCGGGCGTCGGGGGCGGTACGGGGCGGCCTGCTGCCGGGCGGGGGCAGGCCGGGCCCCGGGGCGGGGGTGCCGGTGCCCCGCGCCGGACCGGTGTCGCTCCGCACGGTGGTCGCGGCAGCGCCTTTCCTGTCGCGCCGCACTTCGCCCTGCCAGTTGTCCGTGTTCGGCATGTCTGCCCTTCCCCTCCACCGCGCCGCCATGGGCGGAGCGCCCGCACGTTGACTCAGAACTTGTCGAGCAGCTGTCCGAACACGCCGAACACCCCCACAGCGAGCGGGAAGAGCGCCACCGTGCCGGCGGATTCGACCAGATCCGCGGTGCGGTGCAGCCGGACCCGCACGTGCTCCGGCGGCTCCACCGCCAGCACCAGCAGGGGGAGCAGCGCTGCCGCACCGAGCACGGCGATCGCCCCCGCGCCCCCGGAGTGCTGCAGCCACAGCATCATCAGGCGCACGAGGAGGGCCCCGGCGACAGTTACGAGCGCCACCACCTCCACGACCAGGGGGAACGCTCGTGCCCCGGACAGGAGCAGCACCGCGACGACCGAGGCCAGCACCACCGACCATGCGGTCGACCGCTCGGCCGAGGCGAGCAGCCAGCCCGCCGCACCCGCCGACACCGCGGTGACCAGGGTCGCGAGGGCCAGGCCCCGGTGGGTGGCTGCGAGAGCGTTGCCCACCTCGTGACGGCTGACGGAGACGCCGGTGGAGCGGCGGTCGTCGAGTGCGGTGAGTCCCGACGCCATCAGGGCGATCCTCGGCAGCACTCCCAGCAGCACGACGGAGAAGACCGCCATGACGGCTCCGAGCCGGGCCGGGTCCTGCTGAACGGCGGCGACGCCCTCCCAGACCACGGTGAGCGAAGCGGTCGCCGCGGCGCCGATCAGCCCGCCCCGGCCGAGCGGCGAGAAACAGCCGAGGAGCACCAGAGTCAGGACCAGCGCGGCCGAGACGGCGCCCAGACGTGCGGCTGGAGGCCAGTCGTACGCATCGGCGGCGGTCCACGCGGTGAGCAAGCCGAGACCGCCGGAGGCGGACAGCAGCGCGGTCGCGAGCCCGTGGTCGCCCTGCCGCGCCCTGGCGGCGAGCACACCCGCCGCCAGGAGGACGAACGTGGCCAGGGTGAGCACGCCGGCGAGGGCACCGAGCGGGAACTCCCGGCGGGCGAGCAGTGCGGCAGTCAGGGCGAGAACGGTGGTCGCCGCGCCCGCGACGGCCCGGCGCGCGGCAGGACGCCGGCGCCAGGCCCGCATATCGAGGTCGTCGGCCACATGGTCCGCGACGTCGTGCACGACGGGGGCGGGTAGCGCGGACCGGGACCTGACGAGCCGGAGCACGGCGCCGTCGGACACCCCGGCCGATGCCAGGGTGCTGTCGTGCGCCAGGGCCGAGCCGTCGGACGTCACCAACTGCCGTGTCAGCGGTCGCGAAGCGACCTGATCGTCGAGCAACTGGAGGATATCCGGGAGCAATTGCCCGATCGGAGTATCGGAGGGCAGGACGATGTCGGCCCGACGCCGCTCGCCGACCAGGGTCACCCGGCTCAGTTCCGAACGGGATGTCATTGCTGTGCTCGCCACTTACGGCAATCTATCATCGCGATTCGGGGAGCTCCCGGGCCAACTGCCCGCCGACTTCGGTCATTCCCTGAGGGCTGCCGCGAGCACGGGAAGCCGGGCGCCCTTCCCGGCTCCTTTGCGGAATTGCCTTGGGGCAGGGTTGTCCCGCCGTTTCCGGGATATTCAGGCGCTGTCCGTACTCCTGGGCCGACGCCGCTGTTCGTCCTGGGCCGCCTGCTGTTTCGTCAGGTGTGCTGGAGAAAGGACCATCCCACGCATCCCGCGCACAGGACGGCCGTGACGACGATCCCCGCGAATGCCTTGCTGAGCCGTTCGTCCGCCGTACGGCCGGCCCTCCGCGCACCGAACAGGAGCGCGTTCCGCATCCGCCGACGGCGTATCCCCACCGATTCGGGCAGTTGGCTGTCGTGATTCCGTGCCATGCGTCGTCCGCGCCCCAGCCGTCCGTAACTTCAGTCGTCCTCGCTCCGAAACATAAGGCACGGAGGAGCGGGAGTACATGCCGGGAGGCAGGGGCCGGAACCGGCTCGGTGACAGGCCGGGTCACTGTCACCGTGGCCCGTGCTCCTCATCGGCCGTGAATTCGTCCGCCGCCGCCTGCGGGCCTGCGCTCCCGCAGCGCGAACCACAGCTCCGTCCGCACGTCCATGTCGTCCAGGTCCATGTCCAGCAGCGCCGCGCACCGGGCGATGCGCTGGCGGACCGTGTTGCGGTGCACCTTGAGGGCCACCGCCGTGCGGTCCCAGTTGCCGTGCAGGCTCAGCCAGCAGCGCAAGGTCTCGGCCAGGGGTCCCGTGAGGGGGGCCAGAAGAGCCCGGGCATGGGCTTCGGCGTGCTCGGCCGGGATCAGACCGGCCAGGCCTCCGATGCCGGGGCGGTGCGTGACCAGGGGCGTACGGGTCGCCTCCGCGTGGCCCAGGGCGCGGGCCGCCCGGGTGCCGGCGTCGGGCAGGGCGGCGACCGGACCGGGGCCCGAGACGCCGAGGGTCCAGCCGGGCTGCGGGGTCACCGCCTCGTGGCGGCCGGGGAGCAGGACCCGTACCGTCTCGCGGTCCACGTCCGACAGCGCGGAGCCCAGTGCCGTGCCGAGGGCCCCGGCGTTGAGCCGGTCCGCCGGAGCGCCGTCGGCGCGACGGGCGTGGACCACCGTCCAGGAGTCGCCGCCGCCCAGCAGCGGCGCCACGTCCTGCGGGGCCGCGCCCAGCAGCAGCCGTACGAGCGCCGCCGAACGGCCCGCGGCGTCGGCGCCCTGGTGCGGGGCGGTGAGGAGGGAGAGCAGCACGACGGCGATCCCCGCGACGGTGTGGTCGCCGAAGTCGCGCCGGGGCGTCGCCAGGGTGAGGGCCAGCCCCTGCCCACCGCCGAGCGCGTACGCGAAGAGGTGGGTGCCGCCCCGGGTCTCGGTCGCCGACGACGGGTTCGGCTTCCGGCCGGGAGAGACGGCGGGCGGCGTGGCGGGAGCCACCACCCGGGCCAGCCGGGCCAGCGCCGTTCGCACGTCCGGTGCCGGACGCCCGCCCGCCGCGTGCAGCACACCACCGTCCGCCGTGAGCAGCGCGACCCGGCCCTCCAGCTGTACGGCGAGCTGCCGCAGCACCGCGGGCACCGGGTCCGGGCGGGCCGCCGCCGTCGCCAGGGCCTGCTGCGCCCGGGTCACCCGGCGCAGCTCGCGGTGCCGGGCCTCCGCCATGAGCCGCCACACCGCCCGGGCGATCGCGGCGAAGGGGGTCTGCGGGGGCACCTCCAGCAGCGGCATCCCGTGCCGGTCGCACGCCTCCACCAGGGCGGCCGGCACCGTGTCGTGCACCGGCGCCACCCCGAAGCCGAGGGCCGCCGCACCCGCCTCCACCAGCCGGGCCACGTAGGTGTCCGCGTCCGTGAGCTGGACCCCGGCGGTCAGCAGAAGCTCGCCGCCGAGCAGGTACGGATAGGGGTCGGCCATCTCCGAGGTGTGCACCCACAGCAGATCCGCGTGGTCCGGACCGGCGATCCGGCGCAGCCCGAGCTCCTCCCGGCCGAGCAGTTCGGCCAGGTGGATGGGAGGGGCGGGAGGCCCGGCTGGGGAGTCCGGCATGGATGGTCCATCCACTCGGCGGCTTGAGAATGGATGAAACCTACACTTCAGCGTCGGCTTCCGGCCACCTACCGTCTTCCTCACCACACCCCCTGAGCGAGAACGAGACGGAGGAAGGCCCATGGCTGTCGACTACGCGGTGATCGTGGCCTATCTGGCCGGCATGCTCGCCATGGGCTGGTGGGGCATGCGCCGCGCCAGGTCCAAGAGCGAGTTCCTGGTCGCCGGGCGGCGGCTCGGCCCCTGGATGTACTCGGGCACGATGGCCGCGATCGTCCTCGGCGGTGCCTCGACGATCGGCGGCGTGGGCCTCGGATACCAGTACGGACTCTCCGGCGCCTGGATGGTCTTCACGATCGGTCTCGGGCTGCTCGCCCTGTCCGTGTTCTTCTCCGCGCGCATCGCCCGGCTGAAGGTCTACACCGTCTCCGAGATGCTGGACCTGCGCTACGGCGGCCGGGCCGGCGTCATCTCCGGTGTCGTCATGTGGGCGTACACGCTGATGCTCGCGGTCACCTCGACCATCGCCTACGCCACCATCTTCGATGTCCTGTTCGACGTGAACCGGACCGTCGCGATCGTCCTCGGCGGCACCGTCGTCGTCGCGTACTCGACACTGGGCGGCATGTGGTCGATCACGATCACCGACCTGGTGCAGTTCGTCGTCAAGACGATCGGTGTCCTGCTCCTCCTCCTGCCGATCGCCGTGGTCAAGGCCGGCGGCTTCGGCGAGATGAAGGCACAGCTGCCCACCGAGTACTTCGACCCGCTGGGCATCGGAGGCGAGACGATCTTCACGTACGTCCTGATCTACACCTTCGGCATGCTGATCGGCCAGGACATCTGGCAGCGCGTGTTCACCGCCCGCAGCGACCGGACGGCACGCTGGGGCGGCACGGTCGCCGGGACGTACTGCCTGGTGTACGCGGTCGCCGGTGCCGTCATCGGTACGGCGGCCAAGGTGATGTACCCGAAGCTGCCCAGCGCCGACGCGGCGTTCGCGACGATCGTCAAGGACGAACTGCCCGTCGGCGTACGGGGGCTCGTGCTGGCCGCCGCGCTCGCCGCGGTGATGTCCACCTCCTCCGGCGCCCTGATCGCCTGCGCGACCGTGGCCAACAACGACATCTGGTCGCGGCTGCGCGGCGTGGTCGTCAAGGAGGGCGGTGAGGGGCGCGACGAGGTGAAGGGCAACCGGGCGTTCATCCTCGTCATGGGCGTCGCCGTCATCGTGATCGCCCTCGCGCTCAACGACGTCGTCGAGGCGCTGACCGTCGCCTACAACCTGCTGGTCGGCGGGCTGCTGGTGCCGATCCTCGGCGGTCTGCTCTGGCGCCGGGGCACCGCGGCGGGCGCGCTGGCGGCCGTGGCCGTCGGCGGCGCCGCGGTGACCGGGCTGATGGCGGCCTACGGAATCCTCGCCGACGAACCGGTCTCCTACGGGCTGCTCGCCTCGCTCGCCGTGTACGTCGTCGTCTCGCTGGCGACGAAGCCGACCGACGCGGCCGTGCTGACGGCCTGGCGCGAGCGGCTGGCCGGGCGGGGGGCCGACGACCCGGCCACCCCGGACCCGGCCACCGTCTGAACACCCCTCCACCTCCCGGAAAGGGGCCCGGCGGGCCCCTGACACACTGAACAGCGTATGGACGCCCACAAGGCGTGCATGGCTTCAACGAAAGGCACTCGCACCCATGAGCAGCAACGAAGCGCCGCGCGGCCCCGTCGACTCCTCCCGCGTCCCGCGGTACGCCGGACCCGCGACGTTCGCGCGGCTGCCCCGGCTCGACGAGGTCGGCTCCGCCGACGTCGCCGTCGTCGGCGTGCCCTTCGACAGCGGGGTCTCCTACCGCCCCGGTGCGCGCTTCGGCGGCAACGCGATCCGCGAGGCCTCCCGCCTCCTGCGCCCCTACAACCCGGCGCAGGACGCCTCGCCCTTCGCGCTCGCCCAGGTCGCGGACGCGGGTGACATCGCCGCGAACCCCTTCGACATCAACGAGGCCGTCGAGGCCGTCGAGGCCGCCGCCGACGGCCTGCTCTCCACCGGCGCCCGGCTGATGACGCTCGGCGGTGACCACACCATCGCGCTGCCCCTGCTGCGCTCCGTCGCCAAGAAGCACGGCCCCGTCGCCCTGCTCCACTTCGACGCCCACCTGGACACCTGGGACACCTACTTCGGCGCCGAGTACACCCACGGCACCCCGTTCCGCCGTGCCGTCGAGGAGGGCATCCTCGACACGGAGGCCCTCTCCCACGTGGGCACGCGCGGTCCGCTGTACGGCAAGCAGGACCTCACCGACGACGCCAGGATGGGCTTCGGCATCGTCACCTCCGCCGACGTCATGCGGCGCGGCGTCGACGAGATCGCCGACCAGCTGCGCCAGCGCATCGGTGACCGTCCGCTCTACATCTCCATCGACATCGACGTGCTCGACCCGGCGCACGCCCCCGGCACCGGGACCCCCGAGGCGGGCGGCCTCACCTCGCGCGAGCTCCTGGAGATCCTGCGCGGGCTGTCCTCCTGCCACCTCGTCTCGGCCGACCTGGTCGAGGTGGCCCCGGCGTACGATCACGCGGAGATCACCTCCGTCGCCGCCTCGCACACGGCGTACGAGCTGACGACGATCATGTCCCGCCAGATCGCGGAGGGCCGCGCATGAGTCACGACCACGACGACCGGCCACGGCTCACCGCCGCACAGGCCGAGGCGGCCCTGAACCCTCCGCCCGGACGCAACGGCGGCGACCTCGTGATCGAAACCCTCCAGGGTCTCGGCGCCACCACCGTCTTCGGGCTGCCCGGCCAGCACGCGCTCGGCATGTTCGACGCGCTGCGCCGCTCCTCGCTCTCGTACGTCGGACTGCGCGTCGAGAACAACGCGGGTTTCGCCGCCGACGCCTACGGCCGGATCACCGGCGAGGTGGCGACCCTGCTCCTCTCCACCGGTCCCGGCGCCCTGACCTCCCTGGCCGCGCTCCAGGAGGCGGCAGCCGCGTCCGCGCCCGTGCTGGCGGTCTCCAGCCAGATCCCCACCGCCGGGCTCGGCGGCGGGCGCCACGGCTATCTGCACGAGCTGCGTGACCAGAAGGCGTCCTTCCGCGACGTCGTCAAGTCCGTGCACACCGTGCGTACGGCGTCACAGATCCCCTCCGCGATCGCCGCCGCCTGGGAGTCCGCGCTGACCGCCCCGCACGGCCCCGTCTGGGTGGAGATCCCGCAGGACGTGCTGCTCGCCGAGACGGTCCTGCCCGTCGTCAGCGCGCTGGACGCCACCCCCCGGGAGCTGTACCCGCGCCCCGAGCTGACCCTCGCGGCCGCCCACCTGCTGTCGCACGCCGAACGTCCGGCGATCATCGCGGGCGGCGGAGTCGTACGCTCCGACGCGGCCGGCAAGCTGCGCGCGCTCGCGGAGAAGATCAACGCCCCCGTCGTCACCACCTTCGGCGGCAAGGGCGCCTTCCCCTGGGAGCACCCGCTCTCGCTCCGGTCCTGGCTGGAGGACCGCCACACCACGGACTTCCTGGAGTCCGCGGACGTCCTGCTGGTCGTCGGCTCCGGACTCGGCGAGCTCTCCTCGAACTACCACACGTTCGCCCCGCGCGGCCGGATCGTCCAGATCGAGGCCGACGCCGGGAAACTGGAGTCCAACCACCCCGCGCTCGGCATCCACTCCGACGCCCGGGAGGCCCTTGCCGACCTCCTGGACGCGGTGGAACCCCGCGAGGACGACGACGCGGCGGCACGCGTCCGTACGCTGCTCGGGAAGGTCCACGGGCGGATCGCGGCGCAGGACCTCACGCTGGAACAGCAGGTACTGGCCTCGGTCCGTGAGGCGCTGCCCGACACCTCGCCCAGCTTCTGGGACATGACGATCCTCGCCTACTGGGCGTGGTCCGCCTTCGACGCCCGCCACCCCAACACGATGCACTCGGCTCAGGGCGCGGGCGGCCTCGGCTACGGCTTCCCCGCCGCGATCGGCGCCGCCGCCGCCGACCGCACCCGGCCGGTGCTCGCGGTCTCCGGCGACGGCGGTGCGATGTACTCGATCGCCGAGCTCGCCACCGTGCGGCAGTACGACCTGCCCGTCACCTGGCTGATCGTCGACGACGGGGGATACGGCATCCTGCGGGAGTACATGACCGGCGCCTTCGGCGAAGCCACGGCGACCGAGCTCTCCCGTCCGGACTTCGTCGCCCTCGCCGGGTCCTTCGGCGTCCCCGCGGTCCGTACGACGCCTCAGTCCCTGGCCGCCGACCTCGGCAAGGCCCTGGCGGCTCCCGGCCCGTCGGTGGTGGTGCTCCCCGCGCTGCTGAAGATGTTCGAGCCGACGCACCTGTAGGGAAGCCCCGTGCGGCCGGGGCCCGGGCCCCGGGGCAGAAGCCGGGACACGGCCGCACATCCGCTCATCCGGCTCCGACGGTCTTCCCGATCGCCGCCTCCTGCGCGGCGCGGCCCTCGTGGAAACGCTGCTGGAGCGCGGTGTCGCGCAGACAGCCCGGCAGGTCCTTCCCGGAGGGCAGCAGGTCCGGAAGGGACCTGAACACCGCCGCCGCCGGCCGGCCCTGCCCTCTGCTCCTGGCCGCCATCAGGTACCTCCCGGCCGCGTGGAGGTGCCCGGTCAGGTGCTTCGACGGCTCCCTGGCCAGTTTCCGTGCGACGTCCGGCCGGCCGAGCGAGTGGTGTTCCCCCTCGCCGAGCCGCTCCAGCTCCGCCAGTGCCGCGTACAGCCGGCCGCAGAGGTAGGCCTCCGCCTCGAGGTCGTCCGCCATGCTTCCCCGTTCCTGTGATCCCGGTGCGCGCGGTCATCCTTACCCCGGTGGTCCTCCGGCCACCCCGGCCCGGCCTCCGTCCATCGGCCGGGAATCGTCGCGGAAGGATGAAATCCGCGACCGGCCGTGTTGGGGACATGCGGTAGGCCGGGCGGAACGCGGGGCGACGGGGCGAAACAGGAGGCACGGGCGGTGGGCGCGACGAAACAGGGCGCGGAGCGACAGGGCGCGACGGAGCAGGGCGCGGAGCAACCGGACGCCGGGCAGCAGGGGTGGGGCCGGCGGCTGAGCGGCTACGCGTGGCGCTACCGCCGCAACGTCGTGCTCGCGCTGGGGTCCTCGCTCGCGGGCATGGCCGTCATGGCACTCGTCCCGCTGATCACCAAGGTGATCATCGACGACGTCGTCGGCAGCCACACCCGCTCCCTCGGCGTGTGGACCGGCCTGCTCATCGGCGCGGCCGTCCTCGTCTACGCCGCCACCTTCGTCCGCCGCTACTACGGCGGGCGGCTCGCCCTGGACGTACAGCACGACCTGCGGACCGAGATGTACGGCACCCTCACCCGGCTCGACGGGAAGCGGCAGGACGAGCTCTCCACCGGGCAGGTCGTCGGGCGGGCCACCAGCGACCTGCAGCTGATCCAGGGGCTCCTCTTCATGCTCCCGATGACCATCGGGAACATCCTGCTCTTCCTCATCTCCCTGGTGATCATGGCGTGGCTCTCGCTGCCCCTGACCCTCGTCGCCCTCGCCGTCGCCCCCGCCCTGTGGTTCATCGCCCGCCGCTCCAAGGAACGCCTCTTCCCCGCCACCTGGTACGCCCAGAGCCAGGCCGCGGCCGTCGCAGGAGTGGTCGACGGGGCCGTCTCCGGGGTCCGGGTCGTCAAGGGGTTCGGCCAGGAGGAACAGGAGACCGGCAAGCTCCGCGAGGTGAGCCGCAAGCTCTTCGCGGGCCGGCTGCGCACGATCCGGCTGAACTCCCGCTACACCCCGGCGCTCCAAGCCGTCCCCGCGCTCGGCCAGGTCGCGATGCTGGCCCTCGGCGGCTGGCTCGCCACCCGCGGTGAGATCACGCTCGGCACGTTCGTCGCCTTCTCCACCTATCTCGCCCAGCTCGTCGGCCCGGTCCGGATGCTCGCCATGGTCCTGACCGTCGGCCAGCAGGCACGGGCCGGCGTGGAGCGCGTCCTGGAACTGATCGACACCGAGCCGTCCATGCAGGACGGCACCAGGACGCTCCCGGCCGACGCCCCCGCACGTGTCGAGTTCGACGACGTCCGCTTCGGCTACGACGAGGACCGCCCGGTCCTGGACGGTTTCTCCCTGACCATCGAGCCGGGGGAGACGGTGGCCGTCGTCGGCGCCTCCGGCAGCGGCAAGTCCACCGTCTCGCTCCTGCTGCCCCGCTTCTACGACGTGTCGCACGGCGCGGTCCTGGTCGGCGGCCACGACGTCCGTGAACTGACCCAGGACTCGCTGCGGGCGGCCATCGGACTCGTACCGGAGGACAGCTTCCTCTTCTCCGAGTCGGTCGGCGCCAACATCGCGTACGGATGCCCGGGCGCCACCCAGGAGCAGATCGAGCGAGCCGCCCGGGCCGCCCAGGCACACGGCTTCATCTCCGCGCTGCCCGAGGGCTACGACACCAAGGTCGGCGAGCACGGGCTCACCCTCTCCGGCGGCCAGCGCCAGCGCGTGGCACTCGCCCGCGCCCTCCTCACGGACCCCCGCCTGCTGCTCCTCGACGACGCCACCTCCGCCGTGGACGCACGGGTCGAACACGAGATCCACGAGGTCCTGGCGCAGGTCATGGAGGGCCGCACGACCCTGCTGATAGCCCACCGCCGGTCCACGCTCGGCCTCGCCGACCGCATCGCCGTCCTCGACCGGGGACGGCTCGCCGACATCGGGACGCACGCGGAGCTGGAGCGCCGCTCCGCGCTCTACCGCCGGCTGCTCACCGACCCGGACGAGCTGGGCGGCACCTCCCCCGGGCACCAGCCGTCGGTGGCCGCGGCCCCCGAGGACGACCGCGCGCTCCAGGAGGAGCTGGACGCCGAGTTCGACGCCGAGCGCGGTGTCACCCCTGGGCTGTGGATCCGCAAGGAGGAGCAGCGCGACGCGGCGGCCGCGGGCATGCCCGCCACCCCCGAGCTGCTCGCCCAGGTCGAGGCGCTGCCGCCCGCCACCGACGCCCCCGGCATCGACGAGGCGAGCGCGGTGCGCCCGGAGAAGTCGTACGGCCTGCGCAGGCTGCTGCGCGGCTTCGGCGCCCCGCTGCTGGTGAGCCTGGCGCTGGTCGCCGTCGACGCGGGCATGGGCCTGCTCCTGCCGGTGCTGATCCGGCACGGCATCGACGACGGTGTCACGAAGATGGCGCTCGGCGCGGTCTGGGCGGCCGCCGCCTTCGGCCTGCTCACCGTCCTCGTGCAGTGGGCGGCCCAGATCGGCGAGACCCGGATGACGGGCCGCACCGGCGAACGCGTGCTGTACTCCCTGCGCCTCAAGATCTTCGCGCAGCTCCAGCGCCTCGGCCTCGACTACTACGAGCGCGAGCTGACCGGCCGGATCATGACCCGGATGACGACGGACGTGGACGCGCTGTCCACGTTCCTCCAGACCGGCCTGGTCACCGCCTTCGTCTCCCTCGTCACCTTCTTCGGCATCACGGTCGTGCTGCTCGTCCTCGACGTCGAGCTGGCCCTGGTCGTCTTCGCGACGCTGCCGCTGCTGATCGTCGGCACGTTCTTCTTCCGCCGCAAGAGCGTCAAGGCGTACGAACTCGCCCGGACACGCATCAGCGTCGTCAACGCCGACCTCCAGGAGTCCGTCTCCGGACTGCGGATCGTCCAGGCGTACCGGCGTGAGCGCGACGGCGCCGAGCGGTTCGCGGAGCGCAGTGACCACTACCGCCGGGCCAGGGTGCGGGGGCAGTGGCTGATCTCCGTCTACTTCCCGTTCGTCCAGCTGCTGGCCTCCGTCGCGGCGGCCGCCGTGCTGATCGTCGGCGCGGGCCGGGTCGACGACGGCACGCTGACCACGGGCGCACTGGTCGCCTACCTGCTGTACATCGACCTGTTCTTCGCCCCCGTGCAGCAGCTGTCCCAGGTCTTCGACGGCTACCAGCAGGCCAGCGTCTCCCTCGGCCGCATCCAGGAGCTCCTGCGCGAGCCCACGTCCACGGCCGACCACGACGACCCGCAGGACGTGACGTCCCTGCGCGGCGAGATCGCGTTCGAGGACGTGTCGTTCGCGTACGCCGGCGAGGAGGAGGCCCTCACCGGCATCGATCTGCGGATTCCGGCGGGCCAGACGGTCGCCTTCGTCGGCGAGACGGGGGCGGGCAAGTCCACGCTGGTCAAGCTGGTCGCCCGCTTCTACGACCCGACGAGCGGCCGGGTCACGGCGGACGGCACGGATCTGCGACGGCTCGACAGGACGGCGTACCGGCACCGGCTCGGGGTCGTACCGCAGGAGGCCTACCTCTTCGAGGGCACGGTCCGCGACGCCATCGCGTACGGCCTCCCGGACGCCACCGACGCGCAGGTGGAGGCGGCGGCCCGGGCGGTCGGCGCGCACGAGATGATCGCCACCCTGGAGGACGGCTATCTGCACGAGGTCGCCGAGCGGGGCCGCAACCTCTCGGCCGGCCAGCGCCAGTTGATCGCGCTCGCCCGCGCCGAACTGGTCGACCCGGACATCCTGCTGCTCGACGAGGCGACCGCCTCCCTCGACCTCGCCAGTGAGGCCCAGGTCAACCAGGCGACCGACCGGCTGGCAGGGCGGCGCACCACCCTGGTGGTCGCCCACCGGCTGACGACGGCCGCACGCGCCGACCGGGTCGTGGTGATGGACCGGGGCAGGGTCGCCGAGGACGGCACGCACGACGAACTGCTGGCGAAGGACGGCGCGTACGCCCGGCTGTGGCGCACCTTCATAGGGGAGGGCATAGGGGAGGACGCCCCGGCAGGCGTATGACATCCGCCCTCCGCCCCGGAACCCCGCAACCCCGCGGCCCCTCCCTCGCGTCGTACATCTATGCGTACGTGTGTCCGGCGAGGGGTGGGGTGTTCGATGAGACGGGCGGAGTGGTCGGTGTGCTCGGTGGGGACGGCGTGATGAGACCGCTGAGGTCATCGGGGCGGCAGGAGCGGCGAGCAGGCGCCCGCCTGCTCGCGGCGCTCCTCGTGCTGCCGCTGCTCGGGGCCCTCGGCCTGGTGCTGGGCTCCGCCGGGACGGCCCCGGCGCAGGCCGCGTCGGCCTGTTCGGGGCGGCTGGTCAAGACGGTGGCGTTCCCCGCCGGTTCGCTGCGTGTCTACAAGAGCCGCGCCTACGCGTGCGCCGTCACCGTCGCCGGGAAACCGGGCGCGCGCCGGGTGATGCGGGTGTCGCTGCAGCCGCGCGGCGGCCGGGCGGTCGTCGACAGCGGCAGGTTCACCAAGCTGGCCGGCCCGGTCACGGTCCATGCGCTGAACCGCTGCGTCCGCGCCTCGGGTTCCGTCGGGAGTTCCTCCGGCTCCACCGGGTGGATCCTGTGCTGACACGCGGCCGGGTCTGGCGTGGCAGGTGTCACCCCCGCTAGGTTCACGGCCACTGTCGTGAATCAAGGGGAGGGTGCATGCGCAAGGTGCTCAGAGGCGTTCTGTCGCTCGCGGTGCTCATAGGCACGGTAAGCGCGACCGGGGCCTCGGCCGGAGCGGCCACCGCCGCGGAACCGGACGCGAAGCGGAGCGGCTCCACCAGCAGCAGCGAGGACGTCAAGGACCGCATCCTGGCCATCCCGGGAATGAGCCTGGTCGAGGAGAAGCCCTACCCCGGCTACCGCTTCTTCGTCCTCGGCTACACCCAGCCGGTCGACCACAGGCGCCCGTCCGAGGGCACCTTCCAGCAGCGCATCACCCTGCTGCACAAGGACACGACCCGGCCCACGGTCTTCTTCACCAGCGGCTACAACGTCTCCACGAACCCCAGCCGCAGCGAGCCGACGCAGATCGTCGACGGCAACCAGGTCTCCCTGGAGTACCGCTTCTTCACCCCCTCCCGCCCGGCTCCCGCCGACTGGTCGAAGCTCGACATCTGGCAGGCCGCCAGCGACCAGCACCGGGTCTTCAAGGCCCTGAAGAAGATCTACCCCGAGAACTGGCTCAGCACCGGCGGGTCCAAGGGCGGTATGACCGCCACCTACTTCGAGCGCTTCTACCCGAAGGACATGGACGGCGTCGTCGCCTATGTCGCGCCCAACGACGTGGTCGACAAGGAGGATTCGGCGTACGACCGGTTCTTCGCCCGCGTCGGCACCAAGGAGTGCCGGGACCGGCTGGGCGGTGTCCAGCGCGAGGCGCTCGTCCGCCGCGAGCCGCTGGAGAAGAAGCTGGAGGCGTACGCCGCCGAGAACGGCCTGACCTTCGACACCGTCGGCACGCTCGACAAGGCGTACGAGGCCGTCGTCATGGACTACGTCTGGGCCTACTGGCAGTACAGCATGCTCGCCGACTGCGACTCCGTCCCGGCCGACGCCCCGAACGCCACCGACCAGGAGATCTGGGACTCCATCGACGGCATCTCCGGCTTCTCCGCCTACGCCGACCAGGGGCTGGAGACGTACACGCCGTACTACTACCAGGCGGGCACCCAGCTCGGTTCGCCCGACATCGAGCAGCCCTGGCTCGGGGACCTGAGCCGCTACGGCTACCAGCCGCCGCGCACCTTCGTACCGCGCTCGATCCCGATGAAGTTCCAGCCCTCGGCCATGCGTGACGTGGACAGCTGGGTCAGGAACAACGCGAGGCACATGCTGTACGTCTACGGCGAGAACGACCCGTGGGGCGCCGAGCCCTTCCGTCTCGGCAAGGGCGCCCGGGACAGCTACGTCTACACCGTGCCCGGTGGCAACCACGGTTCCAAGGTCGCCGGCCTCGCCGCCGACGAGAAGGCCAGGGCCACCGCGGCCGTCCTGCGCTGGGCCGGGGTCGCGCCCGCGGCCGTCGAGGCCGATCCGGCGAAGGCGAAGCCCCTCGCGAAGTTCGACGCACGCCTGGACGTGCGGGACGACGAACTCCGGCGGAACCGGGGCACGCTGCGGCCGTAGTACACGCCGCTCCGGACCGGGGCGGGCCGTGTCCGCCGGGTGTCGTCCACACCCGGCGGACACGGCCCGCCGGCTTCTCCCGAGCCCCTAACCCCGGTACGACAGGCCGTGACCGACGGGGTACAGCGTCTGCGCGGGGACGTCCGCCCGCTGCACCGGGACCGGCAGTCTGCCCTTCGGCCGGGCCCGTCCCGCGATCACGCGGGCGGCGGCCCGCAGCTCGACGTCCGTCCAGGAGTACGAGACGAGGCTCGCGGCCCAGCCCGTTCCGGCCAGGTGGGCGATGTCGTACGGGTTCCGGATCGCGAGCGTGATCACCGGGACGCCGGTCGCCGCGAGGGCGCTGACCAGGGTGCGCTGGGAACTGCTCGCCGTGACGTTGTACGTGCCCACGACGACCGCGTCCTTGCCCTCCGCCGCGGCCACCGCCTCCGCGATCTTCGCCTGGGAGGGCGACGTGCCGGTGGACAGCGCGGTCGCCGCGTACCCCAGTTCCTCGAAGGCCCCGGCGAGCGTGGTGGTCGGGGGGCCGGTGGTGCCGGAGGGGGAGGCCGGGTCGGCGCCGACCACCAGGAGGTTCCTGTGGGAACGGCGGGACAGGGGCAGCAGCGCCCCGTCGTCGGCCAGCAGGGTGGTCGTCCGCTCGGCGATCCGGTCGGCGGTGGTGAGATGTGCCCGGATGCCGACGGCCCGGTCGACGCCCCGGTGGGTGACGTACGGGTCGCGGAACAACCCGAGCTTCGTCTTCAGCCGCAGGATGCGCAGAACCGATTCCTCGATGCGGGCCTCGCTGATCTCGCCGTCCCTCACGGCGTTCAGGACGGCGTTCCAGGCGACCTTCAGGTCCGGCGGGTTGACCAGCTGGTCGACGCCGGCCAGCAACGCGAGGACGGGGACACGCTCGTCGCCGTACTTCGTGCGGACGCCCTGCATGTCCAGGGCGTCGGTGACCACCAGACCGTCGTATCCGAGCTCCTCGCGCAGGATGCCGGTCAGGATCGGGCGGGACAGGGTGGCCGGGTCCTCCGCCGGGTCCAGGGCGGGCACCACGAGGTGCGCCGTCATGATCGAGTCGATGCCCGCGGCGATGGCCGCCCGGAACGGCGGGGCGTCCAGCTCGGCCCACTGCTCACGGGTGTGGTGGATGTAGGGCAGGCCGGTGTGGCTGTCGGTGCTCGTGTCCCCGTGACCGGGGAAGTGCTTGGCGGTGGAGGCGACCCCGGCGCTCTGGTACCCCTTCACCTGCGCGGTGACCAGCCCGGCGACGGAATCGGGGTCGGAGCCGAAGGAGCGCACGCCGATGACGGGATTGGCCGGGTTGACGTTGACGTCCGCGTCCGGCGCGAAGTTCTGCCTGATGCCCATCGCCGCCAGTTCGGCCCCGGCGATCCGGGCCGCCGTGCGCGCGTCGGAGTGCGAACCGCCCGCACCCAGCGCCATCGCGCCCGGCAGCAGGGTCGCGGGTTCGCCGACGCGGCACACGATGCCGTGCTCCTGGTCGGTGGAGATGAGGACCGGGACCGGGGTGGGCCCGGCGAGCCCGGCCCGCTGGATGCCGTTGGAGAGGTCGGCGATCTGGTGCGGGTCGCGGGTGTTGTGCGCCCAGGTGAAGTAGATGATGCCGCCGACGTGGTACGTGGAGATCAGCTCGGCGGCGTTGCGGACCCCGATCTCGGCGAGGTTGGCGTCGACGTCCGCCTGGTCGGGATCGGTGGCCGAGTGCCCGTACACCCGCATCACGAAGAGCTGGCCGACCTTCTCCTCCAGGCTCATCCGGGCGACGATCCGCTTGAGACGGCTGTCCTGGGAGGTGCCGGAGGCGGCTGCCTGTGCGGCGCCGGGAAGCGCGGCGACGCCGGTCGCCGAGGCGGCGACGGTCGCGGCGGTGGCGGTGAGGAGGGTTCGTCTGGAGGTGCGGTGGTGCACGTGTGTCCCTTCCGGTGCTGAAAGAAACTTCCAAGAAGGTACGGATATATGGAAAGTAACTACCAGTCAAGGGGGTCGTCCGGGAACAGGTGCGACACGCGGAAGGGCGGGCGTTCTCCCGGCGGGGCGCGGCGCCCCGCCGGGAGAGGTGCGGACCGGGTCTACTGCTTGGGCGCGCCGAGCCGCAGCAGGTACTCCCGGCCCGCGGCCAGCATCCCGGGAAGATCGGCGGCTCCGGGGTACCAGCGCTTCTCGTACTCCCAGCAGACCCAGCTGTCCTGGTCCAGCACGTCCAGGCACGCCTTCAGCGGCAGCACCCCTGAGCCGAGGGCCAGCGGCGTGGTGTCCTCGGCGGAGGCGATGTCCTTCACCTGGACGTATCCCAGGTGCGGGGCCAGTACCGCATGGCTGGCCAGGGGCTCCTCGCCGGCCAGCCAGGTGTGCATGACGTCCCAGACCGCCCCGATCCGCCCGTGCCCGACGGTCCCGGCCACCCGGGCCACGTCGGCTCCGGCGCGGTGCGAGTCATGGGTCTCCAGGAGGATCCGCACGTCCATGTCGGCGGCGTGCGGGGCGGCGGCCCCCAGCCGCCGCGCGGCGGTCGCGTCGGCGTCCGCCGGGTCCTGCTCCCCGCCTCCGGGGAACACCCGGACGTACGGCGCACCCAGGTCGCGGGCCAGCTCCACCAGCCCGGCGAGCTCGGTGAGCACCGGCTCGTCCTCACCCTCGGCGGCGACCCTCGCATATCCGGCGACGGTCAGGATCTCGACCCCGCCCTGCTTGAACTCCTCGGCCACCGCCGCCCGCTCGGGCAGGGTGAGGCCCAGGTTGACCGGCTCCTCCGGATGGGCGCGCAGCTCCACCCCCTGGTAACCGTTCCCGGCGGCGAGCCGCACCACGTCCGCGACGGGCATGCCCGGCACTCCGAGGGTCGAGAAAGCGAGCTTCACGATGTGTGTCCTTCCGCTGTGGGCCGGCGCGGGAACGGCCCGGCACTCTCCCGGCTCCTGCCCTGCGGATCCGGCCGTCACTCCAGCGCGGCGCCCGGCGTGAGGGCCCTCAGCCCGCTCCCCGCAGCAGTCGCTCCAGGCTGCCGAGAAGCTGCAGGGCGTCCTCGCGCCGTTCGCCCTCCAGCGCCCGCCCTCCGGCAGCCGCCGGCTGCGCGGTGGACACCCGCAGAGCGGCCGCCGCCTGCCGGGCGAACATCGCGAGCAGGTCCAGCTCACGGACGCCCGACCGGGCCTGGGGCGAAGGGTCCAGCACCTCCAGCACCCCGAGAACACGCGCGTCACTGATCAGCGGGGCCGCCATCAGGGCGTCCGGGACGTACTCGGTGGACTCCGCCAGCGAGCGGTCGAAGGACGAGTTCCGGCTCAGGTCGTCCACCACCACCGGCTCACCCGAGGTCGCCACCCAGCCGGCGATGCCCCGCCCCGCCGGGAACCTGCGGCCCACCAGGAACTCCTCACCCTCCCCGGAGACCGCCTGGAAGACCAGTTCGTCCGCCTCCTCGTCCAGCAGGCAGACGGAGCTGGCCGCGGCCCCGAAGATCGCGCGTGCCACGTCGACCACGGACTGCAGCAGTTCGTGCCGGGCGGCGTCACCCGGAGCGGGAAAGGACACGGAGGGGAGAGTGGCATCAGTTCTCGGAGTCATCACGGGTATCTCCTGCCGCTGTGGAAGGGTGCGGGCCGGCGTGCACGTTGGCCGCGGACAGATAGAGGGCGTTCTTGAGCTGGAAGGCGGTCATGCGGGGGTGCCCGGAGAGGACACGGGCGCAGAGCCCCGCGACGTAAGGGGTGGCGAAGCTGTTGCCGGTGGTGCGGATCGTCTTTCCGCCCAGCCACGGGACGGAGACGTTCTGCCCCGGGCCGAAGAACTCCACCGGGGGGTCCGGGTTGTACAGATGGAGTTCGTCGTCCTCCTGGTGGCTCCCCACGGAGATCACCGAGGCGAACCGCCAGGGAAAGCTCTCCACCGGGGTGTTGTGCGCCGAGGCCACGATCACCGTACGGCCGAAGTAGGCGCGGTCGGCCAGCCCGTGCAGCTCCGCGGCGAACCGGGAGCGGGTGGTCGACAGACTCAGGTTCACGATGTCGAAGCGCTGCTCCACGGCCCACCGCAACCCGGCCATCAGGACGTCGCCGGTGCCGGAGAAGCGCTCGCCGAGGACCCGGACGCTGTGGATCTCGCAGTCGGGGGCGGTACGGCGGATGATGCCCGCGCACGCCGTCCCGTGCCCGCAGGTGTCACCGGTGGTGGTCGGCTCGACCGTGACCTCCTGGCTCTCCGGGTCCTTGACGACGACCCAGGAGCTCTCGACCGGGCCGACCAGCGGATGGTCGCGCTCCACGCCGGAGTCCACCACGCACACCCGTACACCGCGGCCTGTCGCCTGCCGGGCGGGCATGCCGCCCGGCGGGCCCTCGTCCGCGGGTACCGGTACGTCCTCGGGCCCTCGCCCCCGCAGGCTCCAGGTGAGCCCCGCCCCCGGCGCCGTGCCCGTTCCGGTGGTTCCCATCGGTCAGCTCCTCTCCGTCGTGGTGACCATGACTTCACCCGGGACGCAGGAGAGGGCCCGGCGGACCCCCGGCAGATGCCCCTTGCCCGCGAAGTGCTCCTGTGCCGCACGGGCCGAGGCCAGGGCGGGAGCCCTCCGCCCCAGGGCCGCCAGGGTGCGGGCCCGGTCCAGCTCGGCCGTCGCCCGCACCAGCGGGGAGTCGGTGAGCAGCGACGCCCGCACGGCCCGGTCCGCACGGTCGACCGCCTCGGCCGGACGCCCGGAGCCGGCGGCCAGCCGGGCCCGCAGCCCGGTCAGGTCGACGGCGTCCGCATGGCTCAGCTCCGCCGCCTCCCCGACGCCCGCGATCCACACGGCCGCCCGCCACGTCCGGCCCTCGTCGAGCTCGATCCGGGCCGCGTCCAGTGCCACGGCGGTACGCAGACCGCCCGCGTCGGCGTGCCGGGCCGCCTCGTCCGCCCTCGTCAGCAGCTCCAGTGCCGTGGTGGTGTGCCCGAGCAGCGCCTCCACCGCGGCCCGGAACACGGGCAGGAACACCTCGGCCTCGGCGAACCGCAGCTTCCCGGCCAGATCCTGGGCCTCGGCGAGGCAGGAACGCGCCTCGCGGGGCCGGTCCTGGAGCGCGTACAGCACCGCCAGGGGGCAGTTCAGGGTGAGCCTGACCGTCGGGCGGCCCTCCCCGTGCGCGGCCAGCAGCGCGCGGCACCGGGTCACCGCCTCGGGGGCGGGCACCGGGCCGCGCCACAGGGAGATGCCGATGGCCCCGAGGGCGCCGGCCCGCTCCGGTTCGGCTCCGGCCAGGACCGCCTGCTCCAGGGCACGCGCCTGATCGCGCTCCGCCTCCTCGTGGCGGCCGGCCTGCTGGAGGTGCTGGGCGAGCCTCAGGTGCGACCTGGCCCGGCCGACCGCGTCCCCGGCCGCTTCGAAGACCGGCAGCACCGCGCGGGCCGTGGCCGCGGGCCCGGGACCAGGACCCGAGGGGTCCAGCACCGCGAGCGCGAGCCTGGCGTGCGCGGACTCCACCGTCGCCGAGTCCAGCTCGCGTACCCGGCGCAGCAGGCCGGCCCCCTCCGCGGTCCGTCCCAGGGCCACCCGGACCTCACCGAGCCTGCGCACCGAGCCCGCGTCGTCGGGATCCAGCCCGACCGCCCGCTCCAGCAGGTCGTCCGCCCAGGCGAGGTCGGACCGGGACGCGGCCTGGGCTCCCGCCCGGCCCAGCGCGGCGGCCGCCCGGCCGCGCAGCTGCCCGGTCCGGTCGTCGAGCAGCCCGAGCTCGGTCCGGTAGCGGAAGGCGCGTTCGAGATGGCCGCCGACGGCGCCGTCCCCGGCCCGCAGCACCCCGGGCAGCTCCGCAGCCCAGGCGTGACGGTCCGCCTTGGCGCGTTTGGACAGCGACGCGTACGTCACCTCGTGCACCAGCCCGCTGCTGAAGCGGTAGGCCGCCGGCCCCGCCCCCGGCGCCGGCTCCACGAGACGCCGCCTGGTCAGCGCTGCCAGCACCTCCTCGATACGCTCCAGGTGGTGCACCCGGTCGGCGGTGGACACGTCCAGCACCGCGGGACCCCGCTGCTCCGCCAGCCGCGCGGACGTCTCCAGCAGCAGCAGCTCCGCCGCGGTGAACTCACGGCCGATCACCGCGGCGAGATCGACCACCGACCGCTCCGTCCGGGCCAGCGCACCGATCCGGGCGCCGAGCAGGGCCTGGAGCGTGGGCGGCAGTCCGGCCCCGGGGCCGTCCGTGACGGCCCTGTCCCCCCGGCCGCCGACCAGCAGCTGTTCCAGATGGAGCGGATTGCCCTCGGCACGGGACAGGAGCCGCTCGTCCACCGGCCCGGCACCACCGTCGAGCCGGGTCAGCAGGCCGCCGAGCCGGACACTCTCCTCATGGGGCAGCCCCGTCAGCTGGAGGCAGCCCGCCGCGTCGGCCGTCCCGTCCGGCCTGCCCACACACACCATCAGCACACCGGCGGGCCCCGAGTCCTCCGACAGCCGGTACAGCGTCCGCATCAGCAGGGGCGCCGCCTCGTGCGCGTCGTCGAGCACCAGCACGAAGGGCCGTCCCCGGGCAGCCCGTCCCAGCGCCGTCGACAGCGCGGCGCACATGTCCTCGAAGGGGGCGTTCGGCGTGCCGTCGCGCAGAAGTCCCGCGGACAGCAGGGCCATCGCGTCATCGGCCGCCCCGCGGGGAGAGGGGCCCTGCGGCGGTTCCGGTGCGAGGGCGAGCGCCGGCAGGGCGCGAAGGGCGTCGGCCAGGGGGGTGAGCGTGCCCTGGTCCCCGTGACCGCGGCACCGGCCGGAGCCGTGGGTGAGGGCTCCTGACGCGGAGCGCCGGGCCAGCCATTCCCGTACCAGCCGGGTCTTGCCGATGCCCGGCTCACCGGTGACGCGCAGCAGGCCGGGCCGCCCCTCGCGCACGGTGCCCGACAGGGCCGCGTCCAGTGCGCCCTGCTCGGCGTGGCGTCCGACGAAAGGCACGTCGAAGCGGCGCAGCAGCGCCGGATCGTCCGCTCCCAGGGCCAGCAGCCGGTAGGCCTCCACGCTGTCCTGCTTGCCCTTCAGCCGGAGCGGCCCGGTGGGTTCGGCGGAGACCGTGGGGCCGGCGGCGAGCAGGGTGTCCGGCCCGAGGAGGATCTCGCCCGCACCGGCGTTCTGTTCCAGGCGTGCGGCGATGTTGACGGTCTCGCCCGACACCAGTGCCTGGCGGGCCGTCGCGTCGCCACCGGCCACCACCTGCCCGGTGTTGACGCCGATCCGGGTGGCCAGCCTGATGCCCAGCGTGGCGTGCAGTTCCTCGTTGAGCGCGGCCAGCGCGTCCCGCATCCCGAGCGCCGCGGCCAGTGCGCGCCGCGCGTCGTCCTCCCGCACCACCGGCACACCGAACACCGCCATCACGGCGTCGCCGATGAACTTCTCCGGGGTGCCGCCCTGAGCCACGATCTGTGCGCTCATCGCCTCGAAGTACCGCAGCGTCACCGTGCGCAGGGTCTCCGGGTCCAGTACGCCCGACAGGGCGGTGGAACCGACGAGGTCGCAGAAGAGCACCGTCACCGGCTTGCGTTCGTCCTCCCCGGGCGTGAGGGCGACGGCGCACGGAGCCCCGCAGGACAAGCAGAACCTGGCCTCCTCCGGCAGGTCCTGGCGGCACGTGGGGCAGGTCATGGCGATCCCTTCTCTCCGGGAGTGGGCGGGCAGGGCCGGTGCGTCCGCGCGGCCCGCACCGGTCCGGGGCCGGCGCGGGCCGCGCGGGCCCCGGCTCAGAACAGGGCGCCGCCGGCGATCTCTCCGTGCGCCTGGACCTCGGGCCCCACCGCGTCCAGGCGGCTCTTGATGTCCAGCAGCACGGCGAGTTCCTCCTCCGTGAGCTCGCTGAGCACGAGGCGCTGTTCGTCGGTGAGCATGTCCACCGGCAGGCCTGCCTCGTACAACGCGTCGGCCGGCACCGGCTGTTCACCGCCTCCCGGTGCGCGGGGGGTGTCGTTGCCGTCGGGGGGTGGTCGGGTCATGAGGTGACTCCCGTGGGTGAGGAAGGTCCGGCCCCCCGCGGCAGCGGCGCCGCAGCGGGACGCCCGAGCCGGACGAACAGCCGGGTGAGCGCGTCGAGGGAGTGCATGGCGCTGACCGTCACGTCGGACTCCTGGCCACGGGTCAGCGGCAGCCGGTCCAGCAGCGCGTACAGCTCGTCCAGGTGTCCCGTGTCCAGCGCCGCGTGCTCCCGCACCGTGCGCAGGGCGGTGTCCGGCAGACCGGTCGAGCGCGCGATGCGGGAGGTCAGACCGGGGGCGGGAGCGTAGCCCTCCAGCACCGCGATGTAACCGAGCAGGGACACCGGGTGGTGGTGCTCGATCCAGTAGTACTGGGAGCCGGCGAGTGAGGCGACGACCGGTGAGGGCATCGGACCGAGCGCGTCCCCCGGCAGGGAGCCCGCCGCCCTGATGTCCTCCAGCAGCCAGACGTCGTGGCCCTCCTCCTCCCGGATGTGCTCGCACAGATACGCCGCCAGCGGGCCGGCCAGCGGGTCGCCGCGGCCCTCCAGCTGCCTGGTCCGCTCCAGGGCGCGCAGCATCAGCGGAACGGAGGCACGCACCACCGCGTGCATGGCGCACAGGTAACGGCGGTAGCGCGGCAGCAGATCGTCGGCGCGCCACATGTGTCCCATCGCGCGCAGCAGCTCCCCGTCCAGCAGCCGCAGGGCCACCCGCAGCCGCGCCGAGGAGCCCGGTCCGCCCGCGCTCACCGGGGACCCTCCGCGGCAGGCACCGCATCCGTGACGGGGGCGCCGGCCAGGACCAGGGGCGCGTACGCGGCACAGCCGTGGCGCCGTACGACACCCACCGGGCCCTGGGCCGCCCCGCGGTGTGCCGCGGCCAGGTCCAGCAGCGCCCCCGGGGCCCCCGCCGCCACCGAACCGGCCTCGGCCGCCACCCGGGCGTCGGAACCCAGGGCCCGGCAGCCGTCGCAGTAGGAAGCGCCGTGCGAGGAGGCACCGGAGCGCGCGGCCAGGTGGGCGGGGCCCACCGTACGGATCATGCGCAGGACGGGTGACTCCAGGGCGCGCCGGCGGACGGTCGCCCAGTCGTCGGTGGCGATGTGCCCGAGGCGCAGGTGGGCGGGGGCCGGCCGCCGGTCCACGGTGTCCTGGTTGCAGCAGGCCAGCACCGTCCCGTCGAAGGCGACCACCGGCCAGGCGGCCATGGCGCACGGGGACGCCGCGCCCGCCTCCGGGCCGGTGCGGGCGGGCGCGGCCCAGGAAGCCGCCCGTCCGAACGGCCGTACCTCGTTGACCAGTGACGGCACCCGGCCGCCGAACTCCTCCTCGATGTCCCGGGTGATGTCCGCGAGGTAGGGGTCGTCCGCCCCCGTGCCGGCGAGGTGGAAGCTCACCGGCACGCCCGCCGCCCGTATCCGGTGCACGGCACGGAACACGTCGGAGCGGGGGACCTCCCGCTCGTGGTGGGCGTCGAGGCTGGCGGAGAAGTGGTCGACCCCCGTGATCGCGCGCAGGAGCGGAGGAGGAATGTCCCGGGACCGTGCGAAGAACATGCCGCTGAGCAGCGCCGTGCGCGATCCGGCGGCGCGGGCGCGGGTGCTCAGCTCCGCGACGAGCGCGGGCAGCAGGAGCGGTTCACCACCGGTCAGCATCACCACATCGGGACGGTTCTCCTCGGTGAACGAGCCCACGAAGTCCAGCAGACGGCCCGCGCCCGGCTCCTCCCGTGCCGTCAGGGACGATCCGGTCGAACAGTGGGCGCAGCTCAGCGGGCAGCGCCGGGTGAGGCCGAGCAGCAGGCCGGCGGCGGGGAAGGGCCGCCGGCCGACGAGTTCGCCGAGTTCCATGCGGGGCCGCCTCCTTCTGGGGCCGGGAGCGCGCGTACCGCAGGACCGTTTCCCGTGGGCCCGTCCGGCGTGCGCGAAAGCGCCCCCAGCTTGCGACGTGGAGGTTCGGCGACGGTCCACGGAAGCTTCAGGAGCGGTATGGGCCCAGATCAGGAGGGGTTCGGGCCTGCGGCGAAGGGCGGGGCGCGGCGGGCGGGGCCGCCGTGAACTGGGCTGATACCGGAGCCATACCGCCGCCGAAGCGATGGCCAGGCGGAGCCTCCTAACTTTCTCGGCAACGGCAGGCAACGGCCCGCCGCACCGGAACCCGGTACCTCAGGGACCCGGCACCAGCGCAGTCACGAGTGGACGGAGACCACCATGTCCGAGAACACGAAGCCCGCGGCCGACGACAACAACGAGACCGAGACCCCCGAGGTCGAGGCGCACTCCGTGCTGGACCTCCAGGAGACGGCCGTCGACAAGATCGTGGTTCCGGGCAGCTGCGTCAGCGTGATCAGCGTCGTCCTGGAGAACTGACCGGGCGCACCGGGCGGCGCCGCGAAGGCCGAGGCAGGCCCTCTCCCTCCGTGGCGCCCGGCCGGCCGGTGATGTGGGGCGGTTCCGTCGTGACGGAGCCGCCCCGCCGCCGCTTCCGGCAGGCACCCCCTTCCTCACGGCCCCATCACCGGGAGTTCACGATGACCATGCCGCTGCGCGGCAACAGGGATTTCCGGCTGCTCTGGCTGAGCGGCCTCTTCGCGGTCCTGGGCGGGCAGATGAGCGCCCTGGCCCTTCCCTTGCTGGTACTCAAGGAGACCGGTTCCGCGGTGCAGGCCGGAGCCGTCGGCACGGTGTCCGTGGGAGCCGTGCTGGTCACGATGCTGCCCGGTGGGGTGATGGCGGACCGGGTCGAGCGCCGCCGGCTGATGAGGCTGTGCGACGCCGGCAGCCTGACCGTCGTCACCGCCCTCACCGTCGCCGTCTGGTCGGGCCACGCGCCCATGGCGCTCGTCCTGCTCGTCGCCGCGGCGGGCGCGGTGATCGGCAGCGTCTACGGGCCGGCCGTCTTCGGCCTGATGCGCGCCGTCGTCCCGGCCGGCCAGATGGGCACCGCCACCGCACGGCTCCAGGCACGCACGCAGACGGCCCGGCTGGCCGGCCCGCTCGTCGGGGGAGCGCTGTTCGGCATCCACCCCGCCCTGCCGTTCGCCGCCGAGGCCCTGGGCCTGCTCCTGTCGACCGTCTGCGTGGCCCTCGTACGCACCCGCTCCCGGGCCAGGACGAAGGCGGGCGCGGTGTTCAGCAGACGCGAGCTCATGGCGGGCCTGACGTTCCTGTGGCGAATTCCCTATCTGCGTACGGTTCTCCTCGTCTTCGGCCTGGGCATGAACTTCGCCTTCGGCGCGCTCACCTTCACCGCCCTGACCGCCTTCTCCGACGGGGGCCGTTCCGGCATAGGCGGCGGCTTCGTCATCACCTGTGTCTCCGCCGGGGCACTGTCCGGGGCGCTGCTCGCACCGCGGATCAGCCCCGACCGGCACTCCCGGGTCCTGATCGTCGCCACCTGCTGGAGCTGCACGGCGGCCGCCGGGGTGATGGCCTGGATCAGCCGGCCGCTGGTGGCCGGGCTCCTGTGCGCGCTCTGCATGTGCCTGTCGACGGTCGCCAGCATCGGATTCCTCTCCAAGCTCCTGATCGTCACCCCGGAGGACCGGGTGGGCCGGGTCCAGAGCGCGGCGGGTTTCCTGTCCTCCATGGTCCAGCCGCTCGGCCCGCTGGCCGGCGGCGCCCTGCTGACCGCCTTCGGCGCCCGATGGGCGTTCACCCTGACCGGCTGTGTGCTGGCCGTGTCGGCCCTCGTGGTCACCTTCGCACCGTCCGCACGGGCAGAGGCGTCCCCGTACGACGCGGGGGAACCCACCGGACCGCCGGAACCGGCGGGGTCCGGCGCCCCGCACCCGCGGGGGCCCGGCCCCGCTCACGTGGCGGCGCCCGGAACCGGCCCCGCGCCCGCCGACGCGAACCGTGCCGCCCCGGGGAGCTGACCCGCGCCCCGGGGAGCCCTCCGCCGCCCCACTCCACCGTCCGCGCTTCCGGCGGGCCCCGAGAAGAGAGAGCCGAGCGTGCCAGGCATCCAGGAAACCCAGCTCTACTGCCTCGCCGACCGCAGGTACTTCGACACGCCCGCCCGGCTTCCCGACGAGGAGTCGCGGTACCGGCTCGGCACCGAGCAGCCCCCGGCGGGCTGGCGCCGCGAGGCCGTGGGCCTGTGGACCTCACTGGTGCCCGAGCACGTCCGGCCGGCCGAGCAGGGCTGGAAGATCCATGTGTCCACCGTCCCCGGCGAGGCCGGGGCGACCCTGCGGGACACCGCCCGCATCTGCCTCCGCCACCACGTGCCCTTCAAATTCCTGCGCAGCGGGAAGGCACTGCGGCTGATGGCGGACAAGCACATGAACCGCAGCGGCGCGGGCAAGTTCATCGCGGTCTACCCGCCCGACGAGGCCGTGTTCCTGACGCTGGCCGATGAGCTGTCCCAGGCACTGGCCGGGCGCAGCGGCCCCTACGTCCTCAGCGACCTGCGGATCGGCGACGCCCCGGTGTACACGCGCTACGGCGCCTTCGTCCCCCGCTGGTGCGACGACGCCGAGGGCCGACGGGTACTCGCCCTGCGGAACCCGTCCGGGGAACTGGTACCGGACGAACGCGGCGTGGTCTTCCGGACACCCGACTGGGTCGAGGTGCCCGCGGCCCTGCGGCCGCACCTCGCGGCGCGCGCCGCCGCCCGCGACGACGCCTTCCCCTTCACGGTCACCGAGGCACTCCAGTTCTCCAACGCCGGCGGGATCTATCTGGCCGAGGAGCGGGGGACGGGACGGCGCGTGGTGCTGCGGGAGGCACGTCCGCACTGCGGCCTCGACGGAGCCGGTGACGACGCCGTCACCCGCCTGTACCGCGAGCACCGGGCGCTGACGGCGCTGGCCGGACTGGACTGCGTCCCCGAGGTGTACGGGGTGCGGACCGTCTGGGAGCACCACTTCCTGATCGAGGAGCACATCGAGGGCAACACCCTGCTGGAGGAGATCGTCGCCCGCTTCGCCCTCGTGCGCGGAGCGGACTCGGCGGACGACCTCGCCCCCTACGTCGCGTGGACCGACTCGGTGACCCACGAGCTCACCCGGGCGCTGGAGGCGATCCACGCACGCGGTCTGCGCTTCGGGGACCTGCACCCCTCCAACATCATCGTCCGGCCCGACGGACGGATCGCCCTCGTCGACTTCGAGTACGCCACCGCGCTCGACGACGAGGCCACCCCCTTCGCCGGTGCCCAGGGCCTCCAGGCGCCCCCCGGCACCCCCGGGGCGGACGCCGACGCCTACGCACTCTGGGCGACCTGGCTCGCCATGCTGATGCCGGTCATGGAGATGGCGGGACTCGAGAGGGCGAAGGCCCTCACCCTGGAACGCTGGGCCCGCCGGCGGTACGGCCTGCCGGCCGGGACGGGACCGCGACGGCCCCGCCTGCTCAGCGGCCTCGACGCCTCGCGGCGACGCGAGGCCGAGGTGGCCGCCCTGTTCGAAGGGCCGGACGTGGACTGGGCGGGCATCCGCACCGGCCTCCTGGCCGGCATCCACGCCGGAGCCACCCCCGGCCGGGCGGACCGCCTCTTCCCGGGCGGCCCGGATCTCTTCGCCACCGGCGGGACCGACCTCGCGAACGGTGCGGCCGGCGTCCTGTACGCCCTGCACCGGGCGGGCGCCCCCGTCCCGGAGGAATGGACCGACTGGCTGGCGTCGGCGGCGCTGCGCAGGGACCCCGCCGGGGCCGGCGGGCTCTTCGACGGGCTGCCGGGCACAGCGCTGGTGCTCTCCCTCCTCGGCCGTCCCGAGCAGGGGCGGGAACTCTGGGACCGGGCGATGTCCGTGCCGCCCCGCACGGCGTCGGCGGACCTGTTCACCGGCCGCGCGGGTATCGCGCTCGCCGCTCTGCGCATGGCCCGGGCCGACGGCACGGAGCCCGGCACACGGCTGATCGACACGGCCCTGAGCACCGCCCGGGACCTGGACCGGCTGGTGCGCGGCGAGCCGGTGGAGGGGGTACGCCTTCCCGAGTCGGCGGGACTGCTGCGCGGACTGAGCGGGGCCGCCCTGCTCCAGCTGGAACTGCACGAACTGACCGGCGAGGCCTGGCTGCGCCGGGCCGCACGCACCGCCCTCCGGCGCGAGGCCGGACACACCGTCGTCATGCCCGACGGCACCCGCCAGGTGAAGGACGGCCGGCGCCACCTGCTCTACCTGGGTCAGGGCAGCTCAGGGGTCGCGCTGGTGGCCCAGGCGTACACGGCCCGGTACGAGGACACCGAGCTGAGCGCACTGATCCCGGGGGTGCGCAAGGGCTGCACCATGGAATTCGTCCGTGAACCAGGGCTGTTCACCGGCCGCGCGGGCCTCGCCGCCGCCGCCGCCCAGCTCACCCCCGGCACCCGGACCGCACCCGGCGTCCTGACCTCCGTACGCAACCTCACCTGGCATCTCGTCGCGGACGAGGACCGGCTGCTCGTCCCCGGCGCGACGCTGCGGCGTTTCTCCGCGGACCTCGCCACCGGGGCGGCGGGGCTGCTGCTCGCCCTGCACTTCCTCTCCGGGGGCCGGGACACGGCCGGCGGCGATGCGGCCGGCAAGCACCTCCCCGGGCTGCTGGACCTGCTCACCCTCGGCTGAGGAGCAGGGGAACACCGCTTCCGCGGTGGTGAGCCGGCCCGGGAGCACCCCCGTCCGGTCCCGCGTTCTCGCGGACGTACAGACAGAGCAGACGCGGCACCTCGTACAGCGCGGCGTGTGCGGTGACCTCACCGGCGGGGGAGGTCACCGCACCGGTGCCGATGAGCGCCTCGACCGCTCGTATGGTGCTCCGTTCGTCGCCGCCCAGTGCCGCCATCGCCCGCTCCAGGGTGAAGAACCCGCCCCGCCCCAGCCCCGCGAGCCCGGCCAGCGCCGTCCGGTCACGGGCGCTCAGGTCCCGCCAGCCCGCGGCGAGACGGGAGCGTACGGACACGTCCCCGGCCACCAGCTCGTCCAGGGCCGCCGCCGGATCGTCGAGCCGGTCCGCGTACTCCGCCAGCGGAAGGTGCCGCAGGACCGCCAGCCGCATCCCGCTCACCGTCACCGCCAGCGGCAGGTTCCCGCAGGCCCGCACGATACGCAGGGCCGCCTCCGGGTCGGTCCGCAGCCGGTCCCCGCCGATCAGGGTCCCCAGCAGTTCCAGCGCCTCGCCGTCCTCGGGCGCGGCCAGCGCTGTCCGGTGCACGGCCTCCAGTCCGGCCAGCTGTCCGCGGGCGGTGAGCACGACCGCGCACCGCCCCGACCGGGGCAGCAGCCCGCGCACCGACGCCTCGTCCGCGACGTCGTCCAGCACGATCAGCGCCCGGTGCCGCGCCAGCCAGTCCTGCCAGGCGTTCTCGGCCTGCGCCGGATCCGGCCGGCGCGGCCCGCCCACGTCGCACAGCCGCCCCAGCTCGTCCAGCATGTCGTTCCCGGAGCGTGCCGCACCGTCCTCCCGCCGGGCCCGGACATGGACGCGCCCGTCGGGGAAGCCGTCCGCGAGCAGGTGCGCCGCCCGGACGGCCAGTGCCGACTTCCCCACCCCGGCCGGGCCGGAGACGATCACGACAGCTCCGTCCGGTCCGCCCGACACGTCGAGCAGCCGGGCCAGTTCGTCGTCGCGGCCGGTGAAGTGCCTGCTGTCCGCGGGCAGCGACACCCCGCACGCGGCGTTACGGGCGGGGGCGGGACGGGACGTCCGGCCCCCGCCGAGCATCGCCCGGTAGAGGGCCGCCATCGCCGGGCTGGGTTCCAGGCCCAGTTCCCTGGCGAGCAGTTGCCGGTAGTCGTCGTAGACCTCCAGCGCCTCCGCCCGCCGCCCGGTCTGGTGCAGGCAGTTCATCCACGCCGCCCGGAGCCGCTCCCGGAACGGGTGGCGCTCCACCAGGTCCCGCAGCCCGTCCAGCGCCAGGCCCGCCCGGCCCGTCTCGATCTCGGCCTCGGCCCAGTCCTCGTAGACCGTGAGGCAGCGGGCCTCCAGCCGTTCGGCCTCCTCAGCCACCCCGGCGGAGTCCCGCAGGTCGTGCAGGGGCGGGCGCTCCCCCCACAGGTCCAGGGCCTCCCGGAGCAGCCGGGCGGCGGTGCGCAGGTCACCCCGCTCCCCGGCCGCCCGGCCCGCCCGGGCCAGCGACCGGAAGCGGAGGGTGTCGAGTTCGCCCTCCTCCACCCGCAGCCGGTAACCGCCGCAGTCGTGCACCACCCGGTCCCGGCCGGCGCCGTCCACGCCCCCGAACAGCCCACGGGCGGCGCTGACGTAGACCTGCAGGTTCTTGCGCGCGGTCCGCGGCGGCCCCTCGGGCCACACCACGTCGGTCAGCACACCTACCGGTACGGGGGTGTTGGGGCGCGCCAGCAGGGTGGCCAGGACCAGCCTCTGCTTGCGGGGACCGAGTGGCAGCGGCCTGCCGTCGATCACCGCCGAGAGCGGCCCGAGCAGCGAGAAGTACACGGCGCCTGCGGAGCCGGGGTGAACGGGGGACAAGGGCATCAGCGGGCCTCCTGGCCGGGGGAGGGGCGACGGGCTGCCGTACACCGGCCGATCCTGCCGGGCCGCGGAAGCGCGCACATCGGTGCACGCCCCGCATCTTCCGGGGCGTGCACCCGGCCTCCGGTGCCCGGCACCCCCATGCCGCGGGGCCGTTCCCCCACCCCGGCGGGCGGCTCCCCGTACGCGGAAGCCGGTTCCCGCACGAGGGGACCGCTCAGGTCTGGTCGGCCACGCACTCCGCGGCGAACTCGCACAGAGCCGTACGGTTGGTCCGTCCCGTCTTGCTGAGCAGACTGGCCAGGTGCTTCTCCACCGTGCGGGGCGAGATGGACAGCCGCCGGGCGATCTGCTGGTTGCCCGGCCGCTCCGCCAGCAGCACGAACACCTCGTACTCGCGGGGAGTGACCCCGTTGCTCCGCAGCGGCGGGGGGATCCGCTCCCGGCCCCCGCGGTGCTGGGTCACACTCACCCCGGCACGCCGCAGGGACGCCCGGCACGCGGACGCCACCGACTGCACCCCGGCCCCGTGGAAGAACTCCTCGGCGGTCCGCAGCCACAGGACCGGTTCGCCCCACCCGTCGGCGAGCGCGGGATCCGCGACGAGCCTCAGACCGAGGTGGCGCGCCACCGGAAACGCCGCGGACCGGGCGTGGAAGGCGGCCATCCGCCGTGCGGCGCCCGCCTGGTCGCCCTCCCGGCCGAGCAGCACCGCCTCCGCCAGTTCGAGGAACTGCCGGTTCCAGGCCAGGGCGGCCCCGGGCGCACCTGCCACCTCCTCGTACTCCCCGCGCGCCGCCCCACCCGCCAGCACCCGCAGCAGCGGACGCAGTCCGTAGCGGCCGGACAGGTAGTAGTAGCTGGGGTGGTCGCGCTCCCAGGCCAGCGCGGCGTCCAGTTCCGCCAGGGCCCGGGGGCGGTCCTCCTCCAGCAGCGCCCCGATCGCCCCGCAGAAGCCCAGCCGCAGCGGCACCAGCGCGGAGCGGTCCCCGCCCGCCCTGCGGAACGCGGCGAGGGAGCGGTCCGTCTCCCGCCGGCGGCCGCGGTGGGCCGCCGCCGCGGCCGCGGCCAGCAGCAGATACCGGTGGGCGCCGTGGTTGCCGATCCTGGCGCTCGCCTCCACCGACCGTCCGGTGATCTCCTCCGCCTCGTCCCAGCGGGCACACATCACCGCGTTCATCGCGAGCAGTCCGTCGACCGTCTGCGTGAGCAGCAGCGACCCCAGTTCGGCCGCAGCCACCCGCGCCGAGTGGAGGCGGGCCGCGTCACCGGTCCGCATGAAACCGTTCACCCCCAGACGCACCAGCGCCTCCACCCGCCACAACGGCAGTGAGTGCTCCGTGGACAGGGTGAGCATCCGCTCCAGACACGCGTCGGCCGCGTCGAACCCCCTCTCCCGGGAGAGCAGGGCCAGCAACTGCCAGGCCTGGCAGGCCACGACCGGAAGCCCCTCCGCCTCGGCCGTCTCCGCAGCCGTGAGCGCGGCCCGCTCGGCCGCCTCCGGGTCCCGCCGTTCCTCACCGGGGAGCAGGGAGAGGTGGCCGTCGACGACCGCGAGTGACGCCCGGCGCGCCGGGGACGGCGCCGGGCCGAACAGGGCCCGTGCCGCTTCGATCTGACGGGACGTGTCGGCCGCCCGCTCCGCCATGACGGCCACCCAGGCGATCTTGATGTGGGCGTCCCCGCGCCGGGCGGCCGCCTCGGAGCGCGCGGGGACCGGAGGCAGGGACTCGGCCAGCGCCAGGGCACCGTCCAGATCGCCGCCCTCGGCCCGGGCCACCGCCAGGGACTCGGTGACGGCGGCCAGGTCGCCGTCCGCCGCCAGTGCGCGGGAACGTTCCAGCAGGACCACGGCCGAGCCGTGCGCACCCGACGCGAGCATCCGGCGCCCCGCCTCGGCGAACTGGAGGGCCGCGCCGGCGCGGTTGCCCGCCGCGAGCTCCAGCGAGGCCACGAGCTGCCGCCGGTCCTCGTCGAGCGGCTCCCCCGAGTGCTCGACGGCCGCGGCGGCACGCCGGGCCAGTGCGGCGCGTTCGGCCGGGGCGAGGGAGGAGACCAGCGCCTCCGCCGTGAGGGCGTGCCGGAAGGTGTAGCGGTCGGGGGCCGCCCCGTCAGGGGCGATCACCCCCGTCTCGACGGCGGACCTCAGGTGGGTGAACAGGGCCCGGTCCTCCAGCCCGGTGACGGTCTGGAGGACGGCCACGGAGAACTGGCCGCCCAGGGTGGCCGCGGTCAGCAGCAGGTCCCGCACCGGTTCGTCCATCCGGTCGAGCCGGTGGGACCAGCTCCGGAGGATGCGCGGGGGAAGGATGCCGTCCGGCTGGTCCACCGCTTCCCAGCCGTCCTCCGTACGCCGCAGCCTGCCCGTGTCGAGCAGGTCGTCGAGCAGAACCTCGACCAGGTAGGGGTTGCCCGCCGCGCGTTCGACCAGACGCCGCTGGACCGCCTCGGGTATCCGCTCGGGCGGTGTCTCCAGGCACGCGCCGGTCAGGGCGCGCACCTGCGCGTCCTCCAGCCCCCGTAACTCCACGACCGTCGCGGTGTGGCGCTCCTCGGCGGAGCGCACGAGGTCCGGCACGGCCCCCGGCCCGGGGCGCAGGGTGCCCAGCAGCAGGACCGGGAGGTCCGCCAGGTTGTCGATGACGTACTCGACGACCGCGACGGTCTCCGTGTCGCAGTCGTGCAGGTCCTCCAGCAGCATCACGCAGCCGGTGTCCCGGCCCAGGACCGACAGCAGCCGCAGAAGGGCCTCGGCCAGCTCGACGACGGTCTCGGTGTAACCGGTGGGCGCCCCGCTGCGCCACTCCGGCACGAGCCTGGCCAACGCCGGGTGGTACGGCGCGAGTTCCGGATCGGTCGGTGTCCCCGCGGCCCGGAAGTGCGACGAAAGGGCCTCCACCAGGGGGCGCAGGGGCACGACCAGGCCGGTGGAGCCCGCCCGTCCACGCAGTACCGGCATGCCCAGCCCGTAGGCCTGGTAGGCGCACTGACCCGCCAGCCGGGACTTGCCGATCCCCGCCTCGCCGACGAGGAACAGCGCGCGCCCCGAACGCCGTCGTGCGGCGTCCAGGGCGCTGCTCAGTAAACCGATCTCCTCGTCACGACCGACGACGACCGGCGAATTCGCACGCATGGCCGCAGGCTACTGGACCCGTACAGAGGGCGGCAGTAGGCGCATTCCCGCTCATGACGGTGCGCCCCGGTGGGAAAGGGCTACATCGGGACCGTGAAGGTGGTCCAGGGCAGGTCGGGGCCGTTCGTGTCCCCGTCCGTGGCACTGAGGAGCCTGCTGCGCAGACCGAGCCCGCCCCTGTTGCCGAGCGATATCCTGCCGGCGGGGTGCTCGGAAGCTCCCTCGTGTGCCGTGGTGACGTCCGCGTACCCGGCCGATTCGCTGATCTGCGTCATCTCTGCCTCATCTACTGGTCGTTGGTCGACAACGTCATGGGTGCGGTGGACCGGTCGGCCCCCGTGGAGTGGCGCACGAGCAGTGCCGGGCCGACCCGGTCGGGGAAACCCGCCCGCAGCAGCCCGTGTCCGATGCCCGACAGACCGGTGAGCAGTCCCGGGTGAGGTGTGTGTCCCGGCGTCCCGCAGTGCGGCTGCGCCCGGTCGGCGGCGGCCAGCAGGGTGCCGGTCCGGCGCAGCCAGTGGGGGCGCAGACGGGGCAGGGCGGCGTGGCCGAGCAGCTCCAGCACGCCCAGTTCGCCGTGGCAGAGGCTGTCGTTCCCCGGCGGGGTGGAGCGGGCCACCTCACCGGCGTGCTCCGCCAGCCAGTGGCCCAGCTCCGGATCGGCCAGGGCCTCGGGGCTGTCGGCGACCGCGAGCGCGACCCCCGCCGCCCCCTCGCACCAGGCCGGCCCGCCGGCCGCACCGCGCACCGCGCCACGCAGGGCGTCCAGCCCGGCGCTCAGGTGGTGCGGACCGCCGCCCGCCCCGGCGAACCGCAGCAGCGCCCAGCCGATGCCCGCCGCCCCGTCCGCGAAGCCCCCGGGCGCCGGGGGCGGCGTCGCCGCGAGCCGCTCGGCGCAGCGCTCCGCGCCACGCCAGGCCTCGGCCCGCCCGGTGGTCCGGTGCACGGCGAGCAGCGACACCAGGCCGCCGGCCGCTCCGCCCCGCACCCCGAGCCCCTCCTCGGCCGAGCTCGCGGCACAGGCCAGCCGGACGGCGGGGCCCGCCCAGTCCAGCACCCGCTCGTCGTCCAGGAGCGTGCCGATCTCCGCCAGGGCGTACGCGATGCCCCCGAGACCGGAGAAGGCGCCGGAACCGAGCACCCCGAGATCGTCGCCGCGCTGGTGCAACGCGTCCAGGAGACCCGGTACGGGGGCCAGCGCGGTCCGTGCCGCATCGGCGTACCGGGCCGCCCCGGTCAGTGACGCCAGCTGCGCGAGGAACAGCGCGGGACCGGTGTACCCGGCCGCGAGGTCGGCCGCCAGCGGCGTGAGCCGCCAGTAGCGTTCGCCGAGCAGCTCCAGGCCGATCCAGTTGGTCCGGCCTCCGCCGTGGTACGCGAGCGAGACGAGCTGGTCGCCCACCGACCGCGCGGCGGAGAGCAGGCGTTCCGGTTCCGGTGCGCTCGCCCCGGCCCGCTGCCTGCCGCACCCGGCGGCACGGTGCGGGGGCTCGGTGGACGTACTCACCATGGCGGTGCGGATGATCCGTTCCTGGTCCTGCCGGTCCACCGTGTCCAGGGCCCGGATCCTCGCCTCCACCCGCGCCAGCCCGGCGGGCCCGGCGGGCCCCCGCATCCTGCGTCCGCCGCCGCTCCACACGTCCGTCACGCCGGGCCGGGTGGTGAACACCGGCACGTCGCCCTGCCACAGCTCCGCGATCTCCTCGTCCTCCAGGCCCGGCAGCGCGGCGGTGCCCAGGGCTCCGGTGCGCAGCAGGGCGAACACCTGCTGGCGCTCGGCGGCGTCCCGCATCAGGTCGGGGTGGGTCGACTCGTGCAGCAGCGTGGCGTACGTCCAGGTCGGCCTGGGCACGAAACGGACCTCGTCGTCGGCGAAGAGACGCAGGAGCCCCCTCGGCCCCAGCAGTTCACCGCGTGAGTCGCCGACGGTCGTGTACGCGGAGCGGAAACCGTCGCACAGCGCTTCGGTGAACCCGAACGGATCGGCCGGGGCGCCGTCGAGCGTGGGGCGGTTGGACGACTCGGCGAACTGCCCGGCAGCGCGTACCAGGTGCATGGTGTCGGTGCCCGCCGCCGCCCAGGAAGCCGTCTCCAGTGGGGAGGAGGCCGCCCGGCCCCCGCCGACGGCGGACATGTCGAGCGCGCTGGTGTCCCCGACCAGCAACTGAGGGAGCAGCCCGACACGGTGGACCGAGGCGTGCAGGGCGCGAGCGGCCGGGTCGGAGGGCGGGGTCTGGGTCAGGGGCGGGTGGAACAGCGTCTCCACATCCACCAGGACGGGGTCAGGTCCGCAGGCGATGAGGTTCTCGTGGTGCAGGTCCGTGCCGTCCAGGACGTGCAGCAGCGCCAGCAGCGCTCCGAGACGCCGGTAGAAGAGCGTGGTCTCGGCCGCCGAGCGGCAGGGCGCGTCCACGACGAACTCCGCCCAGCCGTACGCCCCTCGGTCGAGGGACCGGGGTACGCGCAGATCAGGCGTCCCGGTATGGGAGTTGAACCACCCCACCAGGGTCTCGAAGTGCCGGTGGGCCGCGAGCGGACGAGGCTTGTAGACCAGCCGGGCGCCGTCGGCGAACCGCAGGAGCATCACGGACCGGCCTCCGCGGTGGCTGTCACCCGTGCCGGTCTCGACCCGGGTCAGGGTGTGCGGCCCGTATGCGGTGGACCGTCCTGCTCCCCGTCCCCCGAACACCGCGGAAGAGCCCAGGAGTTCCTGGTCCGCCGCGAGTCTGCCGAGCATCTCGGCGAAGGCGTCGGCGGCGTTCATGGCCGCCTGTGCGAGGACCCTGGCCAGGACCGGATATCCGGTGAGCAGGGAGGCGAGGCCGGCCTGGCTCGCGGTCAGCCGCAGGAAGTCCCGGAAGCGCTCCTGGGTGCCCCCGCCTCTCAGCCTTCCGCCGGTCCGCGCTGCGTGCAGCTCCGAGACGAGTGTCCTGGCGGCCAGCACGGCCAGACGCCGTGCGACGTCGTGCCGAAAGCCGTCCAGTACACCCGCGGGGCAGAGAGCCGGACCGGGCCGCCCGACGGCGCCCGCTCCCGCCATCCGGTCGACGGCCCGGGACGCGAACGGCGCGACGACCAGGGCGAAGCCGGTCAGGTCCGGATACGCCCGGTCCGCGATCCGTGCCTCCCGCGGCGCCCGGGCCACGGCCTCCCGGGCGAACCGGGCCCAGTCGGGCTCGGTGCCGGGGCACGGCCCGACGGTGCCGGGAGCCCACCAGGGACCACCGTGCTGCCGGGAGCCGAAGAGGCGGACGGTGCCCGGCGCCGGGGCGTCCTGGGGCCCGTCGGCGGCCGCCGGGGCGCACGGTGCGGACGCCCGGTCCGCACCACCGGTCGCTTCCCTCTCCACCATCGCGCTCACCTCCCCGGCCGCGGGAGGCCCGAGCGGTTCTCCCGCACCCATCCTGGAGGGCGTCAGGGACGGGCACATGGGGGAGTCGCCCCCATCTTTCCGTCCGCGGCGCCCCGCCGTACGGACTTCCCGGCCGAGGGGGACAACACGGCCACCGCCGGCCCGGACCGGCGGGCCGGCGGCCCTGTCGAGGACCGGGGCAGCGGCCCGGCGGCGCCGCCCGTCCCGGGATCAGCGGGCCGGTGCCGCCGTCGACCCCCGTTCCATGAGATCCGCGGCGATGGTCGCCATGCCTCCCGGCGGGAGCTCCTCCTTGCCCATCGCCAGCCGGCCCGCCCGCGCCCCCGCCTCGTACAGCGGGAGTCGTACGGTCGTCAGGGCCGGCACGGCGTCCACCGAGAACGGCAGGTCGTCGAAGCCGGCCACGGAGACGTCCTCGGGGATGCGGAGTCCGAGGTCCCGGACGGCCGCGCAGGCGCCCAGTGCCACCGTGTCGTTGGCGGCGACGACGGCCGTCACCTCCGGTTCGCGGCGCAGGAGTCCGAGGGTGGCGTCGTAGCCGGAGCTCCGGTCGTACGGCCCGTGCACGGTGACGCTCTCCTCGTCCCCGTACAGCCCCGCCGCCTTCATGGCCTCGCGGTGGCCCTCCAGCCGGTGACGGGTCGTGGTGCGCTCCAGGGGGCCGGCGACATAGCCGATCCGGCGGTGGCCCAGGGCGATCAGATGCTCGGTGAGGCGGCGGGCGCCGCCCCGGTTGTCGAAGGCCAGCGCGGCGGCCACCGCGTCGGTGCCGGGCAGTGGGGGCCGCCCGCAGAAGACGATCCGGGTGCCGGCGTCCGCGAGCTTCGCCAGCTTCACGGCCATCGCGGCCTGATGGGCCGGGTCCTCCAGCGCGCCGCCGGTGAGGACGACGGCCGCGGCGCGCTGACGCTGGAGCAGGGTGAGATAGGTGAGTTCGCGCTCGGGGGAGCCGCCGGTGTTGCAGACGACGGCGAGCTTCTCGCCGCCCGCGCGGCCGGATCCGTCCCCCGGGCCGCCGATCTCGCTCTGCGCCGCTCCGGCCATGATGCCGAAGAACGGGTCGGCGATGTCGTTGACCAGGATGCCCACCAGGTCGGACGTGGCGGCGGCGAGCGAGCTGGCCGGGCCGTTCAGTACGTAGTCCAGATCGTCCACCGCGCGCAGGACCCGCTCCCGGGTGGACGAGGCCACCGGGTAATTGCCGTTCAGGACACGGGACACGGTGGCCGGGGACACCCGGGCGCGGGCCGCGACGTCCGCCAGGGTGACTGTCATCGCTCTCCTCCGAGGAGTCGTGGAGCGGCACCCCTTGTCCGGGCCGCTGTCGGCAGGCTAGCGTCATACCGGATAGAAAGCGCTTGCTACGGCTGTATGGAGGAACTTTCGTGACACGCAGGACAGTGCGCATCGCCATGAACGGCGTCACGGGACGCATGGGGTACCGGCAGCACCTGGTGCGCTCGATCCTCGCGATCCGCGAGCAGGGCGGCCTCGACCTCGGCAACGGCGAGGTGCTGTGGCCGGAACCCGTGCTCGTCGGCCGCCGGGCCCATGCGCTGGAGGCGCTCGCCGAGCAGCACGGTCTGACCGAGTGGTCGACCGACCTGGACGCGGTGCTCGCCGACGAATCGATCGACGTCTACTTCGACGCCCAGGTCACCTCGGCCCGCGTCGAGGCGATCAAGAAGGCGATCGCCGCGGGCAAGCACGTCTACACCGAGAAGCCCACCGCCACCGACGTCGAGGGCGCGCTCGAACTGGCCCGCCTCGCCCGCGACGCCGGCATCAAGCACGGCGTCGTCCAGGACAAGATCTTCCTCCCCGGACTGCTCAAGCTGAAGCGCCTCATCGACGGCGGCTTCTTCGGGGAGATCCTCTCCGTGCGCGGCGAGTTCGGCTACTGGGTCTTCGAAGGCGACTGGCAGGAAGCCCAGCGCCCCTCCTGGAACTACCGTTCGGAGGACGGCGGCGGCATCGTCGTCGACATGTTCCCGCACTGGGAGTACGTCCTGCACGAGCTGTTCGGCCAGGTCACGAGCGTCTCCGCGCACGTGCAGACACACATCCCGCAGCGCTGGGACGAAGAGGGCAAGCCCTACGCCGCCACCGCCGACGACGCGGCGTACGGCACCTTCCAGCTGGCGGGCGGCGCCGTCGCCCAGATCAACTCCTCCTGGGCGGTCCGCGTCAACCGCGACGAGCTCGTCGAGTTCCAGGTCGACGGCACCCACGGCTCCGCCGTCGCGGGTCTGCGCAACTGCCGTGTCCAGCACCGCTCGGCCACCCCCAAGCCGGTCTGGAACCCGGACCTCCCGGTCACCGAGCCGTTCCGCGACCAGTGGCAGGAAGTCCCCGACAACGCCGTCTTCGACAACGGCTTCAAGGCCCAGTGGGAGCTCTTCCTGCGCCATGTCGTCCTCGACGAGCCCTACACCTGGGACCTGATGGCCGGGGCCCGGGGCGTCCAGCTCGCCGAGCTCGGCCTCAAGTCCTCCGCCGAGGGCCGCCGTTTCGACGTCCCGGAGCTGAGCCTGTGACCATCCACCTGCCGCAAGGCCCGTACGAACCCCGCGCCACCCCGCTCGACCTCGCGCCGTCCGGGGCGCCCCTCGCCTCCCGTACGGTCTTCTCCGCCGCGCACGTCGTCGCCGACCCGTACGCCGACATCAGCCCCGACGACCCCGTCGCCGTCGACTGGGACGCCACCCTCGCCTTCCGCCGCCACCTCTGGTCGCACGGCCTGGGCGTCGCCGAGGCCATGGACACCGCACAGCGCGGCATGGGCCTGGACTGGGCCGGCGCGGCGGAGCTGATCCGCCGCTCGGCCGCCGAGGCGAAGTCCGCCGGCGGCAGGATCGCCTGCGGTGTGGGCACCGACCAGCTCACGGGGCCCGCGACCCTGCCCGAGGTGCGCGCCGCGTACGAGGAGCAGCTCGCCCTGGTCGAGGCCTCCGGGGCCCAGGCCGTCCTGATGGCCTCCCGCGCGCTGGCCGCCGCCGCGAAGGGCCCCGAGGACTACCTGGAGACGTACGCGCATCTCCTGCGCCAGGCCACGGAACCGGTCGTCCTGCACTGGCTCGGCCCCATGTTCGATCCCGCGCTGGAGGGCTACTGGGGCAGCGCGGACCTCGACGCCGCCACGGACACCTTCCTGAAGGTCATCGGCGAGCACCCGGACAAGGTCGACGGCATCAAGATCTCGCTCCTGGACGCCGAGCGTGAGATCGACGTACGGCGCCGGCTTCCGGGCGGGGTGCGCTGCTACACCGGCGACGACTTCAACTACCCCGAACTGATCGCGGGCGACGACCGGGGCTTCAGTCACGCCCTGCTCGGCATCTTCGACCCGCTCGGTCCGCTGGCCGCCCACGCGGTGCGGGTCCTGGACACCGGGGACGTCGACGGCTTCCGTGCCCTCCTGGACCCGACGGTGGAGCTCTCCCGCCACCTGTTCAAGGCCCCGACCCGCTTCTACAAGACCGGTGTCGTGTTCCTCGCCTGGCTGGCGGGCCACCAGGACCACTTCACGATGGCCGGAGGCCTGCAGTCCGCCCGCTCGCTGCCGCACCTGGCGAAGGCGTACGAACTGGCCGACCGCCTCGGCCTGTTCCCGGACCCCGGGCTGGCCGAGGCGCGCATGCGCGCGCTGCTGACCGTCCACGGAGGAAACCGATGAGCACCGAACTGTCCCGCCTGTCCATCAACCAGGAGACGGTCCGGCAACTGTCCCTGCCGGAGCTCGTCGAGGGCTGCGCCAAGGCCGGCATCGGCCAGGTCGGCCTGTGGCGCGCTCCGGTGCAGGCGTACGGCGTCGAGCGCGCCGGACAGCTGATGAAGGACGCGGGCCTCACCGTCACGAGCCTCTGCCGCGGGGGCTTCCTCACCGCGACCGACCCCGTCCAGCGCGCCCGCGCGCTGGACGACAACCGTGCGGCGGTCGACGAGGCCGCGGGCGTGAACACCGACACGCTGGTCCTGGTCTGCGGCGGACTCCCCGAAGGGGAGAAGGACCTGTACGCCGCCCGGGAGCGCATCGCCGACGCACTGGGCGAGTTGGCCCCGTACGCGTACGAGAGGGGCATCCGTCTCGCGATCGAGCCGCTGCACCCGATGTTCGCCTCGGACCGCTGCGTGGTCTCCACCCTCTCCCAGGCCCTGGACCTCGCGGAGCGCTTCCCGGCCGAGCAGGTCGGTGTGGTCGTCGACGCGTACCACATCTGGTGGGACGACCAGGTGGCCGCGCAGATCGCCCGGGCGGGCGCGGGCGGGCGGATCCACTCCTTCCAGCTGGCCGACTGGATCACTCCGCTCCCGGCGGGCGTTCTGGTGGGCCGTGGCCAACTGGGTGACGGCTGCGTGGACTTCCGTACGATGCGCCGGCAGGTCGAGGCCACGGGCTTCGACGGACCGATCGAGGTCGAGATCTTCAACGAGGAACTCTGGTCCCGTGACGGCGCCGACGTGATCGGCGAGGTCGCCGCCCGGTACCTGGAACATGCCTGCTGAGAGAGGTTCGAACGGCCGGAGGTAAAGAGATCGTAAAGGCGTGCAACCTTTGCGTACCCTCCCCGGTCGTACTCAGCGTCGGGACTTCCGGGGAGGGGTCCGGGGGGATCGGGAAGCCCGGCGGAGGGGGAAAGCGAGGGGGGTCCGGCCTGTGGGCCGGGCCCCATTCCGCTTTCCTGGGACGTCTGCGGTGCGGCGGAGCCCGGCGCGGGTCCGGCGGGATCACCGGCGTGCCGAAGTATCCGTCGATGACCTGCAGGCGCGTCGGTGCGTTCCTCCACGAGACCGGCGTGGTGTCCGAGGAGAAGACGCGTGGCGTTCCCGATCGCGCCGCCACCTGCGCGGACGGCGAACTGGACCAGTACGCGGCTGCCCAGGCGCTGGAGAGCTTCGGCGTGGCGGTCTCGGTCCACGCCGACGACATCGACTCCGTCCACGACGTTACGCGAGCCTGCTGCCGGCCGCCGCCGAGGCCGCCGGTGGCGGAGCCACCATTTCCGGCGTCCGGGTCGTGGGGGGCGAAGGCGGGTTCGAGGGTGGCCGCTTCGACGTCCCCGAGTTCGAGAAGGACGGCAAGCCGGTGCCCATCCCGGCCGAGCACTTCGCAGTGGACTACCTCGACCACGAGGCGGCCTGCCGGGCCATCGCCGAAACCGCACACGGCGACGGCCCGCGCTCATGGCGGAACGCCGGCTTCGCGCGCGATCCGGGCGCCGGCTACGACAGCATCATGGTCCTCGCCACACCCGGGCAGAGGGAAGCGCTCCACCGGCATCCGGGGCTGACGTTTCCCTGAGCAGCGGGTGACCGGGTTCCGGGGCGGGCCGTCCCCGGAGCCGGTCGGTGCGCTCGTCCGTGGCCTCAGCCGCCGTCGAAGCCTCTCCGGGCCGCCTCGATGTGGCCGATGTGCCGGTGGGTCCAGTCGCACATCACGTCGACCGTCTTCCGCAACCCCTGGCCCGGCCCGGTCAGGGTGTACTCGACCTTCGGCGGGACCGTGGGGTACACGGTGCGCCCGACCAGACCGTTGCGCTCCAGCATGCGCAGGTTCTGGGTGAGCATCTTGTGGCTGATCCCCTCGACCTCGGCCCGCACCTCGCTGAAGCGCAGGGTGCGGTCGCCCAGCGCCTCGATGATCAGGAGCGCCCACTTGTTGGCGACGTCCGAGAAGATCTCCCGCGCCAGTGAGTCCGCGCGCCTCAGGTCGGCCTGTTCCTCGGGGGAGCCGCTGAACTGCTTGGTCACCTTTTGGTTCCCCTGTCACTGAAAAGTGCGTTCTTCCACGTCAGCGCTCACTCTCCTACGGTTTCCCAGTAACCACAAGAGAGCACGTGTCGGCCCCGCCGGGGCCGCGCGGCAAGGAGGCGGACAGCATGGCCATCACCCTGACGAACCCCGAGGGACTCCCGGAGATCGACGTCTACCGGCAGGTCTCGGTCGCGACCGGATCGAAGCTGGTCTTCGTCGCCGGGCAGGTCGCCTGGGACGCCGACGGCGCCACGGTCGGCGAAGGCGACCTGGCGGCCCAGGTCGAGCAGTGCTACGTCAACGCCGCCACCGCGCTGAGGAGTGCCGGCGCCTCCTTCGACGACGTGGCGAAGCTGAACGTCCACGTGGTCGACTGGACCCCCGACAAGATGCCCCTGCTCCTGGAAGGGATCTCCCGGGCGTCCGCCCGGCTGGGGACCACCCCGGTACCGCCGGCCACCATGCTGGGCGTCGCCGCACTGGACATCCCCGAGCACCTGGTCGAGATCGAGGTCACCGCCGTCATCGACTGAGGCGGCCGGGCCCGCCCCCGCCGGGACGAGGGCCGCCCCACCGGCTCCGGACAGCCGCCGGGCGGGTGGGGCGGCAGGTGGCGGAGCAGCCCGAGTCGTGTACCGGGTGTGCCCGGGGCCTCCGGTCGGCTTCCGCCACCCGGAGGCCACTCGAAGGGGCGGGCCGTCGTCGGCAGGCTCCGTCGGCCGACCGTGGTCAACGGAGTTCCTGTACCGTCGTCCCGGGCCCGGACCGCTCAGGCGTGTTAGCCCCCACTGCCCGCCAATGCGCCTGTGGTGAACGGGACTTCGCTCATCTGAGGGCGGCCGGGGAGGGTGAGGCCCGGTCGTGTGTGGGTGCGGGGCGCGGCACGACGCCGAACCCGAATACGAGTAAGGAAATTGCATGGCACGTGAGCATGATCCTTCCAGACGCATACCGCCGAGTTCAGGCACGTCTTCCGGCGCGTCCGGGAGTTCGCCGGATCCGGCCCGCCGGGCGGTGCCGATGGAGGGGGCGGCCGGAGACCCCGGTGACGCACTGAGGCCGGGCGGCATGGCCGGCCGCGAGGTCACGTCGTCCACGGCGGCCGACCCGGACGCCGGCGCGCAGGGCCCGACGAGCGAGAGGCCGGAGAGCAAGGGCTCCGGGAGCGAGGCTCCCGAGGGTGCGGAGGCCCGGACACGGACCGCGAAGCGAGCGGGTGCCGCCGGAGCCTCCGTCCCTGATTCCGGCACCGGTGCCGGGCGGGGCACCGGCGTCCCGGAGCCGTCGACGGAGGAGGCGCCCGAACCGGCACCGGCCGGCTCCGAAGAGACCAAGGCGGCTTCGTCTTCGGCGTCCGCCTCCGACCCGGCCGCGGCGCATGCGGACACCGGTACCGCCGACGGGTCCCCGGACGCCGCAGTCGCCGCGGCGGCGGTCAGCGGCAGCGCGGGCGCGGGTACGCGCACGGACAGCGAACCGCTCGGCAGCCGGCCGAAGAAATCGGTACTGGCCGCGGCGGCGGTCATCGGCGCGCTCCTGGTCTCCGTACCGTTCCTCGTGGCGGGCCAGGACGACCCCGAGCCCGAGAAGGACCGCACGCAGAACGTGGCAGGAACGGTCCTGGGAACTGAACGCTCCGAGCAACCGGAGACCTACACCAGCAAGTCGCCGAGCCCCTCCGTGACTCCGAGCAAGGAGAAGGAGAAGGAGCAGGAGCAGGAGCAGGTGAAGGAGAAGCCGTCCGAACCGCCGGCCCCCAAGCCGGTGATGGTGCCGCCGCCGGTCACGCCTGAGCGCAAGCCCACGGCCACCGTGACGGCGAAGGCCCCGCCGAACACGGCCGCCAGTGCGTTGCGCAGCCTCGCCGAGGGGGACCCCGAGGGGCGGCACATCTGTTACCGGGTCTTCGTGTCCGGGAGCGGCTGGCAGGCACCGGTGTGCGACGGGACGATGGCCGGGACGATCGGCCAGGGCAAGCAGATCACGGCCCTCAACATCGCGGTGTGGAACGTCGGCGGGTCCTCCGCCAACGCCCTGCTGCACGACCAGGGTTCGACGAGCGGCAACGCCACCTGGGCCCCGAGCTGGACGAGCACCGTCGCGGACGGCAAGAACAACTACATAGGCAGTTCGAAGCCGGGCGCCCCGTTCATGACGGGCTTCGCCATGAACGTCGGCAAGGGCGGCGTCTGCCACTCGGCCAGGTTGCGCGGCGGAGGCTGGGGCCCGCAGTACTGCAAGAACAGCCGGCCCGAGTACATGTTCGTCGGCACCACCGACAACAAGAGCTGGTTCGAGGCTGTGAAGCTCACGGTGTGACCGATGGGCTCCGGTCCGCGAGGAGGAGCCCCCTGGCCGTCACCGGGGGGCTCGCCGTGTCCGGCCCCGGGGGACGGGGACCACGCCGGAGCGAGCGCCAGGAGCGCGGCGTCGCTCGCACTGCTGTCGATGCGCGTGCTGAACACCGGGGTCGGGACCACGGCGTCAACGCCTGAGGGTGCCGGGCCCGTCCGGCCTCCTGAACAGCGCGGTCCAGAGGAAGTCCTCACCGAAGCACGGGGAGCCGGCCGGCTGGTCCCGCATCCGCCGCAGTTCGATCTCCTCCATCCCGGAGAAGATCCAGCGCAGCGACTCGGGTGTGTAGGCGAGGCCGCCCTGAAGCCCCGCACCGCCGTAGCAGTCGGCGTCGGGCTGCTCTGAACCCATCGCGCCGGACGCGAAGCAGCTGAGGGCGAGATGGCCGCCGGGGACGAGGGTGCGCTCCACCAACTCCAGGTAGCTGACGCGACGGTGGGGCGGCAGGTGGTGGAAGCAGCCCGAGTCGTAGATCAGGTCGTACGGCCCTGCGGGCGCGTCCTCGGCGAAGGCGTCCCCGCAGTGGAAGCGGATGTCCGCCCCCGCCTCACCGGCCCGCTCCTCGGCCCACGCGACGGCTGCGGGCGACAGATCGACGGCGTCCACCTCGAACCCCCGCGAGGCGAGGTACAGGGCGTTGCGTCCCGGCCCGCAGCCGAGATCGAGAGCCCGGCCGGGCGTGATCAGACCTTGGCCGAGGTGGGACACGAGGCTCTCGTCCGGCTCGGCCACGAAGAACGGCACCGGCTTCGACCGGTCCTCGTAGAACCCGTCCCACCAGCCGCTCGCGTCGTCGGTCCACCGGTCGGCCTCCGGCGCGAACAGGCTGTCCATGAGCTTCAGTACGTCCTCCACGGAACGCACGGTCCGGTCCACCCGCAACTCCCTTCCCCAGGCCCCGACTCTAGGCCCTGAGCCGGTATTCGTGCAGCTCGGAGCCGGTGTGGGAGCTTGCTGAGGGACTGTTGGGAAGCGTCCGGGGAGCGCCCGGGCCCGGCCCCCCGTACGGGACTCGTTCCCTTGTCCAGGACCCGTCCGAGTGCCGCCGAGGGCCCTTCCTGGATGTGGCCGAGGTGTGCTTCTCGACCGCTCCGCAGGCGAAGGGCCCTGAGGGGGAGAAGCGGCCTCCCCGTCGCCTCGGCGCCGGGGTGCCGGTGGTCAGGCTTCGATCTCCCAGCCGGCGCAGTGGTGGCCCGACTCGTGTTCGTAGGCCGACGGCCGGTAGTGCAGGAAGGGGGAACCCGTCTCCAGGGAGCCGGTCAGGAGCCGGAAGAGCTCTGCCGGCCCGGTCGCCCAGAGTATGCCGTCGAGGTCTCCCGACCCGATGCCCCTCTCGTGCGCATACTCCTACGAAGGCCCCGGGCGGTGATCGACGAAGGCGACGCCCCCGTCGTCGGGCAGGGCGATCGGCACACACCGGTGCAGATTCACAGCCGGCTCCTCGTCCTCCCGCAGGTCTGCCTCGATGTTGCGCTCAGCTGCGCCCACGAGGATCTCGTGCCTCATCGCCATGTCGTACAGACCCCTCAGGAGGTGTCCCAACGGCAGGAACGTCCCGGCGGGCAGGGGGAACGAACCCGGTTCGGCGACGGTCCGCGCACGGAGGCGTTCTCCGGCCCCCGCACCGCGCACATGGCCGAGGCGACGTCCCCGTACTCCCCGCAGGACATCGAGCGGTTCGAGGAGCCGCGTAGCTGCTCTCGGGGACGGCCCCCACGCTGTCAGCCCCACCCGGTACCGTCGGCAGCATGTCCAACACCGCCGTGCTCGAAGGCGTCCTGGAGCGGATCACCTACGCCAACGAGGAGAACGGCTACACCGTCGCCCGCGTCGACACCGGACGGGGGAGCAGCGACCTGCTCACCGTCGTCGGCTCGCTGCTCGGCGCCCAGCCCGGTGAGTCGCTGCGGATGGAGGGGCGTTGGGGCTCCCATCCGCAGTACGGCAAGCAGTTCACCGTGGAGAACTACACGACGATCCTGCCCGCCACCATCCAGGGCATCCGCCGCTACCTCGGCTCCGGCCTGATCAAGGGCATCGGGCCGGTCATGGCCGACCGCATCACCACCCACTTCGGCGTCGACACCCTGGACATCATCGAGCAGCAGCCCGAGCGGCTCGTCGAGGTGCCCGGGCTCGGGCCCAAGCGGACGAAGATGATCGCCGCGGCCTGGGAGGAACAGAAGGCGATCAAGGAGGTGATGGTCTTCCTGCAGAGCGTCGGCGTCTCCACCTCCATCGCCGTGCGCATCTACAAGAAGTACGAGGACGCGTCGATCTCCGTCGTGAAGAACCAGCCCTACCGGCTGGCCGCCGACGTCTGGGGCATCGGATTCCTCACCGCCGACCGCATCGCCCAGGCCGTCGGCATCCCGCACGACAGTCCCGAACGGGTCAAGGCCGGACTCCAGTACGCCCTTTCGCAGTCCACCGACCAGGGGCACTGCTTCCTGCCCGAGGAACGGCTGATCGCCGACGGGGTGAAGCTGCTCCAGGTGGACACGGGGCTCGTCATCGAATGCCTGGCCGAGCTCGCCGAGGATCCCGAGGGCGTCGTACGGGAGAAGGTACCGGGCCCGGAGGACGGGCAGCCCGTCACCGCCGTGTACCTGGTCCCCTTCCACCGGGCCGAGATCTCGCTCGCCGCCCAGGTGCAGCGCCTGCTGCGTACGCCGGAGGACCGGATGCCCGGCTTCGGGGACGTCGACTGGGACAAGGCGCTGGCCTGGCTCGCGCGGCGTACGGGGGCGACGCTGGCCCCCGGGCAGGAGGCGGCCGTCCGGCTCGCGCTCAGCCGGAAGGTGGCCGTCCTCACCGGCGGCCCCGGCTGCGGGAAGTCGTTCACCGTCCGTTCCGTCGTCGAGCTGGCCCGCGCCAAGAACGCCAAGGTGGTGCTGGCCGCCCCCACCGGGCGGGCCGCGAAGCGGCTCTCGGAGCTGACCGGTGCCGAGGCGTCCACCGTGCACCGGCTGCTGGAGCTGAAGCCGGGCGGGGACGCGGCGTACGACCGGGACCGGCCGCTGGACGCCGATCTGATCGTCGTCGACGAGGCGTCGATGCTCGACCTGCTGCTCGCCAACAAACTGATCAAGGCGGTGGCACCTGGTGCCCATCTGCTGCTGGTCGGCGATGTGGACCAGCTGCCCTCGGTCGGAGCGGGGGAGGTGCTGCGGGATCTGCTCGCCGACGGCGGCCCCGTACCGGCGGTCCGGCTGACCACCATCTTCCGGCAGGCCCAGAAGTCCGGCGTCGTCACCAACGCCCACCGCATCAACTCAGGGGTGCCGCCGCTGACCCAGGGGCTGGACGACTTCTTCCTGTTCGTGGAGGACGAGACGGAGGACGCCGGGGTGCTCGCCGTGGATGTCGCGGCCCGCCGCATCCCCGCCAAGTTCGGCCTGAACCCCCGCCGTGACGTGCAGGTCCTCGCCCCGATGCACCGCGGCCCGGCGGGCGCCGGCCATCTCAACGGACTGCTCCAGCAGGCCATCACCCCGGGGCGTCCCGACCTGCCCGAGAAGCGGTTCGGCGGCCGGGTCTTCCGGGTCGGCGACAAGGTGACCCAGATCCGGAACAACTACGAGAAGGGGGAGAACGGGGTCTTCAACGGCACGGTCGGTGTCGTCACCGCCCTCGACGCGGACGAGCAGAAGCTGACGGTCCGCACGGACGAGGACGAGGAGATCGCGTACGACTTCGACGAGCTGGACGAGCTCGCCCACGCCTACGCGATGACCATCCACCGCTCGCAGGGCAGTGAGTATCCGGCGGTCGTCATCCCCGTCACCACCAGCGCCTGGATGATGCTGCAGCGCAACCTGCTCTACACCGCTGTGACCAGGGCCAAGAAGCTGGTCGTGCTGGTCGGTTCACGCAGGGCCATCGGGCAGGCGGTCCGCACCGTTTCCGCAGGCAGGCGCTGTACGGCGCTGGACTTCCGGCTCCGTGGCGGGACGGCCGGAGATGCTCCCGAAAAAATGATCGATCAAAACGGTGGGAAACATCACTGAGCTCTTCCGGAACCGGATCGCAGGGGGCAGGATGAGCAAGTTAGCGGCACTCAGTGCCGCCAGTAGGTCCAATGGACGACCCCGAGTGCACTCTCCTGAGCCGAATGGGGGAGGGTGGAAACAGTCAGGGCACCTCGAAGAAGAGGCACTACGTCGGTGAGGGATGACGTGAGCGAGAGCGACAACTCTGTAGTACTGCGGTACGGCGATGACGAGTACACCTACCCGGTGATCGACAGCACCGTCGGCGACAAGGGCTTCGATATCGGGAAGCTCCGGGCCAATACGGGCCTGGTCACGCTGGACAGCGGATACGGCAACACAGCCGCGTACAAATCCGCCATCACCTATCTCGACGGCGAGCAGGGCATCCTGCGGTACCGCGGCTACCCGATCGAGCAGCTCGCCGAGAGCTCGACGTTCCTCGAGGTCGCCTACACGCTGATCAACGGTGACCTTCCCAAGGCCGACGAGCTGTCGGCCTTCAAGAACGAGATCACCCAGCACACGCTGCTGCACGAGGACGTCAAGCGCTTCTTCGACGGCTTCCCGCGCGACGCCCACCCGATGGCCATGCTGTCCTCGGTCGTCAGCGCGCTGTCCACCTTCTACCAGGACAGCCACAACCCGTTCGACGAGGAGCAGCGCCACCTCTCGACGATCCGGCTGATGGCCAAGCTCCCGACGATCGCGGCGTACGCGTACAAGAAGTCGATCGGCCACCCGTTCGTCTACCCGCGTAACGACCTCGGTTACGTCGAGAACTTCCTGCGCATGACCTTCTCCGTCCCGGCCCAGGAGTACGTGCCGGACCCGGTCGTGGTATCGGCGCTCGAGAAGCTGCTCATCCTGCACGCGGACCACGAGCAGAACTGCTCGACCTCCACCGTGCGTCTGGTCGGCTCCTCGCAGGCGAACATGTTCGCCTCGATCTCCGCCGGCATCTCGGCCCTGTGGGGCCCTCTGCACGGTGGCGCCAACCAGTCGGTGCTGGAGATGCTCGAGGGCATCCAGGCCAACGGCGGAGACGTCGACTCCTTCATCCAGAAGGTGAAGAACAAGGAGGACGGCGTCCGCCTGATGGGCTTCGGCCACCGGGTGTACAAGTCCTTCGACCCGCGCGCCAAGATCATCAAGGCCGCCGCCCACGACGTGCTGTCGTCGCTCGGCAAGTCCGACGAGCTGCTCGACATCGCGCTCAAGCTGGAGGAGCACGCGCTCTCCGACGAGTACTTCGTCTCGCGCAACCTCTACCCCAACGTGGACTTCTACACGGGTCTGATCTACCGCGCCATGGGCTTCCCGACGGAGATGTTCACCGTGCTGTTCGCGCTCGGCCGGCTTCCCGGCTGGATCGCCCAGTGGCACGAGATGATCAAGGAGCCGGGATCGCGCATCGGCCGCCCGCGCCAGATCTACACCGGTGAGGTCCTGCGCGACTTCGTCCCGGTCGAGGGCCGCTGACGCTCTCAGGACCGCTCGCACCCCGGCCGTTCGCGGCCGGGTGGTCCTTCGCCCCGCATACCGCGCCCGCACCGGTCGGAGCGCGGTGTGCGGGGCGTTCCGGTTTTCCGGACGCGCCCACCCGCGGCGGCGGTGAACGTCCGCCTGCGGCGCACGCGAGAAACGCCCCGCCGTCGATCCCCCCACGGGTCGACGGACAGGGCGTTTCCCATATCCCGGAGCGGATTCCCCCCACGGGATCCGGCCGGGCGTCCGAAGGGAGCCTGAACTCCCGTTGTTCTTCAGGTGGTGCGTATTCAGTTCGGTCCTGCTGTGCGACTGCCGGGGTACGTACGCACGGGAGGGCCGCTCAAAGCTCCCCGGTGCACGTCCCCCGGCCAACACGAGCCAGGAGCGTCCCCCAAGACACTCCATCGGACGTCCCCCAAGACATCCTTGGCATCGCACTCTTAGACTCACCAACTCATCAGATGGTTACCCTCAAATCGGTGTGATCTAAGTCTCTTTGTAGAAGTTATGTGAAGGAGCGCAGCCTCAGGCTGTTCGTCACGACGAAGACCGACGAGAACGCCATGGCCGCACCCGCGACCATGGGGCTGAGCAGCCCGAACGCGGCGAGGGGCAGGGCGGCCACGTTGTAGCCGAACGCCCAGAAGAGATTGCTCCTGATGGTGGACAGGGTACGCCTCGACAGGCGGATGGCGGCAGGGGCCACCTTGAGATCTCCACGAACCAGGGTGAGGTCGCCCGCCTCGATCGCCGCGTCCGTCCCCGTCCCCATCGACAGGCCCAGATCGGCCACCGCGAGCGCCGCGGCGTCGTTGGCCCCGTCGCCGATCATGGCCACGGACCGGCCCTCGGCCTGGAGGCGCCGCACGACCTCGGCCTTGTCCTCCGGCAGGACCTCCGCGTGCACCTCGTCGATCCCGACCGTGCGGGCGACCGCGTCCGCCGCGGCCCGGTTGTCACCGGTCAGCAGGATCGGGTCGAGCCCCAGCGCACGGAGCTCCGCGACGGCCTCCGCGCTGCTCTCCTTCACCGTGTCGGCCACCTCCAGCACGCCCCGGGCCAGGCCGTCCCACGCCACGACGACGGTCGTGCGGCCACGGTCCGCCGCGCCGGTCAGAGCGTCCGCCAGGGAGGGCGGGAGGGCGATCCGGGCCTCGGTGAGGAGCTGCGGCCGGCCGGCCAGTACGCGGTGGCCCTCGACCGTGCCGCGTACCCCGAGGCCGGGGACCTCGGTGAAGTCCACCGGGGTGGGGAGCGCCGCACCCGTGCGGGCTGCGGCTCCGGCGGCCACCGCGCGGGCCACCGGGTGCCCGGAGGCGTGCTCGAGGGCCCCCGCGAGGCGGAGCACGTCGGCCTCGGCCGTGCCGGGCGCGGTGTGGACGCGCCCGAGAGTCATGCGACCGGTGGTGACCGTGCCGGTCTTGTCGAGGACGACCGTGTCGATCCTCCGGACGGTCTCCAGGACCTCGGGGCCCTTGATGAGGATGCCGAGCTGGGCACCGCGGCCGGTGCCGGCCATGAGGGCCGTGGGCGTGGCGAGGCCCAGCGCGCAGGGGCAGGCGATGATCAGCACGGACACCGCGGCGGTGAACGAGCCCGTGACGTCGTCGGTGACGAGGAGCTGGACGACCAGCGTGGCCAGGGCGATCAGCAGCACCACGGGGACGAAGACCGCGGAGATCCGGTCCGCGAGGCGCTGGACGGCGGCCTTGCCGCTCTGCGCGTCCTCGACGAGCTGTGACATCCGCGCCAGTTGGGTGTCGGCGCCGACGCGGGTGGCCTCGACGACCAGCCGCCCGGACACGTTGAGGGTGGCACCGGTGACGGAGTCGCCCGGGACGGTGTCCACCGGAAGGGACTCCCCGGTGAGCATGGAGGTGTCGACGGCCGAGGTGCCCTCGACGACGGTGCCGTCGGTGGCGATCTTCTCGCCGGGCCGCACGACGAAGCGGTCGCCGACGACGAGCCGGCCGACGGGGACGCGCACCTCGGTGGCCCCGTGGCCCGGTTCCGCTCCCGCGCGGACGACTGTGACGTCCTTCGCGCCGAGACGGAGCAGCGCACGCAGGGCGGCGCCCGCCTTCCGCTTGGCCCGCGCCTCCAGGTACCGGCCCAGCAGGATGAAGCCGATGACCCCGGCCGCCACCTCCAGGTAGATGGTGGAGGAGGGATCGGACCCCGAGGCGGTGGCATCGAAGCCGTGCCGCATCTCCGGCATGCCCGCGTCTCCGAGGAACAGGGCCCACAGCGACCAGCAGAAGGCCGCGAGCGTACCGATCGACACCAGGGTGTCCATCGTCGCGGCGCCGTGCCGCAGATTCGCCCAGGCGGCGCGGTGGAAGGGCAGCCCGCCCCAGGCGACCACGGGGGCGGCGAGGGTGAGGGAGAGCCACTGCCAGTGGTCGAACTGCAGGGAGGGGACCATGGCCATCAGGACGACCGGCACGGCGAGCACCGCCGAGACCCGCAGCCGCTGCCGGAGCGCGGCGAGGGCTTCATCGGCCTCACGGCCGGCGGGGACGGGCTCCGCGCCGGGGCCTTCGGCCGTAGGCCCGGCCTCGACGCGGTGGGCGTCGAGGGGATCAAGGGTGTCGAGCTCGCCGTCCCGGTCCGCCGAGAGGGCTCGGGCGGGGAGCTCGCCCCCGGGCGCCGGCGGGTGCGCCGGGGGAGCGGGGCGGGTGGCGGGCCGAGCTGTGTAGCCGGTCCTCACGACGGTGGCGACGAGATCGTCGAGCGTGGTCCCGGCGCCGTAGGACACGCGGGCCTTCTCGGTCGCGTAGTTGACGGTGGCGGTGACTCCGTCCATGCGGTTGAGCTTCTTCTCGACGCGGGCCGCGCACGAGGCGCAGGTCATCCCGCCGATCGTGAGCTCGGCGTCGGAGGCCTCCGCCGCCGGGGCCTCGGCTGCCGTGGTGCTGGCCATGTGTGCGGACTCCTGGGTCGGACGTCGAGCGGTCGGGCCGTTCCCCACCAGTATCTGCTTCCCCTGGTGACGGAACGGGCCCGACGGAAGGTGCCGGACGGCGCGGGGCCCGCCGGTGGCGGGCGGTGCGCGCCGTCGTGGTGCGTCCGGCTTCAGGCGCGGCCCACGAGCTCGTAACCCGCCTCGTCGACGGCGGCGCGTACGGCGTCCTCGCTCAGCGGCGCGGTGGAGACGACGGTGACGCGGCCGCTCGAGGCCTCCGCCTTCACCGAGGTGACACCCTCGATTCCGGAGATCTCCTCGGACACCGCCCCTTCGCAGTGGCCACAGGTCATGCCCTTCACCTCGTAGACGGTGGTGACGCCTGCCCGGGCGCCGGCCGCCCCGTCGTCGCAGGAACCGGTGGACGAGCAGCAGGAGCCGGCGGTCCGGGGCGTGTCGGTCTCGGCGGTCATGACGTTCTCCTCTTCGCAGGTGCATGGAATGTGAGAGATGTGGCAGATGTGGCACGAGAGGGCGCCGGGAAGCCCGGTGTGCCTGCCCGTACGGACAACTATACCCCTAGGGGGTATAAATCGTCTCGTCGCCTCCGCGTCGGGTGCGTCCTGTCGGCCGGGGCGTAGATTCGCCGGGCCGGGAAGTCGACGGCCGGGGCCGGGACCATGGGAGGCGGGGCGGATGCGGGCAGTGGTGTTCGAGGAGTTCGGGCGGGAGGCCCGTGTCCGGGACCTCCCGGACCCCACCCCCCCGGCCGGGGGAGCCGTGGTCCGGGTCGAGGCCACGGGGCTGTGCCGGAGCGACTGGCACGGCTGGATGGGCCACGACCCCGGCATCGTCCTCCCGCACGTCCCCGGGCACGAACTGGCCGGAGTGGTCGAGGCGGTGGGCCCCGGCGTGCGCGACTGGCACCCCGGCGACCGGGTCACCGTTCCCTTCGTCTGCGCCTGCGGCCGGTGTTCCGCCTGTGCGGCCGGTGCCCAGCAGGTCTGTGAGCGGCAGACCCAGCCGGGCTTCACCCACTGGGGGTCCTTCGCCGAGTACGTGGCGCTGGAGCAGGCCGACGTCAATCTGGTCGCGGTGCCCGAAGGGCTCTCGTCCGCCACGGCGGCCGGACTCGGGTGCCGGTTCGCCACGGCGTTCCGGGCCGTGGCGGGGCAGGGGCGGGTGGCGCCGGGGGAGTGGGTGGCCGTGCACGGATGCGGCGGGGCCGGGCTGTCGGCCGTGATGATCGCGGTGGCGTGCGGAGCCAGGGTCGTCGCGGTCGACGTCTCACGGCGGGCCCTGGAGCTGGCGCGGGCCTTCGGGGCGACCGCGTGTGTGGACGCCTCCGCGCACCCCGCCGGCGCGGACGGGGCCGTGCGTGAACTGACCGGCGGCGGGGCGCATCTGTCGCTCGACGCGCTGGGCTCCCCGGTCACCTGCGCCGCGTCGGTGCGCAGCCTGCGCCGGCAGGGCCGGCACGTCCAGGTCGGGCTCCTGCCGTCGGCGGCCGGTGACCCCGTCGTCCCCATGGCGCGGGTGATCGAGCTGGAGCTGGAGATCCTCGGCAGTCACGGCATGGCCGCCCACGACTACCCGCCGATGATGGAGATGGTCCGGGCCGGCGCCCTGCGCCCGGACCTGCTGGTGACCTCCACCCTCACCCTGGACGCCGCCCCGGCCGCCCTCGCCGCGATGGGCGCCGCGCCCGGAGCGGGCGTCACGATCATCGAACCGGGAACCTGAAGGGCCCGAGCCGTCCGGGACCCGGCGTCCCGAAGGCCGCGGGCCCCGGACTCAGGAGGACGGCCGCGCGGGCCCGCAGGTGCGGAGGAACTCGCGGGTGCGGCGTGCGATCGGCAGCGGCTTCTCGGGCGGGCAGGGGTACATGTCCTGCTCGACGATGGCGAACAGATCGGTGCCCAGGGCGCGCGCCGCATCCAGTACGGGCTCCAGGGCGGGCACTCCGCCGGGCGGCTCGCACATCACGCCACGTGCCACGGCCGGACCGAACGGCACCTCGTCCGCCACGACATCGGCCAGCACCGCCGGGTCCACCTGTTTGAGGTGCAGATAGCCGATCCGCTCGCCGTAGGTCCGGATGAGTTCCACGCTGTCCCCGCCGCAGTACGCGTAATGGCCGGTGTCGAGGCAGAGGGAGACCAGGTCGGGATCGGTGGCGTCGAGGAAGCGGTTGACGTTCTCCTCGCCGTCGATGTGCGTGTCGGCGTGCGGGTGCACCACGATCCGCAGCCCGTAGCGGTCCCGCACCTCACGTGCCAGGCGCTCCGTCTGGGTGGTGAGGTCACGCCACTGGGCGGGGGTGAGCGTGCGGTCCTCCAGGACCTCTCCCGTCCTGTCGTCCCGCCAGAACGACGGGATGACCACCAGATGCCCGGCACCCATCGCCCGGGTGAGTGCCGCGATGTCCGCGACATGCTCCCAGGTCCGCTCCCAGACCGCCGGGCCGTGGTGCAATCCGGTGAAGACCGTGCCCGCGGAGACGGCCAGGTTCCGGCGGGCGGTCTCGTCCGCCAGCCGGGCGGGCTCGGTCGGCAGATAGCCGTACGGCCCGAGCTCGATCCACTCGTAGCCGGCCTCGCAGACCTCGTCGAGGAACCGCTCCCAGGGCACCTGCCGCGGATCGTCGGGGAACCAGACGCCCCACGAATCGGGTGCCGAGCCGATGCGGATGCGGGCCGAAGAGTGTACGGAGGAGGTCATATCGCCCACCCTCCAGTCCTCCTGGGGGAGTGTCAAGAGTTCGTCCGAATGTCCGGACAAAGTGTTGACAGGGCGCGGGGCGAGGGCTAGATCTGGGAGCGGCCGTCCGGCCGTGGCCGACTCCCGGGACGGAGTGCCGGGCCGGAGCACCGGGTCGAAGGGATACGTATGCCTGAGCCGTACGACGTGATCACCATGGGACGGATCGGGGTGGACATCTACCCGCTGCAGACCGGTGTACCGCTGGCCCGGGCCGAGACCTTCGGGAAGTTCCTCGGCGGCTCGCCGTCCAACGTGGCGGTGGCCGCGGCCCGGCTGGGGCGGCGTACGGCCCTGATCACCCGGACCGGCCGGGACCCCTTCGGCGACTACCTCCACCAGGCACTGGAGGAGTTCGGGGTGGACGACCGGTGGGTGAGCGCCGTGCCGGAGTATCCGACCCCCGTCACCTTCTGCGAGATCTTCCCGCCGGACCACTTCCCGCTCTACTTCTACCGGCAGCCCAAGGCGCCGGACCTGGAGATCCACAGCGGGGAACTCGACCTGGACGCGGTGCGGGCCGCCCGGGTCTTCTGGATGACCGGCACCGGCCTGTGCGCCGAACCCAGCCGCACCGCGACCCTCGCCGCGCTCCGGGCCCGCAGCCCGGCACCGGACGCGTCCGGCCCTCCGCGCGTCACCGTCTTCGACCTCGACTGGCGCCCCATGTTCTGGGGCGAAGGGGCCGCCGGAGAGAACGCCGGCGCCGAGACCGCCCGCACCCACTACCGCGAGGCACTCACCCACGCCACGGTCGCCGTCGGCAACATCGACGAGTGCGAGATCGCCACCGGAGAACGCGAACCGCACGCGGCCGCCCGCGCCCTCCTCGGATCCGGGCCCGAACTCGCCGTCGTCAAACAGGGGCCGGCGGGTGTCCTCGCCGTCCACCGCGACGGCACCACCGCCGAGATCCCGTCCCTGCCCGTCGACGTCGTCAACGGACTGGGCGCCGGGGACGCCTTCGGCGGCGCCCTCTGCCACGGCCTGCTGGCCGGCTGGGACACGGAACACGTCATGCGCTACGCCAACGCGGCCGGGGCCATCGTCGCCTCCCGCCTCGCCTGTTCGTCCGCGATGCCGTTCCCGCACGAGGTGGAACAGGCCCTCGCCGACGGCTTCATCGGGGCCCCGGCGGGGACCGCCCCGTGACCCCGCCCGCCGCCGCAGGCGTCACCGATCTCGTCCGGCTCCGCGCCCACCGCCCCGAAGCCGTCGCCGAGGCCGCCGCCGCCCGCCGCAGACGGCCCCTCGTCGGACCCACCGGCCGGCTGATGATCGTCGCGGCGGATCACCCGGCCCGCGGCGCCCTCGCCGTCGGTGACGACGACCTGGCCATGGCCGACCGCTTCGACCTGCTCGAACGCCTCTGCCTCGCTCTCGCCCGCCCGGGCGTCGACGGGGTGCTGGCGGGCGCCGACGTCCTGGAGGACCTGCTGCTCCTCGGCGCCCTCGAAAGCAAGGTCGTCCTCGGTTCGATGAACCGCGGCGGCCTCGCGGGAGCCGCCTTCGAGCTCGACGACCGCTTCACCGGTCACCGCCCCGCCGACCTCGCCCGCCACGGCTACGACGCGGGCAAACTCCTGCTGAGGATCGACCACGACGACCCGGGGTCCCTGGACACCCTGCACACCGCCGCACGGACCGTGGACGAGATGGCCGCCCTCCGGCTGCCGGTCTTCATCGAGCCGTTCCTCTGCCACCGCACCCGTGACGGGCTCCGCACCGATCTGGGCGCCACCGCCGTCACCACCTCCATCGCCATCGCCTCGGGCCTGGGCGGGACGTCCGCGTACACCTGGCTCAAGGTCCCCGTCACCGACGACCCCGACGACATGGACCGGGTGATGAGGGCCTCGACCCTCCCCGCCGTCCTGCTCGGCGGCGAGGTGACGGGAGATCCGGACAAGGTGTACGAGAGGTGGCGCGGCGCGCTGCGGCTGCCGACCGTCCAGGGGCTGGTGGTCGGACGTTCGCTGCTCTACCCAGCCGACGGGGACGTGACGGGCGCGGTCGACACGGCCGTGGGGCTGCTGTGAGCGAGTGACGCCGGGTCTTCTGTGAACGGGCGGGACGACGGGTAGGGATGAAGCATGACGACGACCGACGAGCAGCAGAGGCACCACCTCCGGGCCGGTCACGCGGCGCGTGGCCCCTACGCCCTCGACATCGGCCCGGAGCGGGCCGGGTGGGAGCGGTCGAGCCTGCGCGTCCTGGAGCTCGAACCGGGCGGTGTCCATACCCTGGCGACCGGGGAGAGCGAATGGATCATCCTGCCGCTGTCCGGTGGCTGTACGGTGCGGGTGACAGGTGAGATCTTTGAACTGCTGGGCAGGGAAAGCGTGTTCGGCGCTGTCACCGACTTCGCCTATGTCCCACGTGACGCCCGAGCCCAGATCTCCTCCGGCGCAGGAGGCCGCTTCGCCCTGGCAGGAGCGAAGTGCGAGCGACGACTCCCCGCTCGCTACGGCCCCGCGCCGGAGGTACCGGTCGAGCTCCGCGGCGCCGGCGCCTGCTCGCGCCAGGTGAACAACTTCGCCGCCGCCGACACGTTCGACTGCGACCGGCTCATCGCCGTCGAGGTTCTGACTCCCGGCGGCAACTGGTCCTCGTACCCGCCGCACAAGCACGACGAGCACCACCCCGGTACCGAGTCCGTGCTCGAGGAGATCTACTACTTCGAGGTCGAGGGCGACGGCCTCGGCTACCACCGGGTGTCACCGTCCCGGCCCGGGGGCACCGACGTGCTCGCCGAGGTCGCCACCGGTGACGCCGTCCTCGTCCCCGACGGCTGGCACGGCCCGTCCGTCGCCCCGCCCGGCCGCACCCTGTACTACCTGAACGTGATGGCCGGCCCGGGCGAACAGCGTGAATGGCTGATCCGCGACCATCCGGACCACCGCTGGATCCGCGACACCTGGCCCACGCAGCCCGTCGACCCACGACTGCCGCTCCACGGTGCGGAGGCCGCCCGGTGACCACACCACGCGACACGCCCCGCACCGGCCGGGGGCCCACCCGCAGGCTCACCACCGCCCAGGCCCTCATCGCCTTCCTCGCCCGCCAGTACACCGAGCGCGACGGCCGGCGCCACCGCCTGATCAACGCCACCTGGGGCATCTTCGGCCACGGAAACGTCGCGGGCATCGGACAGGCACTCGTCGAGGCCGGCCCCGCGATGCCCTATCTCCAGGGCCGCAGCGAACAGGCCATGGTGCACGCCGCCGTCGGCTACGCCCGCCAGTCGGGGCGGCTCTCCGCCCACGCCGTCACCACCTCCATCGGCCCCGGCGCCACCAACCTCGTCACCGGTGCCGCGCTCGCCACCGTCAACCACCTGCCCGTGCTGCTCCTGCCCGGCGACACCTTCGCCACCCGCCCCGCCGATCCCGTGCTCCAGCAGCTCGAAGTGCCGCACACGGGCGACGTGTCGGTCAACGACTGCCTGCGCCCCGTCTCCCGCTACTTCGACCGGATCACCCGCCCCGAGGCACTGATCCCGGCCGCCCTCCAGGCCATGCGCACCCTCGCCGACCCGGCGGACACGGGCGCCGTCACGCTCGCACTGCCGCAGGACGTGCAGGCCGAGGCGTACGACTGGCCGGCGGAGTTCTTCACGACACGCGTCTGGAACGTCCGCAGGCCGGCCCCCGATCCGTACGAGCTGGAACAAGCCGTCCGTGCCGTGCGCGCCGCACGCCGCCCCCTGATCGTCGCGGGCGGCGGAGTCCACCACAGCGCCGCGGAGGAGGCCCTCGCCGCGTTCGCCGCCGCGACCCGTGTCCCCGTCGCCTCGACCCAGGCCGGCAAGGGCTCCCTGCGCCACGACCACCCCGCCGATGTGGGCGGCATCGGCCACACCGGCACCGCCACGGCGGACGCACTCGCCCGCGAAGCCGACCTGGTGATCGGCATCGGCACCCGCTACACCGACTTCACGACCGCCTCCGGCACCCTCTTCGCCGGCCCGGCCGTCCGCTTCCTCAACCTCAACATCACCGGCTTCGACGCGCACAAGCTCGCCGCCCTCCCCCTCGTCGCGGACGCCCGCACCGCGATCGAAGCGCTCGGCGAGGCACTCGGCGCACGCGGGCACCGCGTCGACCCCGCCTACGAGAGCGCGTACACCGCCGCCAAGGACCGCTGGGAACAGCGCGTCGGCGCTGCCTTCGCCACCGGCGACCCGGACGCCCGGCCCACCCAGGCCCAGGTCCTCGGCCTGCTGGACGAACTGGTCACCGAGGACGACATCCTGATCAACGCGGCGGGTTCCCTCCCCGGCGACCTCCACAAACTGTGGCGGACCCGCTCCCCGCGCCAGTACCACGTCGAATACGGCTACTCCTGCATGGGGTACGAGATCCCCGCCGCCCTCGGTGTCCAGCTCGCGGCACCGGACCGGCCCGTCTGGGCCCTGGTCGGCGACGGCACGTATCTGATGAACCCCACCGAGATCGTCACCGCCGTGCAGGAGGGACTGCCCGTCAAGCTCGTCATCCTGCAGAACCACGGCTACGCGTCCATCGGCGGCCTCTCCGGGTCCGTCGGCGCCGAACGCTTCGGCACCGCCTACCGGCACCGCACCCCGGAGGGCGCGTTCACCGGCGCCCCGCTGCCCGTGGACCTCGCCGCCAACGCCGCCTCGCTGGGCATGGACGTGCTGCGCGCCGGGTCGGTGGGGGAGCTGCGCCGGGCCCTCGCCGAGGCGCGCGGCGCGAACCGTCCCACTTGTGTCTACGTCGAGACCGAAACGGCAGACACAGTGTCGGGGGTCCCGCCGGCACAGGCGTGGTGGGATGTTCCGGTAGCCGAAACCGCGACCCGCCCGTCGGCGGTCGAGGCCAGGAAAGAGTACGACCGGCAGATCGCAGCCCGACGCCGCCACCTGTGAAGGAGCACGCTCATGAAGACCGTCAACCACTGGATCGGTGGCAAGGCCGTCGAGGGCACGTCGGGCAACTACGGTCCGGTCACCGACCCGGCGACCGGTGCCGTCACGACCCAGGTGGCGCTCGCCTCCGCCGAGGAGGTCGACGCCGCGGTCTCCGCCGCGAAGACGGCGTACGAGACCTGGGGCACCTCCTCGCTCTCCGCCCGCACCGCCGTCCTCTTCCGCTACCGGGCCCTCCTGGACTCCCACCGCGACGAGATCGCCGCGCTGATCACCGCCGAGCACGGCAAGGTGCACTCCGACGCGCTGGGTGAGGTCGCGCGCGGGCTGGAGATCGTCGAGCTGGCCTGCGGCATCACCACCCAGCTCAAGGGCGAGCTCTCCACCCAGGTCTCCAGCCGGGTGGACGTCTCCTCGATCCGGCAGCCGCTCGGCGTCGTCGCGGGCATCACGCCGTTCAACTTCCCGGCGATGGTGCCGATGTGGATGTTCCCGCTGGCCATCGCCTGTGGCAACACCTTCGTCCTGAAGCCCAGCGAGAAGGACCCGTCGGCCGCCAACCTGCTGGCCGAGCTGGCCTCGGAGGCAGGGCTGCCCGACGGCGTGCTGAACGTCCTGCACGGGGACAAGGCCGCCGTGGACGGGCTCCTCGCCCACCCCGACGTCGCCGCCGTCTCCTTCGTCGGTTCCACGCCCATCGCCCGGTACGTCCACGCCACCGCCTCCGCCAACGGCAAGCGCGTCCAGGCTCTCGGCGGCGCGAAGAACCACATGCTCGTCCTCCCCGACGCCGACCTGGACGCCGCGGCCGACGCCGCCGTCTCGGCCGCCTACGGCTCCGCCGGTGAGCGCTGCATGGCCGTCTCCGCGGTCGTCGCGGTGAGTTCCGTCGCGGACGAGCTGGTCGCGAAGATCCGTGAGCGCGCCGAGAAGATCAAGATCGGCCCCGGCACGGACCCCGCCTCCGAGATGGGCCCGCTGATCACCGCCGCCCACCGCGACAAGGTCGCCTCCTACGTCACCGGGGCCGCCGCCCAGGGCGCCGATGTCGTCCTCGACGGCACCGGCCACACGGTCGAGGGCTTCGAGGACGGCCACTGGATCGGCCTGTCCCTCCTGGACAACGTGTCCACGGACTCCGACGCCTACCGCGACGAGATCTTCGGCCCGGTCCTGTGCGTCCTGCGCGTCGAGACGTACGAGGACGGCGTCGCCCTGATGAACGCCTCGCCCTTCGGCAACGGCACCGCGATCTTCACCCGTGACGGCGGTGCGGCCCGCCGCTTCCAGCTGGAGATCGAGGCCGGCATGGTCGGCGTCAACGTTCCGATCCCGGTGCCGGTGGGCTACCACTCCTTCGGCGGCTGGAAGGACTCCCTCTTCGGCGACCACCACATCTACGGCAACGACGGCGTGCACTTCTACACCCGCGGCAAGGTCGTCACCACCCGCTGGCCCGACCCGGCCGACGCCCCGGCGGGCGTGGACCTCGGATTCCCGCGCAATCATTGATAATCCCTGACACGGCGGACGCGGGCGCTCGCCGAGTGGAAGACTGACCGCATGGAGACGGCGTCGCAGCTTCCGTTCGGCGAGATCCTGAGAGACCGGCTCGGCCCACCCTCACACCCGTCCGTCCTGGAGAGCAGCCCCCGTTCGCACGTCTGGCGTATCGAGCTGTCCGGGCGCCCGGCGGTGCTGAAGCAGCTGGTGGCGGGCCCCGGGGCCGACGAGCGGTACGAGCGTGAGGTCGCCGCCCTGCGCATCGCCGGCCGGGCGCCCGGCACCCCGGTCGTGCCCGCGCTCCTCGGCACCGACCCGGCCGAGCGGGTCCTGGTCCTCGAACACCTCGACCACCGGCGGCCGTCCGCCGACTGGATCGTCGACTACGCGACCACCCTCGCGCGGCTGCACGCCACCGCCGGTCCCGGCGACGCGGAAGCTCTGCCCCGCTGGCAGGGTCCGACCGGTGCCGACGTCACGTCGTTCCTCACTCTGGCCGAAACCCTCGGTGCCGTCGTGCCGTCAGGCGTACGGGGCGAACTCCGCGCCCTCGTGGAGCGCCTCGGCAGGGCGGAAGGGACCGCACTCCTCCACGGGGACCCGTGCCCCGGCAACGACCTGCACACCCCGGACGGGGTCAGGTTCATCGACTTCGAGCAGGCTTCCCTGGGCAGCGGCCTGATGGAACTCGCCTATCTCCGCATCGGGTTCCCGACCTGCTGGTGCGTCACGAGGGCGGCCGGCCCCCTGCTGGAGCGGGCCGAGACCGCCTACCGCACGGCCTGGCACACCGAGACCGGCACCCCGCTCCCGGACACCGGCCTCGCCGACGCCTGCGCGGGCTGGCTGATCCGCGGGGACGCCCTGGTCCAGCGCGCTCACCGCGGCACCACCGACCACCTGGCCCGCGTCCCGGACGAGGACTGGGCCTGGGGCACGGCCACCGCCCGCCAACGCCTCGCCCACCGGCTCGGGGTGGTCGCCGGCATGGCCACGGAGGACGAGGACCTGCGGCATCTCGGGGCTCTCGCGGCGGACTTGCGGCGCGCCGTCCTGGACCGCTGGCCGACGCTGCGGCCGGTGCCGGAGAAGCGTCCGGAGTAGTCACTGGAAGCTCAGGCGGTGCGGGTGGCCGGGATCGGCCGGGCAGGTGTGCACGCGCATCAGGCCACGGCCGAGGTGGACGTCAGTCGGGTCGGGCGCGTGCGGGTCGTGGCCGGAGTCCCGGTCCTCGGCCGGCAGCCAGCTGCGTGAGGCCCCGTCGCACTCCCACATGTCCACGGTGAGCAGGGGCGGCATCGCTGCCCCGCACACCCCGCAGTCGACCGGAGCGGGGTCGGTCAGATGCCAGGACGCAAAGCCGCCGGCCTTCCGGCCAGGCGCGATCGACAGATCGCTCATGTAGGTGATCTCGCCCGGTTCGGCAGCATGGGCTGCGGCCATCGCCGCCGAGTACTCCTCATGCGTCGCGTAGCTCGCTGACGAGGACGGTTCGTCCTCGTCTTCCTCCTCCTCGTCGAGGAGCCCTTCCTCCCACGCGTCGATCTCCTCCTGGAGCGCCTCGTCCAAAGTCCGGCTACAGCAACGGGCAGGGCGGCGACTGCGTGGAAGTCGCTGACGGATTCCCCGGCGGGCTGCCCGTCCGTGACAGCAAAGTGCCCGACGGCCCGACGCTCGTATTCGGGGGCCGTGCGTGGTCCGCGTTCATCGGGGGCATCGGTGCGGGGCCTAGCGAAAACCAGGTGCTGTGATGTGGCGAGGTCCCGCATCCTGGGCGTATGAACGACCGCACCGGCCCGCCCCGTTACGAGATCCGCGCGCAGCACACCGACTCCACCGTCACCGTGTACCAGGCCTACCGGCCTGCCATCGGCCTGCCCGCCGCCCGTGACGGGCGCTTCCCGCCTGTCTGGAAGCGCGACCGCATGACCTGGATCAAGCCGAGCTTCCTGTGGATGATGTACCGCTGCGGCTGGGGCACCAAGGAGGGCCAGGAGACCGTGCTCGCCGTCGACATCACCCGTGACGGCTTCGTCTGGGCGCTGGAGAATGCCGAACTCTCGCACTACGTACGCGGGGTGCACGAGGACCAGGACGCGTGGAAGCGGGCGCTGCGGTCCGCCCCCGCGCGCGTCCAGTGGGATCCCGAGCGCGATCTGGGCCTGAACCCGCTCCCGTACCGCTCTCTCCAACTCGGGCTCTCCGGGGAGGCCGCCCGGCGGTACGCCGACGAGTGGACCGTGTCCATCCGCGATGTCACACCCCTGGCCCGTGAGGTGCACGCGGCCGTCCGGGCGGGGGAGCGGGAGAAGGCCGCCGCCCTGGTGCCCGTGGAGACCCCGCTCGATCTCAGCGCTCCTCGGCCGGTTCCCTCGGCCTCCCGGATGTGACCATGACTTTAGGCAGTGCCGGGCGGGCCCCGGATTCCGTACCGTCGGGCCGGTGAACCTGAACCTGAATCCGCGCCGGACCATGAACGGGGCGCGTGCGGGGGCTGTCCTGGTGCTTGCGGCCGTGGCCGTGTTCGGCGGGCTGAGCCTGGTGAACACATGGTGCGCCGTGCCGGCCGTGGTCGCCGCGTTCCTGGCGGGGCGGGGGCCCGGACGTCCCGGGGTGGTGCTCTACTCGTTGGCCGCCGTGCTCGCCGCCGGTGTGGTGGCCACCTGGCTCGTGCCGTCCCTGCTCGCGCTCGGTACCCGGTTCGTCTCGGTGATGGTGCTGGGTGTCCTGCTGCCCTGGCTCGCGGGGCGGTTCTGGCGGCAGTACCAGGAGCTGGTCAGGGCCGGCTGGGAGCGAGCCGAACGCCTGGAGCGGGAGCGGCAGCTGGTCGGCGAGCAGGCCCGGCTGGCGGAGCGGGCCCGTATCGCACAGGACATGCACGACGTGCTCGGCCACGACCTCAGCCTGATCGCCCTGTCGGCGGGCGCTCTCCAGCTCGCGCCCGGGCTCGGCGAGCAGCAGCGGCGGGCCGCCAAGGACATCAGGGCGCGGGCGGCCACGGCGGTCGAGCGCCTGGGCGAAGTGGTCGGCGTGCTGAGTGACCACGCGGAACCGCCCCCGCTGCGGCCGCACGGGAGGGAGCTGACCGACCTGGTCGGCGATGCCGCCGAGTCCGGGCTGAGGGTCGAACTGCGGGTGGACGGGGAGGCGGACGGGCTTCCTCCCCACGGGCTTCCTCCCGTCGTCGCACGGGCCGTGCACCGGGTCGTGCAGGAGGCACTGACCAATGTGGCCAGGCACGCGCCCCGCGCGGCGGCGACCGTCCGGGTCAGGCACACGGAGACCGAGACCGAGGTGGCCGTCGTCAACGGCGCCGCGACCACCCCGGCCGGACGGCCACCAGGCCGGGGTGGTCGCGGGCTCATCGGGCTCGACGAGCGGGTCCGGCTCGCCGGCGGCACCTTCGAGCACGGTCCCCGGGGCGACGGCGGCTTCGCCGTGTCCGCCCGGTTGCCGCACCACCCTCCGGCCCGGCTGCCGGGCCCTCCCGCACCGGCCGGGGCCGACCGGCCCGAGGACGAGGGCGCGGCTCCGGCCCAGTTCCGCACGGCACGGCGGCGCGCCCGTCGCACTCTGGTCACCGCGCTCCTGGCCCCCCTGGGCGTGGGCGTGGTCCTGAGTGCCGTGGTGACGGGGTGGGACATCGTGTCAGCGGCACGGTCGACCCTCGATCCGGGTGACTACGCCCGCCTCCGGGTGGGGCAGGATCGTGCGGAGGTGCAGCGGGTGCTGCCGGACCGGCAGTCGGTCCACCGGCCCTCCGGTGGCGAGCGGCCCGAGGGACGAGGAGAGACGTGCGAGTACTACGCGATGACGGCCGACCGCTTCGACAGCCGGTCCGGGGACGCCTACCGGCTCTGCTTCCGCGACGACACGCTGGTCTCGCTCGACGCCCTGACCGGGTGAGCGCGCGATGACCAGGGTGCTGATCGCCGACGACGAGCCGATGATCCGGGCCGGTGTCCGGGCCGTGCTCTCCACCGACCCGGACATCGAGATCGTCGCCGAGGCCGGTGACGGACACGAGGCGGTGGAGCTCGTGCGGCTCCACCGCCCCGACGTGGCCGTGCTCGACGTACGGATGCCGAGGACCGACGGCATCGACGCCGCGGCGGAGATCAGCCGGACCGTTCCCGGCACCGGCATCATCATGCTGACGACTTTCGGTGAGGACGACTACATCCTCCGGGCGCTCGGCTGCGGGGCCGCCGGCTTCCTGATCAAGTCGGGTGAGCCGGAGGAACTCCTCGCGGGCGTACGGGCGGTGGCCGGCGGCGCCGCCTGTCTGTCACCGAAGGTCGCCGCGCGCGTGGTCGCGCACCTCGCGTCCGGCGGAGCCGGGGACCGGGCCGGGCGCCGGGCCGCCGCCCGGGAGAAGGTCGCCGGGCTGACCCCCAGGGAACGCGAGGTGCTGTCGTTCCTCGGCAGCGGACTGTCCAACGGGCAGATCGCCCGGCGGCTCCACGTGGTGGAGGGGACCGTCAAGGCGCATGTCAGCTCCGTCCTGTCGCGTCTGGGGGTGGAGAACCGCGCCGCCGCCGCCGTCATGGCCCATGAGGCGGGTGTCGTGCCCGCGCACACGACGGAGAACGGCTGACGCACGCCGCTCCACCGGCTGTTGCGCCACGATCACGAGCGCGGCCACCACGGCCGCGCCCAACAGTGCTCCCGCCAGTACGTCGTGCGGGTAGTGGACCCCGGTCAGGACACGCAGCAGCGCCGCCGCCACGGCCAGCGGCACGGTCACGGCGGCCAGACGAGGCCGCCGGATCGTAAGCCCCGTCGCCAGTGCGGCGGCCAGCGTGGCGTGGTTGCTGGGGAACGACCAGTCGCCTGCCTCCGGGCACGCGGCCACCGCCTCGGCCCCGTCCACGGCCCGGCAGGGGCGTTCCTCGTCGGCCACCAGCTTCAGCGCCTCACTGAGGGCGTACGCCACTACGGTCCCGACGCCGGTCAGGACCGTTCCGGCAGCCAGGCGCGCGTCCCTGCGGCGGACGGCCGTCCACCCGAGCAGGAGCAGCAACAGGCCCAGGGCGATCAGGGTGAGCTCGGTGACCGGTTCCAGGAGATGAGCGAGGCGGTCGGGCGCGTCCGCGACCGCCGCCGTCAGCCACCGGTACGCGGACACGGAGACACCTTGGGTCACCTCGGTGGGCTCGGCCCGGCCGAGCCCACCCGGTGACAGGAGCGCGACGGCGCCGCCGGCCGACGCAAGAAGGGCTGCCGCGCGGAGCAGTCGGGCGGCCCGGGGATGTGGGTTCGTCATGCCGCCGAACGTACGAGCGGCAGCGGGCCCGGCACCCGGGCCGAACGGCAGGGCCCGTATGCGACGTTCGTCAGGGGTGGGTGCGCGTACTCATGCGGGGCCGGGAGCGTCCGTACCGCCGAACTCCCAGGTCAGCATGGTGAACACTCCGTCGTCCGACGCCCCCGCCGAGCGGTAGGTGGCGAGCGCCGCCTCGTTGACGCGCTCCACGCCGACCCACATGCCGTAGGAGCCCGCTCCCGGGCCTCCGCCGCCAGGGCTTCCGCCAGCGCCCGGCCGATGCCGCGGCGGCGGTACGGCTCGTCGACGGAGAGTTCGTACAGGCACATCTCCGTGTCCTTGTCCGGGTGCGGCATCTCGATGCCCGAGACGAAGCCGGCGGGGGCGCCGTCCACGTACGCGATCAGCATCAGATGCCCCCGCCGGCAGGAAGCGGGCCGCCCACCCGGGGCGGGGCGGGCCGTGGTAGAGATGCGCCGTGGCGAGGAGCTCCGCGAGGGTGGTGGCGGGGCGGATGTTCACGCATGGGCCTTTTGCGAGGTCGGCGTACCGCATGTGGAGTACGGCGGGCCGCGCCGTACCTCTCAGGGAGGCCTGGGAACTCCCCCTGGCGACATCCTGCGGCACCGCACGGTCCGTTTAGGGTCGAGTCGTGACCCCACCCACGCGTAAACGCGCGGGCTTCCTGTGTCGGTGGCTGAGCCGCCGCGCAGAGGACCAGCCCGGCCCTGTTGAGGACGTTCGTCGCGCCGACGTGGTCCGCGTTCGCCGCGAACCGGCACGCCGTGCACCGGAACCTTTCCCGGGTGACGCGGTTCTCCTTCGCCACGTGCCCGCACCCGGGGCACGTGCGGGAGGTGTTGCGCGCGTCCACCGGAACCGTGAGGCGGCCGGCACTCTCAGCCTTGTCCGCCAGGATTCCGAGGAACTGCGCCCAGCCCGCGTCGAGGATGCTGCGGTTGAGGCCGGCCCCTTCCTGGCCACAGTCACGCGATCACCATACAAGCGCCGCATGTCTAGTGCGGCAGAAAGGCCGACCCAGGTGAACAGCGCAGACTCGTACACCCAGTTGAGGTCAGAGCAGGGCTCAGAAGCCATTCCCCGCCCCGCTGGTGCGGGGCGTCCCCTGGCCAGGTACTGATGGATAAACCGACTTCCCGGTGGCGGAACCGGCTGCCCCGTACCCCAGGCCGGTGGGCCGCGGTGGCCGCCGCCCTCGCCGTGCTCGTGGGGGCCGGTACCTGGACCGCCACCGCCGACGACAATGCCCCGCCCGTGCACCGGCAGGACCGGATGATGAAGATGAACGGGGTGTCGGTCGACACCTCGTACTTCACGTCCGGAGGCACACAGCGCCGCCCGGCCGTCCTCATCGGGCACGGCTTCGGCGGCAGCAAGGACGACGTGCGCGCCCAGGCCGAGGAACTGGCCGCCGACGGGTACGCCGTCATGACGTGGTCCGCCCGCGGCTTCGGGAGGACGAGCGGGGAGATCACGCTCAACGCCCCCGACGCCGAGGTCAAGGACGTGTCCGGCCTCATCGACTGGCTGGCGGCCCGGCCCGAGGTCGAGCTCGACGCGAAGGGCGACCCGCGCGTCGGTGTCACCGGCGCCTCGTACGGCGGCGCGGTGTCGCTGCTCGCCGCCGGCCACGACGAGCGGGTCGACGCCGTCGCACCGGTGATCAGCTACTGGAACCTCGCCGACGCGCTCTTCCCGGACGGGGTGTTCAAGAAGCTCTGGGCCGGGGTCTTCGTTTCTTCCGGCGGCGGCTGCGAGAAGTTCGAGAAACAGCTGTGCGAGATGTACGAGCGGGTCGCCGTCAGCGGCAAGCCGGACGCGGCCGCGCGCGAACTCCTGACGGAACGTTCCCCCGAGGCCGTGGCCGACCGGATCGACGTACCCGCGCTCATCCTCCAGGGACAGAGCGACTCGCTCTTCCCGCTCGGCCAGGCCGACGCCATGGCCGAGGCCGTCAAGGCCAACGGTGCGCCCGTGTCCGTCGACTGGATCTCGGGCGGGCACGACGGAGGGGACGACGAGGGTGACCGTGTCCGGAGCCGGACCGGTGCCTGGTTCGACCGGTACCTGAAGGAGGAGAAGGGCGCCGACACCGGGCCGGGCTTCCGTGTGACCCGGACCGGTGGGGTCGACTCCACCGACGGCGCCGCCCTGAAGCGCGGCGCGAGCAGTGACACGTACCCCGGGCTGACCAGCGGCGGACGGAAGATCACCCTGGCGGGAGCGCGTGGCGGCGGACCGGAGCAGCCCGCCGCCGGCGGTGCGCGGAACGACCCCGCCGGGGGCCTCACCCAGACCTTCCGCAACCCCGCCGGGGCCGGCCCGCCCTCCGTGTCCGCCCTCCCCGGCATCGGGGGCGGGCTCTCCCAGCTGTCCTCGCTCGGTGTCGGACTCTCCCTCGACTTCCCCGGGCAGTACGCGCGCTTCGAGTCCGCCCCGCTGGACAGCGCCGTACACGTCACCGGATCGCCCACGGTCCGTGTGAACGTCAAGGCGGACCAGGGGGACGCGGTGCTCTTCGGGAAGGTCTACGACGTCTCGCCGGACGGCAGGCAGCAGGTACTGCCCTCCCAGCTCGTCTCCCCCTACCGGATCACCCCCGACGAGCAGGGCAAGCCGGTCGAGCTGACGCTGCCCGCCGTCGACCACGAGGTCGACGCGGGGCACCGCCTCCGTCTCGTCCTCTCCGCCACCGACCTCGCCTACGCCTCGCCCGCCGAGCCCGCGACGTACACCGTCTCCCTCGACGGGCCGCTGACCGTCCCCACCGCACCCGCGGTGAAGACGGCGGCGGCCTCCCTGCCCTGGTGGACCTGGGGGCTCCCGGCGGCAGCGCTCGTCATCGCCGCCGTCCTCCTGCTCACGGCACGCAGGCGCACCGCCACCCCTGCCCCCGACCCGGCGCTGACCGGTGTACCGCTGCAGATCACCGGGCTGTCCAAGAAGTACGCCAAGTCCGCCGACCGGTACGCCGTGCGCGATCTCGGCTTCCGCGTCGAGAAGGGGCAGGTCCTCGGCCTCCTCGGGCCGAACGGTGCGGGCAAGACCACCACCCTGCGCATGCTGATGGGGCTCATCACCCCCGACGCCGGTGAGATCCGGGTCTTCGGGCACGCGATCCGCCCCGGCGCGCCCGTGCTGTCCCGTGTGGGGTCCTTCGTCGAGGGCGCGGGTTTCCTCCCGCACCTGTCGGGCCGCTCCAACCTGGAGCTGTACTGGCAGGCCACCGGGCGGCCCGCCGAGGACGCACACATCGACGAGGCCCTGGAGATCGCCGGCCTCGGCGACGCCCTGGCCCGCGCCGTGCGCACGTACTCCCAGGGCATGCGGCAGCGTCTCGCCATCGCCCAGGCGATGCTCGGCATGCCGGACCTCCTCATCCTCGACGAACCGACGAACGGTCTGGACCCGCCCCAGATCCGTGAGATGCGGGACGTGATGATCCGGTACGCGGCCGGGGGCCGGACCGTGATCGTCTCCAGCCACCTCCTCTCCGAGGTCGAACAGTCCTGCACCCACCTCGTGGTCATGGACCGGGGCCGGCTCGTCCAGACCGGCCCGGTCGCCGAGATCACCGGATCCGGCGACATGCTCCTCGTCACCACGGGCGCCGAGGTGGCCGAACCGCTCGTGGACAAGGTCGCCGCCTTCCCGGGCATCGGCTCCGCCGTCCGCCTGGACGACGGTCACGGCCTGCTGGTCCGTCTCGACGGCGCCACGGCCTCGCAGCTGGTCTCCGAACTCGTGCGGCTCGACGTGCCGGTGACGGGTGTCGGGCCGCACCGCCGCCTGGAGGACGCGTTCCTCACCCTCATCTCCCAAGGATCCGCATGAGTTCCGCAACAGAGATCCAGGCACTCGCCGAAGCCCCCGGCTACCACGCCCGCCGCACCCTGCCGCTGCGCGTGGAGGCGACGAGGCAGCTGCGCAGGCGCCGCACCCTGCTCATGGGCGGGGTGCTGGCGGCCCTGCCGTTCGTCCTGATCATCGCCTTCGCGGTCGGCGGCACCCCGGGCGGCGGCGAGGGAGGCGGCGGCGGAGGCGGCTCGCGGATCAACCTCATGGACGTGGCGACCGAGTCCGCGGCGAACTTCGCGGCGACCTGCCTCTTCGTCTCCGCCGGCTTCCTGCTGGTGGTGCCGGTCGCCCTGTTCTGCGGGGACACGGTCGCCTCCGAAGCGAGCTGGTCCTCGCTGCGCTACCTGCTCGCGGCGCCCGTTCCCCGGTCCAGGCTGCTGTGGAGCAAGCTCGTCGTGGCGCTCGGCTTCAGCCTGGCGGCGATGGTGCTGCTGCCGCTCGTCGCGCTGGGCGCGGGAGCCGTCGCGTACGGGTGGGGGCCGCTGAAGCTGCCCACCGGGGGCGCGCTGAGCACCGCGGACACCGTGCCGCGCCTGGCGCTCGTCGTCGCCTTCGTCTTCGTCTCCCAGCTCGTCACCGCCGGGCTGGCGTTCTGGCTGTCGACGAGGACGGACGCGCCGCTGGGCGCAGTGGGCGGCGCGGTCGGGCTGACCATCGTCGGCAATGTCCTGGACGCGGTCACCGCTCTCGGGACCTGGCGTGAATTCCTGCCCGCGCACTGGCAGTTCGCCTGGGCCGACGCACTCCAGCCCGATCTGGTGTGGGGCGGGATGCTGAAGGGCGCGGCCGTATCGGTGACCTACGCCCTGATTCTTTTCGCTCTCGCCTTCCGGGGGTTCAGCCGTAAGGACATCGTGTCCTGACCCTGGTGTTCCGCCACCCACCGCCCGCCGTTGCACCATCGAGACGGTTCCGCAACGCTTCTGACGACTCCGCACGGCCCCCTCACACGTCACATTCACGAATGTCTACGACGTGGGGGGTACGGATGGACCGCAGGGCAAGGACGTACAGGGGAGCGCTCGCACTGCTCCTGGCGGGCGGGATCCTGGTGACCGGTTGCAGCGGGTCGGGCACGGGCGGCGAATCCGCCACCGCGGACCGCGGTGTCGCGGGCAGCGGCGGGCCGGCCGGGGGCAAGCGGGCCCCGGCCGTCACGCCCGGACAGCAGGAGGACGGGGCGCGTGCGGCGGAGGACGGCACCGCGCGGGAGAGCGCGGCGCCCGACTACCTGTCGACGTTCGCCCTGGACGTGGACACCGCCAGCTACGGATACGCACGCCGCACCCTGGGCGACGGGCGGCTGCCGGAAGCGGACACGGTGCGCCCCGAGGAATTCGTCAACAGCTTCCGCCAGGGTTACAAGGGGCCGGAGGGCAACGGCTTCTCGGTGCACGTCGACGGCGCCCGGCCCGGCGCGGCCTCCGACTGGTCGCTCGTACGGGTCGGGCTGGCCACCGAGGCGGCCTCGGACGCCGGTGAACGCCCGCCCGCCGCACTGACCTTCGTCGTCGACATCTCCGGGTCCATGTCAGAGCCGGGCCGGCTCGACCTGGTGAAGACCTCGCTGGGCATCGTCGCCGGCGAACTGCGCGACGACGACTCCGTCTCCCTGGTCACCTTCAGCGGTGAGGCCGAGACCCGGCTGCCGATGACCCGTCTCGGAGGTAACCGCACCAAGGTCCGGGACGCCGTCGAGGAGATGGAACCCGCCGACTCCACGAATGTGGCGGCCGGCGTCGAGCGGGGTTACGACGAAGCGGTCGAAGGCCACCGCGAGGGCGCCACCAACCGGGTCGTCCTGCTCTCCGACGCGCTCGCCAACACCGGCGAGACCGACGCCGGCGCGATCCTGGAACGCATCGGTGACGCGCGCGAGGAGTACGGCATCACCTTGTTCGGCGTCGGGGTCGGCAGCGACTACGGCGACGAGCTGATGGAACGCCTCACCAACAAGGGCGACGGCAACACCACCTACATCGCCGACGAGGCCCAGGCCGAAAAGGTGTTCGTCGACCAGCTGCCCGCCCACGTCGAACTCCGGGCCCGCGACGCCAAGGCCCAGGTGGCCTTCGACCGTAAGACGGTCAAGCAGTTCCAGCTCATCGGCTACGAGAACCGCAAGGTCGCCGACGAGGACTTCCGGGACGACAGCGTCGACGGCGGCGAGGTGGGCCCCGGCCACACGGTGACCGCCCTCTACGCCGTGCGGCTGCGGGAGGGCGCCTCCGGACACGTGGCGACGGCGACGGTGCGCTGGCTGGACCCGAAGACACGGAAGGCGCACGAGGAGACCGGGGCGGTGGGGACCGGCGCGATCGACGGAAAGCTCTGGGACGGCGCCGCGGAGCGGCTCCAGGTGACGGCGGTGGCCGCCTACTTCGCGGACACGCTGCGCGGCGGTGACCTCCCGGGAACGCCCGGCCTCGGTGAACTCGCCACCCGTGCACGGAAGCTGGCGGCCTCCACCGAGGACAGTTCGGTGGCGAAACTCGCCACGGCGATCGAGCAGGCGGACCGGCTCGAGAACGGCGGGGGCGACGGGCCGTCCGGTGACGGGGGCGAAGGCGAAGCCGGCTGACGCGGCCGTCCGGGCCCGGCGAGGAGAGCTTCCGCCGGGCCCGGCCCGCACGGCCCGGACGGGAGTCCTCAGGCCAGATGGAAGACCTCGGGCAGCGGGACCACGGCCTCGTCGGCGGCCTCCGTCTGCTCGAAGAACGGGGCCATCTCCCGCTGCCACCGTGCGTTGACCTCGGTCGCGGCCATCGCCTTCCGGGCCGCGTCGAAGTCCTCCGTCTCCAGATAACCGACCAGCAGGCCGTCCTCGCGCAGGAACAGCGAGTAGTTGTGCCAGCCCGCCTCCGAGAGCGCGGCGAGCATGTCGGGCCACACCGCCGCGTGGCGCTCACGGTACTCGTCCTTGCGGTCCTCGCGGACCTTCAGCAGAAAGCAGACGCGCTGCATGAAGCCGCCCCCTCCGGTCAGAAGTCGAACGTGTCGATGTTCCTGGCGTCGAAGACGGTCGGTTCGCCGAGGATGACCTCGCCGTCCTTGCCGACGGTGTACTCGCCGAGCTTGCCCGCCTTGAACTTCTCGCCCTCCGCACCGGTGATCTGCCCCGACGCCAGTGCCGCGGCCGCGTACGAGCCGAGGCGGCCGAGCTCCTCCGGGTTCCAGAGCGAGAACTGCTCGACGGTTCCGTCCTTGACGTACGTGCGCATCTGGTTCGGCGTGCCGAGCCCGTTGAGCACGACCTCGCCCTTGTACGAGGAGCCGCTCAGGTAGCGTGCCGCGGCGGCGATGCCGACCGTCGTGGGGGAGATGATGCCCTTGAGGCCGGGGTAGGCCTGCAGGAGGCCCTGCGTCTGCTGGAAGGACTTCTGGTCCGCGTCGTCGCCGTACGCGACCTTGACCAGCTTCATGTCCTTGTACTTCGGGAGCTTCAGCTCCTCCTTCATGTACTTGATCCAGGTGTTCTGGTTCGTCGCGTTCTGCGTGGCCGACAGGATCGCGATCTCGCCCTTGTGGCCGATCTGCTCACCGAGGTGCCGGACCAGGCTGCGGCCGATCTCCTCCGAGCTCGCCTGGTTGATGAAGAGCTGACGGCAGTCCTTCGCCGTGTCCGAGTCGTAGGCGACGACCTTGATGCCCTTCTTCATGGCCTGCTTGAGCGGCCCGCACACCGCGTTCGGGTCGTTCGCCGCGATGAGGACGGCGTCCTGGCGCTGCTGGATCAGGGTGTTGATGTAGGAGACCTGGGAGGAGGCGTTCGCGTCGGACGGACCGACCTCCTTGCCCGTGCCGCCGTACTCCTTCGCCGCCGCGATGCCCGCCTCGTCGACGATCTTCTCGTACGGGTTGTTGATCTGCTTGGGCAGGAAGGCGATCCTCAGGCCCTTCCTCAGCGGGGCGTCCGGATCGGCCTTCGCGGAGCCGGCGGCCTTCGCGCTCCCGCTCTCCTCGCTGCCCTTCGTGGTTCCGGAGCAGGCGGTGAGGGCGAGCGCGAGGGAGACGGCGGTGGCCGCGGTCGCGACGGCGCGGCGCCCGGCGGCATTACGGAGCATCATGGCGGCGTGTGCCTTTCGGAGGAGTGCGGGAAGGCGCGGGGAGAGGAGGGGCCTCAGGGCGACCGGGGGTGTTCGCGGCCCGACTGTGCCGTCGTCCGACGACCGTGGCGATGACCCGTGGGGTCAGGACGGACGCCACGAGCAGCAGCCCGGTCACGATGACCTGCACCTCGTTGGCGACGTCGTTGAGCGTGAGCAGGTTCTTCAGCAGACCGATCAGCAGGACACCGGCGACCGCGCCGAAGAGCGTGCCCTTCCCGCCGTCGAAGTCGATGCCGCCCAGCAGGACGGAGGCGATGACGAGCATCTCGAAGCCCAGCCCGTTGTCCGCACGCGCGCTTCCGTACCGGAGGGTGAAGACGACGCCCGCGAAGGCCGAGAACAGCCCGGTGAGGACGAAGAGCAGCAGCTTGATCCGCTTGACCCGGATTCCGGCGAAGTACGCGGCCTCCTCCTGGGCTCCGATCGCGAAGAGCGAGCGGCCGAACCCGGTGGCGTGCAGCACCACCGCGGTGACCACGGCCAGAACGGCGAAGAGCAGCACCGGATAGGTGAGGAAGGTGCCGGGGACGGTCGTGGTGTCGACGGCCCAGTCCGCGTACACCCGCGGGAAGTCCGTCACCGCGTCGCTGCCGAGCACCACCGAGGCCAGGCCCCGGTAGAGCGCCAGGGTGCCGATGGTGACGGCCAGGGACGGCAGCCCCACCCCGGTGACCAGCCAGCCGTTGAGCAGGCCTCCGGCGACGCCCACCAGGAGCACCACGGGCACGATCACCTCGAAGGCCCAGCCCGCCTCCCACAGCGCCCCGGTCAGGGTGCTGCCCAGGCCGAGCATGGAGGCGACCGACAGGTCGACCTGCCCCGCGACGACCAGGAGGGTCATCGGCAGCGCGATGACGGCGACCTCGACGATGTCGTTGAAGGCGAACGCGAGGTTCTCGGCCGAACCGAAGCCCTCCGTGCTCCCGAGACCGACGACGAGGACCGCCACCAGCAGGACACCGACCGCGGTGTCCCAGCGCGATGCCAGGCCGCGCACGGGAGAGGGTTTCCTGCCGGGCCGCGGCGTGGGAGCCGCTCCGGTGTCAGGCGCCGTGGTCATGGCGGGCGTTCCTCCTCCTCAGTGCGGCGGTCATCCGCAGGTTCACGATCCGGTCGACGCTGATGGCCAGCAGGAGGAGCGCGCCGGTGATGGCGCCCTGCCAGAAGGAGTCCACCTTCAGCACCACCAGGACGCTGCCGATGGTGGTGAGCAGCAGGGCGCCGAGCGCGGCGCCCCAGACGGTGCCGGTGCCGCCGGTGATCGCGACACCGCCGACGACGACGGCGCTGACGACGGTCAGCTCCCAGCCGTGCGCGTTGTCCGCGACGACAGTGCCGAAGCGGGCCAGCCACAGGGTGCCCGCGAAACCGGCGACGGCCCCGGAGAAGGCGTACGCGGCGAGCGCCCGGCGGCGGATCGGGACGCCGGCGAGCCGGGCGGCCTCCGGGCTCGACCCGATGGCGTACAGCTCGCGTCCCGAACGGTAGCCGCGCAGGAAGTACGCCGTCGCCGCGAGCAGGACGAGTGCGATCAGCGGCAGGTACGGGACGCCCAGCACGCTGCCGCTGCCCAGACCCAGGACCGCCTCCGGCACCTCGGAGGCGCTGATCTGCTCGCCCTGCGCCCACCAGTAGCCGGCGCCCTGGATGATGTAGAGCATGCCCAGCGTCACGACGAGCGCCGGGACCTTGCCGAAGCTGACGAGGGCGCCGGAGACCAGGCCGCAGACCACGCCGATCGAGATGCCGAGCAGCATCACGGTCAGCACACCGTGGTCGCTCCCCGCGGCGAACTTGCCGCAGGCGAAGGCGGACAGGCCGACGACGGAGCCGACGGACAGGTCGATGTTGCGGGTGATCACGACGGCGGACTGGCCGACCGCGAGCAGCACCAGGATCGACGCGTTGAGCAGGAGGTCCTTGACGCCCTGGTCGGACAGGAAGCGGGGGTTGGCCAGGTAGGTGCCGAGGACCAGCAGGGCCAGCGCCCCGGCGATGGAGATCTCCCGCGCCCGGAATGCCGCGTCCACGAGCGAGGAAGCACTCCGCACCGGCGCCTTCGCGGTGTCCGGAGGGCTCTCGGCGCCGGTGGTCATGCCGCTGCCCTCTCGTTGCGTCCGGTGGCCGCGGCCATGACCGACTCCTCGGTGGCACTCCCGCGCGGGATCTCGGCGACGAGCCGGCCCTCGTGCATCACGAGCACCCGGTCGGCCATGCCGATGACCTCGGGAAGGTCGGAGGAGATCATCAGCACGGCGAGACCGTCCGCCGCGAGCGAGGAGAGCAGACGGTGGACCTCCGCCTTGGTGCCGACGTCGATCCCCCGGGTCGGTTCGTCGACGATCAGCACGTCGGGGCCGGTCGCAAGCCACTTGGCCAGCACGACCTTCTGCTGGTTGCCGCCGGACAGCACGCCCACGGCGTCGGCCGGCCGGCTGTACTTGAGCTGGAGACGCACTGCCCAGTCCACGGCGCGGTCGTGCTCCAGGGCCCGGCTGACGAGTCCGCGCCTGCGGACCTCGCCCAGGCCGGTCAGGCCGATGTTGCGCTCGATCGACATATCCATGACCAGTCCGCTCCGGCGCCGGTCCTCGGGCACGAGTGCGAGACCGGCGTCCATCGCGGCGGTCGGCGAACCGGGGCGCAGCACCGCGCCCGCCACCTTCACCTCGCCGGCGTCGGCGCGGTCCACACCGAAGACCGCTTGGGCGACCTCGGTGCGCCCGGCGCCGACGAGCCCGGCGAGGGCGACGATCTCGCCGCGGCGGACGTCGAAGGACACGTCGCGGAAAACGCCCTCGCGGGTCAGCCGGTGCACCGACAGGGCGACTTCGCCGAGCTCGGCGTCCTGCTTGGGGTAGAGCTCGTCGAGGTCGCGGCCGACCATCCTGCGCACCAAGTCGTCCTCGGTGAGCCCCTCCAGCGGCTCGGAGGAGATCCACCGGCCGTCGCGCAGGGTCGTGACGCGCTGGCACAGCTCGAACGTCTCGTCCAGGCGGTGCGAGATGAACAGCACGGCTGCGCCCTCGGAGCGCAGCGTACGGACGACGGAGAAGAGCCTGGCGGTCTCGCTGCCGGTCAGCGCGGCCGTCGGCTCGTCCATGATCAGGACGCGGGCGTCGAAGGAGAGCGCCTTGGCGATCTCGACGATCTGCTGGTCGGCGATCGACAGCCCGCGTGCGGGCCGGTCCGGTGCCAGATCGACGCCGAGCCTGCGCATCAGCCCGGCGGTCATCCCGTGCACCGCCCTGCGGTCGATCCGGCGCAGGGACCGCCGGGGCTGGCGGCCCATGAAGATGTTCTCGGCGACGGACAGGTCGGGGAAGAGCGTCGGCTCCTGGTAGATGACGGCGATGCCGGCGTCGCGGGCGTCCGCCGGGCCGTGGAAGACGACGGGCTCACCGTCGAGGAGCACCTCGCCGCTGTCCGGGCGGTGCACTCCGGCGAGGGCTTTGATCAGGGTCGACTTGCCCGCGCCGTTCTCGCCCGCGAGAGCGTGCGCCTCGCCGGCGAACAACTCCAGGGAGACGTCCCGCAGGGCCCGTACGGCGCCGAAGGACTTGCTCACGCCTTTCAGGGCCAGGACCGGAGCCGGGACCGGGGCGGACTGGTTCATGGGAGCTCCTCAAGCGGTGGGACTGTTCCGCAAGCGGTGGACTGTTCCGCTCCACCCCCCATGAAAGGTTTCAATGAGGTTGCTCGGAAGCTAAACGGGGATTGCGGGCACAGTCAATGGGTTGATGGGGAGAAGTTCCTGGAAGGGAGCGGTGTGCGGACCGGAAGGGGAATGGCCCGCGGAATGGATGGGCGCCCTTGGCAGCCCTTGAGGCGGCCCACTGTCTTCCGTTCGTTTGAATCGATTCATGAGCCGGTCGCGCATCGCTCCACTCCCCGTGGACTGCGTTCACGGCTCCCGGATGGCCCGGACCGAGCAGGACGGCGAGCCCCGCTCTGCCGCGCGCCGGCAGAAGCGCAGCGTCGCCTCGGCGCGCACAGACGTGAGCAGCCGGCACCGCTCCCCTCCGGGGCGGCTCCGGTGACCGCCGGCAGCAGCGCCGCACCGAGCCCCGCGCCGCGTACGGCCGGGCGGCGGCCGGTTCGTCGGCCTCCATGCCTCCGCACAGCCGGGGGACGGGGCGGTCGGGGCCCAGCGCCTCGGCGACGTACCCGTAGCTGCGGCCGGGAGGGAAGGGGGCGGGCGTGGTCCAGGCGGTGGCGAAGCCGCCGGCGGGCCCTCGTTCCACGACGGTGCCGAGAACGCGTCGGTGGACACCTGGCGGATCCCGCCGGCGTACGCCGCGAGGCTTCCGTTCCCGGCCGGCCGGACCCGCATGAACGCACCACTCCCCGCCTCCGGACCGCCCCGGAAAAAAACAGGACGGGTCCGGGCGGCAGGGGGAGGCCCGGACGGCAGCGGCTCACACCCCCCCCACGGGTCGCCCTCAGCCGGCCGGGCGCACCAGATGCGTGGTGAACCAGTCCTCGGCCAGCTCCGCGACCCGGTCCAGGGCGCCCGGCTCCTCGAAGAGGTGGGTGGCGCCTGGGACGATCTCCAGCCGGTTCTCGCAGTGCAGCGCAGCCTGCGCCTGCCGGTTGAGGTCGATCACCGTCGTGTCGGCGCCGCCCACGATGAGCAGGGTGGGCGCACGCACCCCGGAGAGACCGGCCCCGGCGAGATCGGGGCGCCCGCCCCGGGAGACCACGGCGCCGACGCCCGAGTCCGTCCCGGCGGCGGCCCGCAGTGCCGCCGCCGCCCCCGTGCTCGCCCCGAAGGAACCGACCGGGAGGGGCACGCGCCACCTCAGCCAGCCGGTGGTGTCCGCCAGCCGCCCCGCCAGCAGGGCGATGTCGAAGACGTTGGCGCGGTGGACCTCCTCCCCGGGCGTGAGCAGGTCGAAGAGCAGGGTGCCCAGGCCCGCACGGTTCAGCGCCGAGGCCACGGCGCGGTTGCGCGGACTGCGGCGGCTGCTGCCCGATCCGTGGGCGAACACCACGACCGCCCCGGCGTCCCGGGGGAGCACCAGGTCCCCGGGGAGGGAGACCCCGCCCGCGTCCACCTCGACCTCCACGGCCGTCGCGACGTCTCCAGGGTTCCGTGCCAGCAGGGAGACGACCTCCTGGTCGGAGGTCTGGGAGAAGTCCCGGTACCACTCGCCCACGGCGGAGAACAGGTTCGGCGCGGAGAGGCACACGACCTCGTCGACGTCCTCGCGCAGCCCGGCGGCGGCATCCGGTGACGCGACCGGCACGGCCAGGACCACGTGGGTGGCGCCCTGGGCCCGCGCCACCTGGCAGGCCGCCCTCGCCGTCGCTCCGGTGGCGACCCCGTCGTCCACCACGACCACCGCGCGACCCTTCAGGGACAGCCGCGGCCGCCCTTCCCGGTACGCCTGGGCCCGCCGCACGAGTTCCGCCTCCTCGGCGCGCTCGACAGCAACGAGGTCCTTCTCCCGGAGCCCGGCACGGCGGACGATCTCGTCGCTGATGACCCGTGCCCCGCCCTCACCGATGGCACCGAACCCCAGCTCCGGGTGGTACGGCACCCCGAGTTTGCGGACCACGATCACATCGAGCGGGGCGCGCAGCTCCTGCGCGACTTCGTACGCCACCGGGACCCCGCCGCGCGGCAGGCCCAGGACGACGGGATCGCGCCGCTCCAGGTGCCGCAGCGCCACGGCGAGCCGCCGCCCGGCGTCCGTACGGTCGGTGAACAGCACGGTGGTTCACCTCCAACGAGGGGCGCACCCTTCCACCTCCGAGAGCACCGCATCTGCCCGGGTTCGGCAAGTCGGGGACGGCCGGCGTACGGAGCGAACCGGGGCGGCCCGAGCGACGGGCGAGGCCGCCCGGCAGCGGCCCGCGCCCCACTGTCCCTCAGCCCGCGACCTCGACTCCGTACCTGCGGGCGAGGCCGTCGAGGCCGTAGTCGTAACCCTGCCCGACGGCGCGCAGTCGCCACACCGGCCCACGGCGGTAGAACTCGGCGAGCAGCATGGTGCGCTCCGTGGTCGCGGCGTCGAGGGCGGACCGGGCGAGGGGCGCGGCGCCGGTGCCGGGGGCGGCGGTGATCTGGATGGCCCCGACGTCGCCGAAAGTGAGTACGCCTTCGACGGCCGCCGCGACGACGACCCGGCGGACGGAGGGCGTGAGCCCGCCGAGGCTGACGCTGACGGTCTGCTCGGTCGGCCCGTCCCCGAGGACGCGCACCGTACCAGCAGGGTTCTCCGGGGCGCCGTAGAACACGAAGTCCTCGTCGAAGGAGACCTGTTCGTCCTCGTCGAGGACGAACGCGACGATGTCGATCCCGCAGTCCGTCCACTGGACCCAGGTGGCCGTGACGGTCCACGGCACCGCTGGGGCCTGACCCTCGGGGAGGTCCAGGACGCCACCGCGCGGCAGCACGTGCCGGGCCTGCCCCCGGCCGCTGCGCCCGTTGTGCGACCCGACGGCCGGCGCCTCGATCCAGGCGGCCGGACGCGTGGGAAGTTCCAGCGAGGGGATCCGGCGCATGCGGCGGTCGGCTGCCCCGCCGGTGAGCAGCACGACATCGGTGACGCCCGCGGAGAGGTCGATCGCGGCGGATCCGCCGAGTTCGACGATGCGGGTCCGGGCGGCCACGGCTTCGGGGTGGGTGCCGCCGAGGACGAGGACCCGTCGTCCGGCCAGGGGTCCGACCGGCGGCGCGGCGGCGGTCCGCGCCCGGTCTGCCGAAGGGGCGCCCGCCTGGGCGGGGGAGAACTGTGCGGATGGTGCTGCCCGCGCGGGAAGGGGGGCGGAAGCCGGTGCCGGGACCACGGCGCCGGCCGCCCTCTCGTGCGGGGTGCCAGGGCGTACGTCATCGAGCAGGCGCAGGAAGGTGAGCTCGTCGATCACGGGGATCCCCTCGGCGAGGGCACGTCTTGCCCTGGCGGAGCCCGAAGCCTGGTCGTTGGTGACCAGAAGGCTGGTGTGACGGCTGACGGAGGACATCAGGTTCGGCCCGGCGGCAACGGAACGTCCGGCCGGATAGGGCCGCAGGGTGGCGGTCTCCCCGGTGACGGCGACCTTCATGCCCTGGACCAACGAGCCGCCGGCGGCCAGGCGCCCCGGATTGCGGAAGGCACACGGGGCCTTGGGCGAGCTGGGCGTGAGCTTCGGGTCCTGGCGGGGCGGACAGGCGATCAGAGGCAACGGCGGACCGAGCCGCGCCGTATCCCGCAGGGTGCCGCGCAGCACCCCCGCCAGGACGCGGCTGTCGTCCGGGGCGTCGTGGGCCGCCACTTGCGTGACGCCGTAGCGGGCGGCCGGCGTGCCCAGCCGCAGGTCCTCGGCCGGCGGATCCACCCGCCGGTTCAGTGCAGGGGTGCACAGGCGCCGGGAGACCGGAAGGCTCAGTCCCGCCCGTGCGAACTCATGGGGAGGAAGGCGTAGTCGAACCGGGCGTTGTGGGCGACCAGCACCCGGTCCTGGAGCATCGCGCTGATCTTTCCCGCGACCTGATAGAAGGTCGGCGCGCCACGCAGCCGTTCGGCGGTGAGTCCGTGCACGTCTCGACGACGCCTCCGTGGGAGAAGCTCTGGACGGCATCGACCTGAACGGCAAGGACGTGGTCAACCTGACCACCAGCACTCCCGTCCAGGCCCGGCAGCGCGCCCGTTGGGCCGAGGGGCGCGGGGCTCGTTTCCTGGACGGCGGGATCATGGCCGTCCCTCCGATGACCGGCCGGCCGGAGACCGGCGGCTACATCTTCCACAGCGGCGACGCCGTGCGGTTCGAGCGCCATCGCGAGGTGCTGGAGGCCCCGGCGGGTGCGGAGTCCGCCGGCGCGGACCCCGGCCGAGCGGCGCTGCACGACATCGCCCTCCTCAGCGCGATGACCGGGATGTTCGCAGGAATCACGCACGCCTTCGCCTTGATGCGCCCTGAGAAGGACTACGACCGGGCCCGGTTCGCCACGCTGCTCGCGGAACGGCTCGGCGTCATGTCCGGAGCGGCCCACGAGCTCGCCGCCCAACTGGAGAGCGGCGACTGCACCGAGGGGGTCACTTCCGGCCTCGCCATGATGTCGGCCGCCAACGACACACTTCTGGCCACGGCGCGGGACCAGTCCGCCGACCCCCGGCTTCTCACCCCCTGCATGGAGCTGATGCGCCACAGGGCCGCCCGGGGCCACGGCGACGAGGGCCTGGCGGGCACCGCCGGTCCGCTCGGAGGCGAGTGAGGGGCTCACGTCCCGTGCCCGGCGCCCCGGTCGATACAGAACTCGTCGACCTAGGTGCCCTCGGCATCGGAATGACACGGATCATCATCGCCGTACCGCGCGCATGTGTACCGCGCCGCCGCAGGGCCGGTCGCGCGCATCCGGCCTCAAGTGCGGCGAGGCGCTCCGCGCCCACGAGGCCGGTGCCGGTCCGCGTGTCGGGACACACCCTGTTCTTCGCGGCCCCGCCACCCCGGGGACGCGCTGGAAGTACAGGCATGGGCCCACATCCGAGGGATCGCCGCAGGTGAACGACACATCCCGTCGCTCAGGTGGCTGCGAGCGTCCGAAGCCGTCTCACGTGGCACATCCCTGCGGTGGTGGCGGTACGACGTGCCTCCACACCTCGCACCAGGAACGAGTGACGCGCTCAGGCTCCGTGCGGTCGAAGGCGACCTGGAACGCCCCGGCCGGCGTCATCCGGTCACCGTATCGGCGCGAGCTGCTCGTCGAAACCCCGGAGCGGCTGACTTCACGGTGCGGCCACCGGCATGTCACGAACCTGTCCTGAGCGTGTTCAAGAGGCAACGGGCACAACCGCACCCACTCTCATGGAGGACAGGAAGCCACACGGACGACCAGTCGCCCGGTCACTCGCTCGCCCGCTCCCCAGGGGCGACAACTCCATGCAGAGGACAGACACCAGCATGCGTACTCGGAAGATCTCGGTAATGACCATGACCGCGGTGGCCCTCGGTCTGGCGTTGACGGCATGTGGCAACGACGGCGCCGGCCACGCGTCCTCCGCCGCGAGCAGCTCATCAGCGGCGGCCGCGAGCACCCCCCGGTCCGGCGCCGCGGAGAGCAAGGCGCCGGGCACCCCGGCCCAGGCGCCGGGCACCCCGGCCCAGGCGCCGGGCACCCCGGCCCAGACGTCGGGCGCGCCCGCCCAGTCCGACGTGAAGTGCACGGACCAGCTCGACTACGCGGGCGACCCGCGGTCCAACGCCGAGATCAACTCCATCGGGGAGGACACGGGCACGTGCCCGCCGGTCCAGAAGCCGCCGTCCGACGTGAAGTGCACGGACCAGCTCGACTACGCGGGCGACCCGCGGTCCAACGCCGAGATCAACTCCATCGGGGAGGACACGGGCACGTGCC
>NZ_JBIBZU010000002.1:0-108333 GCF_043088245.1 Streptomyces sp. NPDC014623 | reverse complement strand
CCGCCGGTCGAGCCGAAGTGAATCGCTGACCGCCCCTGAAGTCAGGCGGCGCCGGGCCCCCACCGTGACCTGGGGGTCCGGCGCTTACGCGTTCGCTACGCCGCCCTGGCTACTGTTCCGGGCCTGGAAAAGAGGCCCTCCGGGGTGGAGGGCCTCACAGTGGTGCGCGATGAGCGCCCCCGGCAGGACTCGAACCTGCGGCCAAGCGCTTAGAAGGCGCCTGCTCTATCCACTGAGCTACGGGGGCCGGGTGTCGGCCTGATGCCCCGGAGGGCATTGGTTCAAGCCATCCGTGACCTTGCCGGGACAAGGATAGGGCTCCGATCACCTCGTCCCGGTTGCTTCACCTGCGTGGCACGATGTGGAGGTTCGGTGAAGCGAACCGATAATCGCAGGTACGTGCGATTCGTGCACCGCTTTTGGCGTTTCACGGCCCGGGTGTTGTGCAGTCGTTATGCCTGTGCCCCACTCGTCCCCTCTGTCCCCGAGGCGGATTCGCCGCGCAGAGGGGCCTATACGCTTCAAAAAGGCTTCAAAATTGGGCATTCTTCACATGTGGTAACCATGGACGTACGGCCCCAGCTCATCGACGCACTTTCCGCCCTGCGCGACCGTGTCGCTGCCGTGCGTCTCCCACTTCCGCTGCCGGAGGCTCCACGCGCCCGGCAGACGCGGACCGAACTGCTCGCCCAGCTCGACGACTACCTCGTGCCCCGTCTGAAGGATCCCGAGGCACCGCTGCTCGCGGTCATCGGAGGATCCACCGGCGCGGGCAAGTCGACGCTCGTCAACTCGCTGGTGGGATGCCGGATCAGCGAAGCAGGTGTGCTGCGCCCGACCACCCGGACCCCCGTGCTCGTCTGCCACCCCGACGACCACCACTGGTTCGCCGGGGCGCGGGTGCTGCCGCAGCTGACCCGGGTGTGGCTGCCCCCGGGGCAGGTGCCGGACCCGGACGGCCTCGACCACTTCGGGGCCGGGGGCGACCGGGACGACACCGTGCTGCGCGTGGAGACGGCGGCGACCCTGCCCCGGGGGCTCGCCCTCCTGGACGCACCCGACATCGACTCACTCGTCGTACGGAACCGGGTCCTGGCCGCCGAGCTCATCTGCGCCGCCGACGTGTGGGTGATGGTGACCACCGCGTCCCGGTACGCGGACGCCGTGCCGTGGCACCTGCTGCGCACCGCCAAGGAGTACGACGCCTCCCTCGTCATCGTCCTGGACCGGGTACCGCACCAGATGATCGCCGAGGTGTCCCGGCAGTACGCGGCCCTGCTCACCCGGGCCGGTCTGGGCGATGTCCCCCGCTTCACCATTCCGGAGCTGCCCGAGTCCGCGGGCGGCGGCAGTGGCCTGCTGCCCACCACAGCCGTCGCGCCCCTGCGTGCCTGGCTCACCCACCGGGTGCAGGACCCGGCGGCCCGTCAGCAGGCAGTGGGGCGTACGGCGTCCGGGGTCATCGACTCGCTCGACGTACGGATGCCCGAGCTGGCCGGGGCGGTGGCCGCGCAGTACGCCGCGGCCGTGCGGCTGACCGGTGTGGTCGAGGCGGCGTACGGGAAGGAGCTGGGGCGCGTACGGCGATGGCTCCGGGACGGCGCGGTGCTCGCCGGTGGTGCCCGCACCCGGTGGCGCGGATATCCGCTCTACAGCACCGCGGAGGAGCTGCTGGACGCACTCGTGGAGAGCCTGGTGGCCCTGCTGCAGTGCGCCGTGGCCGCCTCCGACGAGCAGATCCGTGCGACCTGGCGGCGTGAGCCCGCCGCCAGGGACTTCCGGTTCGAGGACGCCGGCCGGGAGGAGGGCGGGTGGGGGCCCGCCGAGGACATCCAGGGCCGGATCGGCATGGCCGTACGGCGCTGGCGGCGGGTGCTGGAAGAACTCGCCGAGGAGGAGACGCGGCTGCTCGACCGCAACGCGGCACCCGACGCCGAGACGGTGGCGGCGCTGCTGGCCGCCACCCTCCTCGGCGGACGCCGCGCCAGGGGCGCCGGAGAACAGCTCGCCGAACGGATCGGTGCCCAGGGGGCACTGCGCCTCCGCGACAAGGGCGGGGCACTGCTCACCGACTGTCTGGACCAGGTCATGCACGGGGAGCGCGACCGGCGGATCGCACCGCTGGACGCGCTGGAGGTCACCCCCGATCCGCAGGCCGAACTGATCGCAGCGCTGTCCGTACTGCAGAAGGAGAGGTGGCAGCGATGACTGCCGTCACTGACCGGAGCCGGGACGAGGGCGTGGAGGAGACCCGGCAGGACGACGGGCGGCGCTGGGACGACGGGCTCATCGCGCGCCGTGCCACCGAGGTCGCGCCGGAGGGCGTGGAGGGCGGACCGGCTGCCCAGGACGACCCGGGGCCCCAGGTCGAGGCCTACGCACTGCCCGGCAACCCCCTGCGGCCGCGGCTGGACGCGCTGAGGGAACTGGTCGGGCTCTCCCGCGCCCGGCTCGACGGGGAGACCCTCGCCGAGGCGGGGCGCGTACTCGACGAGGCGTCGGCCCGCCAGCGGCTCTCCTCACGGCACACGGTCGTCGCCGTCGCGGGAGCCACCGGCAGCGGCAAGTCCACCCTCTTCAACGCGCTCGCGGGCATCCAGATCTCCGACACCGGGCTGCGCAGGCCGACCACCTCCGCCCCGATCGCCTGCAGCTGGACCGACGGCGCCGCCGGACTGCTCGACCGGCTGGCCATCCCGGGCCGGCTCCGGCGCAGGCCCGTACAGGGGGGTACGCCCACCGACGAGGCGCTGCAGGGGCTCGTCCTGGTGGACCTGCCCGACCACGACTCGGCGGCGACCGGCCACCGGGAGCAGGTGGACCGGGTACTGGCCCTGGTCGACGCGGTGATCTGGGTCGTCGACCCGGAGAAGTACGCCGACGCGGCCCTGCACGAACGCTATCTGCGGCCCCTCGCCGGGCACGCCGAGATCTCCTTCGTCGTGCTCAACCAGATCGACCGGCTGCCCGGCGAGGCCGCCGACCTGGTCCTGGACGATCTGCGCCGACTGCTCGACGAGGACGGCATGGCGGTGGGGGAACACGGCGAGCCGGGCGTCACGGTCATGTCGCTGTCCGCGCTCACCGGGGCGGGGGTGGGAGACCTGCGCGAGGTGCTGGGCAGGTTCGTCCAGGCCCGTACGGCGGCGGCGCGCAGGCTGTCCGCCGATGTGGACGCGGCCGCCGCGCGGCTCCGGCCGCAGTACGTCGCCGAGGGGCGGCCGGGGCTCGGCGAGCGGGCCCGCGAGGATTTCACCGACCGGCTCGCGGAAGCCGTCGGCGCGGTCGCGGCAGGGCAGGCGGCGGAACGGGAGTGGCGCAGGAACGCGGGGCGGGCCTGCGGGACGCCCTGGCTGCGGCTGTGGCGCTGGTACGAGTCCACCCGGCAGCTGGGCGGTCTCGACCTCATGGCGAAGGTGCTCGCGCCGCCGCCGGAGGAGGAGTTCACCGCCCGGCAGCGTGTGGAGCAGGCCGTGCGGAAGCTGGCCGACGACGCGGTGGAGGGCCTGCCCGCACCCTGGGCGCAGGCCGTGCGTGAGGCGGCGGTGAACGGGGCGAAGGGACTGCCCGAGGCGCTGGACCAGCTGACGAGGAACACACCGACCGGTGGCCGGGGCCGTGGAGCGAACCGGGACACGGGACCCGCTGCGGCCGTCCCGGGCTCCGGTGAATCGGGTTCCGGCGGGCACGGCCCGGGCGGGCGGAGTCCGGCGACGGGGCGGGGGAGGCGTGGCTCCGGGGCCCCGGACACGACTGCCGCGCCCGGCGCGCGGGGCCCCGGCAGCCGTGGCACCAGGCCGCCACGCCCGGCATGGTGGCCTGCGGCGGTACTCGTCCAGGCCTCCATGACGTTGCTCCAGCTCTTCGGGGGCCTGTGGCTGCTCGGCCAGATCGTGGGCGTGCTCGAACCGGGCCTGATCGTCCCCGCCCTGCTCATGCTGGCCGGAGTGCTCGGCGGGCCGCTCGTCGAATGGTCGTGCGCGGCCGCGGCACGGGGCCCCGCGCGCCGGTACGGCCAGGAGGCGGAACGGCGGCTCCGCGAGGCGGCAGCCGGCTGCGGCAGGGCCAGGGTCCTGGACCCGGTGGCCGCGGAGCTGGCGCGCTACCGCGAGGTGCGGGAGCGGTATGCGGCGGTGACGGAGTTGTCCACAACCGGCGGGTAATCCACAGGCCTCCGCGGAATTCCCGGTTTCCGTCCAGCATGGTCACAGCGGATCAGACAGACGTACCGGACCGCACGCCGTCGCACCGCATCGGTGCGGGGCGGGCAGCGGGACGGAAAACGGACGGAATACGGCAGGGAATCGGGGGACGGGAAATGAACGAGACCTTGGTGACGCTGGTGGGAAACGCCGCGACGCCGGTGGACTTCCGGGAGGCGGGGACCGGATCGACGGCGCGATTCCGGTTGGCGGTGACACCTCGGCGGTGGGACCGGGAGCAGCAGATCTGGGCGGACGGCCGCACCAGCTTCTACACGGTATGGGCACGACGGACACTCGCGGGGAATCTGTCCGGTTCGGTCTCGGTCGGAGAGCCGCTCGTCGTGCACGGCCGGCTGAAGGTGCGCGAGGAGGAGCGGGACGGGGTGTGGAAGACCTCCGTGGACGTCGAGGCCCTGGCGGTGGGACACGACCTGACCAGGGGCACGGCAGCGTTCCGGCGGGTGGTCAGAGGCGATCCGGCACTGACGGCGCCTACGCGTCGTCAGAAACCGGCCACGGAAACAGTATCCATGTCCTGAAGGGGAGGGGGCGCGCCGAACAGGGCTATAACGATTATGAGTCGGAATGGTTGTCTGACGGCATGACGGGGGATTCCTCTTCGCTCGCTCCTTACGATTCCCCAGTACCCATGCGGCACTTGAGTTTGCTGGCGAGACACCTCCCACACGCGCGTCATGCGTGAGGTCTCGCCCGGAGGGGAATTCTGTGTTTTCTGTGTCTTCAGCGTCCACTTCGTCGTCGACGGCGGCGGCGGAGGGCTCCATAGGGAGCCGGAGCCGGAGTGGGAACAGGCGGTACGGCCAGGAGCCTGCCGGGAACGGCCGGGGCCGTGGTCTCGTCAGAGCGGCAGCGGCGGTGCTGGCCGGCGGACTGGTGGCCGCGGGAACCCTCGTCGGCGCGACGTCGGCGGCCGCGGACGAGGCCGGACTGCACCAGGGCGGGGCGACCGCCGTGCTGGACGGGCTGAAGACCTATGACAGCGCCGTGCTCCGCACCGGTGGCGAGGGCGGCGAGGCGAACACGACGCAGGAGCTTCCCGCCGGCCTGTTCGAGCTGGACGTCGAGGGCGGCGGCCAGCTGAAGACGTACTGCATCGACATCCACAACCCCACCCAGGACCGGGCGAAGTACCTGGAGACCCCCTGGGACCAGACCTCGCTCGGCGCCAACGAGAGCGCCGGCAAGATCCGCTGGATCCTGCAGCACTCGTACCCGCAGGTCGACGACCTCGCGGGGCTCGCCGACGAGGCCGGTACCGGGCCGCTCACCCCGAAGACTGCGGCTGCGGGCACCCAGGTCGCGATCTGGCGTTTCTCGGACAAGGCCGATGTCGAGGCCAAGGACGCGCACGCGGAGAAGCTGGCCGACTGGCTCGAGAAGAAGGCGCGGAGTGTCGCGGAGCCCAAGGCCTCCGTGGCCCTGGAGCCCACCGCGGTCTCCGGCAAGGCCGGTGAGCGGGTCGGTCCGGTCACCGTCCGCACCGACGCGGGCCAGGTCTCCGTGACCCCGCCCGCCGACGCCGCCGCGGGCGGGGTCAAGGTCACCGACAAGGACGGCAAGCCCGTCACCGAGGCGACCGACGGCTCCGGCCTCTACTTCGACATCCCCGAGGACGCCGCGGACGGCTCGGCCTCGCTGACCGTCCAGGCCACCACGTCCGTACCCGTGGGCCGGGTCTTCGCCGGGCTGACCAAGAGCCAGACCATGATCCTCGCCGGTTCCAGCGAGTCCACGGTCAGCGCGACGGCGAGCGCCACCTGGGCGGAGAAGGGCGCGGTGCCCGCGCTCACCGCGCGGAAGAACTGCGCCAAGGGCGGCGTGGACATCACGGCGGGCAACGAGGGCGACGAGGCCTTCACCTTCGAGCTGGCAGGCATCGAGCACACCATCGCGGCCGGTGAGACCCGCACGGTGACGATCCCGGTCCCCGAGGACCAGGCGTACGACTTCACGATCACCGTCCCCGGGGGCTTCAGCAAGAACTTCAGGGGCGTGCTGGACTGCGCGACCGCCGGAACCCCCGTTCCGGGTGACGACGTCACCACCCAGAGCGGTGCCGAGCCCGTGCCCGCCCGGACCGGTACCGGCTCCGCGGGCGCCGAGGGCGGCCTCGCCGCGACCGGCGGCTCCAGCGCCACCCCGGTCATCGCGGGCGTCGCCATCGCCCTCGTCGTCCTCGGCGGCGGCGCGGTCCTCCTGCTCCGCCGGAAGAAGCCGCACAACAGCGGTGAGTGACTGAGCACAGGCGCAGCGGGAATGCGCGGCGAAAGGCCTGGTACGGACCCCCGTACCAGGCCTTTCGCGTCACCGGGCCGTTCCCGGCGGTCCGGACGGACACGCCGGGAGCGTTCCGGGGGCCGGACTGGTTTCCGTCCGGGTGCGTGCGTCAGGCAAGATGGGTGTATCTGCCCACACCTCTATTGCTGCCGGACGGTTTCTCTTGGCTGAGTACATCTACACCATGCGCAAGACGCGCAAAGCGCACGGCGACAAGGTGATTCTCGATGACGTCAATCTGAACTTCCTGCCCGGCGCGAAGATCGGTGTCGTGGGGCCCAACGGTGCCGGTAAGTCCACGGTGCTGAAGATCATGGCGGGCCTGGAGCAGCCGTCCAACGGTGACGCCTTCCTGTCCCCCGGCTTCAGCGTCGGCATCCTCATGCAGGAACCGGAGCTCGACGAGAACAAGACCGTGCTGGAGAACGTCCAGGACGGCGCCGCCGAGACCATGAGCAAGCTCAAGCGCTTCAACGAGGTCGCCGAGCTCATGGCGACCGACTACTCCGACGCGCTCATGGACGAGATGGGCAAGCTCCAGGAGGACCTGGACCACGCAGGCGCGTGGGACCTCGACGCCCAGCTGGAGCAGGCCATGGACGCCCTGGGCTGCCCGCCCGGCGACTGGCCCGTCGTGAACCTCTCCGGTGGCGAGAAGCGCCGTGTGGCGCTCTGCAAGCTCCTCATCGAGGCCCCGGACCTGCTCCTCCTCGACGAGCCCACCAACCACCTCGACGCCGAGTCGGTGAACTGGCTGGAGCAGCACCTCTCGAAGTACGCGGGCGCCGTCGTCGCCGTCACGCACGACCGGTACTTCCTGAACAACGTCGCCGAGTGGATCCTCGAGCTCGACCGGGGCCGCGCGCTGCCCTACGAGGGCAACTACTCCACCTACCTCGACAAGAAGGCCACCCGCCTCAAGGTCGAGGGCCGCAAGGACGAGAAGCGCGCCAAGCGGCTCAAGGAAGAGCTGGAGTGGGTCCGCTCCAACGCCAAGGGCCGTCAGACCAAGTCCAAGGCACGTCTCGCCCGTTACGAGGAGATGGCGGCCGAGGCGGACAAGATGCGGAAGCTGGACTTCGAGGAGATCCAGATCCCGCCGGGCCCGCGGCTCGGTTCCATCGTCGTCGAGGTCGAGAACCTCTCGAAGGCCTTCGGCGACAAGGTCCTCATCGACGACCTGTCGTTCACGCTGCCGCGCAACGGCATCGTCGGCGTCATCGGCCCGAACGGCGCGGGCAAGACCACGCTGTTCAAGATGATCCAGGGCCTGGAGACCCCCGACTCCGGCGCCATCAAGGTCGGCGACACGGTCAAGATCTCCTACGTCGACCAGTCCCGCGCCAACATCGACCCGAAGAAGACCCTCTGGGCCGTCGTCTCGGACGAGCTGGACTACATCAACGTCGGCCAGGTCGAGATGCCCTCGCGGGCGTACGTCTCCGCGTTCGGCTTCAAGGGCCCGGACCAGCAGAAGCCGGCCGGCGTCCTGTCCGGTGGTGAGCGCAACCGCCTCAACCTGGCGCTGACGCTCAAGGAGGGCGGCAACCTGCTGCTCCTCGACGAGCCCACCAACGACCTCGACGTCGAGACCCTGTCCTCGCTCGAGAACGCACTGCTGGAGTTCCCCGGGGCCGCTGTGGTCATCTCCCACGACCGCTGGTTCCTGGACCGCGTCGCCACGCACATCCTGGCGTACGAGGGCGACTCCAAGTGGTACTGGTTCGAGGGCAACTTCGAGTCCTACGAGAAGAACAAGATCGAGCGTCTCGGTGCGGACGCGGCCCGCCCGCACCGTGCCACGTACAAGAAGCTCACGCGAGGCTGATCGACTTGGCCCGTCACATCTACAGCTGCCCGCTGCGCTGGTCGGACATGGATGCCTTCGGCCACGTGAACAACGTGGTCTTCCTCCGCTACCTGGAGGAGGCGCGCATCGACTTCATGTTCCGGCTGGCGCCGGGGGACGGCTCGCCGTCCTTCTCCGGTGGCTCCGTCGTGGCCCGGCACGAGATCGACTACGTGAGGCCGCTGGTCCACCGGCACACGCCGGTGACCATCGAGTCATGGGTCACGAAGATCACCGCGGCGTCGCTGACGATCGCCTACGAGGTCAAGGACCCCGAGCAGGTGTACGTACGGGCGTCGACGGTCGTCGTGCCCTACAACCTGGCCGAGGGGCGGCCGCGGCGGATAACCGCCGAGGAGAAGCTCTTCCTGCAGGAGTACCTCGACCAGGAGCCCGCCCTCGCATGACAGTGCCCGTACGGTCGCCGCGGTTCGCCGACGCGAGGGAGGCGGCGGATCTCGCCGCCTTCCTCGGCAGGCTGCTGCACTACGACCGGGCCGCCGCCGTCCGCCTCCAGGCGGGCGGCGGCGCGCTGGCGGTCTTCGGCAGGCCGCCGTCGTTCGAGGTCCTCGCGATCCGCACGGTCCGCCTGGCCGGCACCCATGACTTCGACGTCACGGTCTCGGCCGGTGAACTCCTCGAAGCGCTGAACACGGACGGGGACGACGAGACGGCCGGCCTGAGCGCCCTGCCGGCGCCCGTCACCGGGCCGCCCTGGGCCGGGATACTGCCGCCGCGCGGCGGCTGGCAGGAGCGCCCCGGACTGCCGGACCCCGTCGGCCTGCGCACCCGGCTCGCCGACGCCGTGGCCGAATTCCGGGCCCGCGACGCGGCGCTGCCCGAGGACCGGCGTACCCGGGCGGAACGCGAACTGATCGGCCGCGAGATCTGGTCCCGGACGGTCGGCGGCACGGGCCTCCCCCTGCGCGCCGTGCACGCCGCCCAGTCCCTGGGATTCCTGCGCCCGGCCCCCGACTTCCCCGTCGCGCTGCTCACCGCCGGTGTCTGGCTGCGGCTGCGCACGCCGTTCGGCTCGATCGCCCTGCGGGGCCCGGGCGGAGGCCTCGGCACCCTCGCCGTGACGGTCGGCACCGCCTGAGGGCCTTCCCGGGGAGCGCCCGGAAGTCTCTTCGAGGGGTCTACTCCTTCGGTGTGTCCGGCCACACCCCGATGTGGTCCCGCTCCAGTTCCAGCATCACCCGGTGCTCCATCCCCAGCGCCTCGGTGTAGTCCGCGGGCAGTTGCAGCCGGCCCGCCCGGTCGAGCATCGCGTACTCCCGCGCCACCTGGGACTCCTGTCCCGTCGCGGCGTCCACCTCGGTGCGCCGCAGCACTTCGGACGACGTACGGCCGTCGCGGATCGCAACGGTGCGGCGCACCTCGTCCGCCACCGCCTGGTCATGGGTGACGATCACGATCGTCGTACCGAGCTCCTCGTTGGCACGGCGGAACGCGGCGAACACCTGCTCGCCGGTCGCGGAGTCCAGCTCCCCGGTCGGCTCGTCGGCGAGCAGCACCGAAGGGCTGTTCGCCAGGGCCACCGCGAGCGCCACCCGCTGCTGCTGGCCGCCGGACATCTGGGCGGGACGGCGGTCGCGGCAGTCCGTGACCTCCAGCATCTCCAGCAGCGACTCGGCCCGTGCGGCCCGCTCGCGGCTGCGGCCGCCACCGCGCAACTGCATGGGGAGCGTGATGTTCTGTACGGCCGTCAGGTACGACAGCAGGTTGCGGGAGGTCTGCTGCCACACGAAGCCGACGATGTCGCGGCGGTAGCGCAACCGCTCCTTCTGCCCCATCGCCAGCAGGTCGCAGCCCGCCACCTTCGCCGACCCGGCCGTGGGGACGTCCAGACCGGCCAGGATGTTCATCAGGGTCGACTTCCCGCTGCCCGACGCCCCGACCAGGGCCATCAACTCGCCCTGAGCGACCAGCAGGTCGAGCCCCTGAAGCGCCTGCACCTCCACACCGTCCGTGGAGAAGACGCGTACCAGCCGGTCGCAGGCGATCAGGGCGTCGTGCCCGTACTCCGGCCGGTCACGGCGTGCGGCGGCCCGTTGTTCGAGTTCCGCCAGGGTGGTCTCTGTCGACGGTGTCACCGGGTGTCTCCTGCCCTGAGTTCCTTGATCGATCCACGACGGCTCGCCCACCACGCCTGGACGCCGGCCACGGCGGTGGCGAGGAGGACCGCACCGGCCGCCGGGAGCGCCAGCGACCGGATGTCGGCCCGCAACGAAGCGGTGTGCGGTGCCGAGGGGGCGCCACCGGCCAGCGCCAGTGCGCCCAGGTCGACACCGGGCGCCAGCAGGACGATGCTCGCCCAGCCGACGAGGAGCCCGCCGGACGCGGCCATCAGCGCCTGCGGCAGCGCCTCGAACACGAGCAGCCGCCGCCCCTGACGGGTGGTGAGCCCCATGGTGCGCAGCCGGGCCAGGAGCGTGGTGCGCTCCGGTGCGGTCCGCAGCAGGGACAGGAGCACGGCGAGCAGCGCGTATCCGGCGCCCGCCACGACGGCCGCTCCGTAGATCCCTTCGGCACCCGACTGCATCGGGGTGTCCACGAACTTCTCGCGCTCCTCCGTCCGCAGCCGCACCTCGAACTCCGGCCCCGCCTCACGCGCGGCCGCCCGCAGCTCCTGCCCGTCGAGCGAGGACCCGGTGACCAGCAGCGTCGTGGGCCCCCCCGGCGCGAGTCCTTTCGCGTCGACGATCAGGAACTCCGGTTCGCTCACCGCGGAGGTACGCGAGATCACCCCGGCCACCCGCACCGTGATGTCCCCCGCCTGCGACCGGATGGTGCGGGGCCGCTCACCGAGCCGCTCCGCGAGCGCGGGCGAGACGAGGGCGGGGAGCGCCTCGTCCTGTCCCGGCCCGTTCCTCAGCGGGGCAGTGGGGAAGACCGGCAGTCCGGTGCCGCGTGCCAGACGTGCGTACGACTCCGGCTCGACGCCCATCAGGGTCGCGCGCTTCGTGTCCGGTCCGGTGTCCTGGGCTGACGCCAGCGGGGTCCCGTACTCGATGCGCACGGGTGTGACGTCCTGGACGCCGTCCACCGCCCGCACCCGGCGGACGGTGCCGTCGGAGACCGGGGACAGCCCGCCCTCCCCGCTGATCCGGGCGTCCGCGCCGACGGCCCGCAGTGCCGCGTCGTCGCGGGCGTCCGTGACCCCCGCGAGCACCGAGCCGCCGAACGCCGCTGTGGTCAGCGCGATCAGCAGGGCCAGCAGGGGCAGTGTGCCACCCGCCGGGGCCCGGCCCGCCCGGGCCAGCGACAGGAAGCCGACCACCCCCCGCAGCCGCGCCACAGGGCGGGCCGCCAGCCGCAGGGGCAGCGGATACAGCCGCACGAGTACGAGCGCGGCGATCAGCCCCACCAGGACGGGCGCGGCACTGGCCAGCAGATCGGTGCCCGAGCCCGCCACCGTGCCGCGGCGGCGCAGCGCCGCGACCGCGCCGGCCGCGAGGACCAGCACGGTCAGCTCGGCGACCGTGCGACGCCTGCTGGGCCTGGAGTCCACCAGGTCGTCGCGGGCACCGTGCAGCAGCGGCCTGCGGTGTCGCACGGCCGTACGGAGGGGCAGGGCCGCGCAGACGAGCGCCGCGACGGCGGCTGCGCCGAACAGGGCGGGCGGGAACCGGGCCTCGCGGAAGAGCAGCACGGCCGACAGCAGGCCGAGCGCCGCCGCGGGCAGTGCGGCCACCGCCGTCTCGGCCAGCAGCCGCCCGCCGATGCCCCGCAGCGAGCCTCCGCGGGCGCGCAGCAGGGCCAGCTCCTGGTGACGGCGGGCACTGATCAGCCCGCCCGTCATCAGCAGGACGACGGCGGCGACCGCCCCGATCCCGGCCGCGGCGACCGTGACGACGGGGCCGATGGCCTGACGCATCGCGAAATAGCTGCCGAGGACCGCGTCCAGGTTCGTGGTGAGCGTCGCGTTGGGCCCCACCAGGGCACGCAGCTCCAGCAGCCCGGGGCCGTTCTCCAGCGTGGCGACGGCGTCCCGCAGCCGGGGGGCGTCGGCCGCGGTGAGACCGGTGGCGTCCGGGGCGAGGCGCCAGTACAGCTCGGGTTCGCCCGTGGTGTCCAGCAGGGCCGGCCCGGTGCCTTCCGCCAGGAGCAGTGTCGCCGTCCAGTAGAGGACCGGTGTCGGGGAACCCGGATCCTGGATCAGCGACGGGGCGCGGTAGAGGGGATCGACCGCCCAGTAACCGCTCTCCGGGTGCAGCGGTTTCACGAGGCCCGTGATCCGGACGGTGAGCGGCTTCCCGCCCTGGGTGGGCACCGTGATCGTGGAACCCGGCTTCATCCTCAGCTCCGCCGCGGTCTCCTCGGTGACGGCCGCCTCCACCTCACCGGCGCCGGCGGTCACCTCACCGCGCGCGACGGGCAGGCGGCCCGCGGCCAGCCTGCTGTGCTCGCCGAGTGCCGACGGGACGGCGTAGTGCAGCTGCGGGGGCATCGCGTCGGGGCGGGGCAGCCAGGGCTCCTCCGCGACGATCGGCTTCGCCGTGTGCACCCCGTAGGAGGAGAACCGCGGATCCACGCGTACGGGTTCGGGAAGCGCCTTCACCAGCGCGTGGTGGCCGCCGGCCAGCGACTCCTCCCGCATGGCCTGCTCCCGCACCGGACGCGGCGCGGAGAGCGGGGGCGGCGGCGACGTCACCTCGAGCACACTCTGCCCGGGCGGGACGGTCGTGATGTCGTGGCGCAGCGCCTTCGCCTCGTACGCGTCCACGGCACGCGGGAACGCGGCGGCGAGGAAAGCGGTCAGGAACACCAGGACCGCGAGGGCGGCAAAGACACCGGGAGCGGTGCGCAGCCTCGTACGCACCCAAGGGGCGCAGGCGGCGGGGATCTCGGTGGCGTTCATCAGTTGTCCCCCTGGTGGCGCAGCGACACCGCGGGGTCGCCGCGGCGCAGTGTGATCGCGGCGACGATCAGCAGCGGCAGCGCGGCGACCGAGGTGAGCAGGGCCGCGACCTGGCCGGCCGGCAGCAGCACCAGCACGTCCGGCACGGGCCTGGCGGCCTGCCCGGTCAGCACGACGAGCGGCACGACGGCCCGGGTCAGCACCGCCCCGAGGACGAGCCCGGTCAGCAGGGCCAGGGAGATCAGTACGCCCTGCTCCGCGGCCGTCGTCCCGGCCAGCCGGCGGCGGGATGCGCCCAGAGCCCGCAGCACGGCGAACTCGGCGGCCCGTTCGCGCTGCGAGCCGACGAGTCCGACGGCGAATCCGACCGCGGCCAAGGCGGCGGCCACCACGGCGACGGCCGGCAGCGCGGCCTGCGGCCCCGCCCCCAGGGGGTCGTCCGCCAGTTCCCGGGCCACCTCGTCACGCACCCGCACCTGCGCCGCATCGGCCCCGGGCAGCCCGCGCAGCTCGGCCGCCACCTCCGGGCCGTCGCCGGGCGCGGTGCTCAGCCACCACTCGGTGGGCGCGAGGGCGGCCCCCGGCCGGTGGGCGAGCACCTGCGACACCGCCCTGAGATCCAGCAGCAGGCTGCCGCCCGGCTTCGTGGACGGCTCCGGGGCGTCCTCGGGCAACCCGGAGGCCGCCCCGGGACCGGTGGTCGGGAGTTGCCGCACCGACTTCACCAGGGTCACCCGGACCGTGCTGCCCGCCAGAGTGAGATCGATCTCCTGGCCCGGCTCCGCCCCCGCGTACCTCAGATACGCGTCGGTGGCCACGGCCTTCGGAGCCGTGGCCGGCGGGCGGGCCGCGGTGACGCGGAGAGTGCTGACAGGGTCGCCGTGGAGGACGCCGTCGTCGCGGGTGCGGCCGGTCTCGTACCGGAAGGCCGGTGAGGCACCCGTGCCCGTCACCGCCTCCGGTTTCCTGCCGGCCTGTTCCTCCCCGGCCGCGGCCATGGTCACTCCCGCCTGCCAGCGCACCCCGTCCGAGGCAGGGGCCGGCTGCTCGCCGCCACCCGCGGTGAGCGCCCTGAGCCCGGTCACGGAGACCAGGCGCGTCTCGGCGCGGCCCTCCGGCACGTCGCTGTCGAGTTCGAAACCCGTCACCGCCAGCTCTCCCGACGCCGACACGGGGAAGGACACGGCGTGTGCGCGGCCGTCGACCGGGACGGTGCCCGCCCCCACCCGGTACCCGATGCCGTAACGGTCCTCCAGCAGCACGCTGACCAGCACCGCCGAATCCGACGGTGACCTCCCGCCGGGCGCCGAGGTGTCACCGACCCGGAGGTCGAACAGCACCCGTTCACTGCCCTCGGGCAGGAGCACCCCGACCCGGGCGGTCCCCTGCGGTGCGATCGCGTCGAACAGCTCCCGCGGTGACGTACCGGAGAGGTCCTCGCGCATCAGCATCAGCTCGTCCGCGTGCGCGGTGTCCAGGGCGAGCACCTCGGCCGTCCGCCCGCCGGAGAGACCGGCTGTCGTGCGGAACGCCGGAGCCGCCTCCCGCACGCCCGGCAGATCCGTGTAGGCGGCGGCCCTCGCCGGGTCACCGGACGGTGTGCCGACCACGCGCACCGACGCACCCGACCTGAAGTCGGCCTGGTCACGCTGCGAACGGTCCCACGAAGCGCTCTGACCGATGGCCAGCATGCCCATCGCGACCGACAGGACCAACAGCAGTACCGGACCCGCACCCCGCAGCGGGCGCCGGCTGAACTGCCAGCCCGCCAGGGCGGCGGACAGGCCACGGCCGCCTGCCGCCCGTCGCTCGGCGAGCCGGGCGGCCGGGGGGAGCAGGCGCAGGGTCAGGACGGTGCCCGCGAGCAGGGCCAGCGCGGGGGCGGCGACGAGCAGCGGATCGATGCCCAGTTCACCCTCCCGGCCGCCGCTGAGCACACCGCTGCCGGACGTCCCCGTCTGCCGGTCCAGCTGCCAGTACGCCACCCCGGCGATCAGCAGCAGCCCGAGGTCGGCCCCCGCCCGCACCGGAGCGGGCAGCGCCGCCGCCCGGGCGCCCCGGCGTCCCGCGCCCGCCGCCAGGGCGGGCGCGACCACCGCGAGCGCGCACGCCAGTGCGACGGCGCCCGCCACCAGCCAGACCGTGCCGTCCACCGCCCCGTCCAGTCGCAGCCCGATCCGGCCGAGCTCGCTCCGGTCCGCGAGCAGCCTGGTCAGGGGACCGGCCAGCAGCGGTGCGAAGACGGCGGCGGGCACCGCGATCAGCAGCGCCTCGACCGCGGCCAGCGAAGCGATACGTCCTCCGGATCCGCCCCGCGCGCGCAGCAGTTCGGTCTCGCCGCCCCGCTCGCCGCTCAGCAGCCCGGCCACGAGCAGCAGGGCGTATCCGGCGAGCAGGACCAGCTGCACGGCGACGATCACGACCGTGGAGCGGGACACCAGCAGCCCACGCTCGATCCGGTCGATGACGGCCGGCAGCGATGTCCGCACCGTGGCCCCGTCCCCGAACACCGAGGAGCCGGACAGTGCTTTCGGGCCTGCCGTCGACGCGCGGTGCAGAGCTCCGGTCCGGCCGGTCGTCACCGTGCGGAAGTCGGCGGACGCCAGCCAGGACACCGGGCCGGCGCTGATCCTGGCCGACCCCAGCACGGCCGGGTCGGCCAGCAGCGGGCCGTAGGTGGTGAAGACGACCTCGCGGACGCCCCGCCCGCCGAGCGCGTCCAGCCGCCAGTACGGGTCGTCCAGGTCGGACGCCTCGTAGAGAGCGGTGATCTCGACCGGCAGCGGCGCCTCGGTCATCCGGTCGGTGAGGGTGACCCGGGAGCCCGGCCCCAGCTTCAGCGCCTCGGCGGCGGCGCGCGGCAGCGCGACCTGCACGGGCTCCTTCGCGCCCCCCGCCCCGGCGTCCGGCAGGCGGCCGGCGACGAGGCGCACACGGCTGCGGTCCAGCGAGGCGAGGTGCGTCAGGTCGGGTTCACCGCGCTGCGCGGCAGGTGCCCGGACGGCGCGCGGCAGGGCGTAGGCCCCGGAGCTCTCCAGCTTCCGCACGGTCACCGGCAGCCCGTCGAACGTGCTGCGGGCCGACCGGCGCACCATGGCGTCGGCCTCCTCGCGCCGCTCGCGGTCCACGTCGGCGGAGACGAGGAGGGAGGCCTGCCCGGCGGAGCGGTGGGTGAGCGTGTGCCGCAGCGCGGCGTCGCCCATGGAACCGGAGAACGCGGTGAGCGCGGCCAGCGCACAGGTGGTGAGCAGCACGGCCAGGACGGCGGCGGAGAGCAGGAGCCGGTGCGCACGCACCCGCAGAAGGACGAACCCCGTCACCTGATCCCCCGAACCCTCAGCAGCCGCACACCCCCCGGTGTGTACCGGATGCTTTCAGAGTGCACGGGCCCCTGGAACCGCTCGTGGGCGCACCTTGACGGGATCGTGACCGTGATGCGGCTGCGTGGCACCGGAATCCGCGCAGGGGGTCAGCCCGCGGTGTTGATCATCGAGGCGGCGGCGTAGGTGAGGTACTCCCACAACTGCCGCTCCTGCTCGGGAGGAAGAGCGAGCTCGTCGAGGGCCACCCGCATGTGGCGGAGCCAGGCGTCGTGCGCCGCCCGGTCCACCTGGAACGGCGCGTGCCGCATCCGCAGCCGGGGATGGCCCCGCTGGTCGCTGTAGGTGCGCGGACCGCCCCAGTACTGCATCAGGAACAGCGCGAACCGTTCCTCGGCGGGGCCCAGATCCGCCTCCGGATACATCGGACGCAGCAGCGGGTCGTCCGCGACGCCCTGGTAGAAGCGGTGGACCAGGCGCCGGAACGTCTCCTCGCCGCCGACCTGCTCGTAGAAGGTCTGCTCCTGAAGCGTGTCGCGCGGAATCTCTGTCACCCGTCCATCGTCGCAGACGCGTCGGCCGAGGACCGGGGTCCTAGGACCCCGGTCGACGCCCGACGGGCGTCCGGCCCGCCGGATCAGTCGCGGCGGACCGTGATCGTCGTCCAGGCACCGACGTGCACCCGGTCACCGTCCTGGAGCGGAACGGGGACATAGGGCTGGATCGGGTCCTCGGCACCGTTGAGCGTGGTGCCGTTGGTGGAGTTCTGGTCGACGACGGCCCAGCTGCCGTCCGGCTGCCGCACCAGCACGGCGTGCTGGTGCGAGACGCCCGGGTCCTCCGGCGGGACGGAGAGATCGATGTCGGGGGACTCACCGGTGCTGTGCCGGCGGCGGCCGACGGTGATCTGGCCGCCGGTGAGCGCAAGACGCTGTTCCGGGGAGTACGCGGGCAGGTTGAGCCCGGTCGCCTCGGGACCGCTGCGCTGCATCATCGCCAGGAAGTAGTCACGGTCCGGGGCGATGACGGCCGTCCAGCTGCCCGGCCCCTCATCCCGCCCGCCCTGGGCAGGACCCCGGCCGGGGAACTGCTGGTGCGGGGGCTGAGGCGCCTGGCCGGCCGGAGGCGCCTGCGGGCCCTGCTGGAAGGCCTGCGGAGACTGCTGCTGCGAGGGCGGCGGCAGCATCCAGTCGTCGCCCTCACCGGTCTGCGGCGCCTGCGGCCGCTGAGGCGCCGCAGGCGCGCTCTGCTGCTGGAACGACGGCGGGGGAGGCGGCCCCTGCCGCTGCGGCTCGAACGGCGAGGGCGGAGCACCCTGCGATCCCTGCCCCTGCTGGCCGGGCCCCTGCTGGCCGGGCCCCTGCTGGCCCGGGACCTGCTGGCCCGGACGGCCCTGGGGATCGAACGGCGAGGGGGGACCCTGCCGGTCCGGCCGGCCGGGCGCCTGCCCCTGCTGCCCCTGCGCCTCGAACGGCGAGGGCGACTGCTGCTGGAACGACGGCGGAGCCGGCGGCCCCTGCTGGAAGGACGGCGGGGGAGGCGGTCCCGGGCGGCTGCCTTCCTCCGGCGAGAGCGGCTCGGCCGGCCGGTTCATCTGCGAAGGCCGGGAGCCCTGGTACTCGAACGGGTCCCGCTGCTGCGACGGCGGGCCCTGCCGCGCCTGGAACCCGGGCGGCAGATTCAGGCCGGGCGCCGGGCCGCCGGTGCCGCCCTGCGGAGCCAGCGGGGTGTACGACGTCGCCGTGTTCGTGAGGAAGTTCCAGCGGCACTCCTCGCAGTACGGCGCCATCGCCTCACGCGGGGTGCGGCACTGCGGGCAGAGTTCGGCCTGTGCGGTCGGCTGTCCGGTGCCGGGCACCTGCGGGTAGCCGTAACCGGGCGCGGAGGGCGGAGGAGGCGGCGGGACCGCGCCCGCGGGCGCGTCCGTCCCGGCCATGCGGTGTCCGCAGACCTCGCACCAGTCCTCGGAACCCGACTGGTGTCCGTTCGGGCAGGTCGGCATGTCGGCGCTTCCCCCTCTCCTCGTCCGGCCCGGAGGCCGCCATGCTTGTCGGTGCACCGTCCGGTCGGCCGGGGCGGCTCTCCGTACGGCTGTGTCGTTGCCGTTCGTGCGGCTGTCGCTCGTGCCGCTATCTCTTGACGCGAACCGTCTTGGTCGAGCGCGTTTCGAGTGTCATCTCGTCCGCTTCCGCGACCCTCGCTTTCAGTCGCACAGTACCGGTCGCCGCGTCGACGACGTCGACCACCTTCGAAAGCAGTTTCGCAGTATCCGCGTTCCCGGAGACCGACGCGAGCTGCACCGCACGGCCCAGTTTCGCCGTCGCGCCGTCGAAGTCTCCCGATTTACGCGCATCCAGACCCTGCTGGATGACTTGTGCCAGTTCCGCCTGTCCTGTGTAGTGCGCCACCTGGGGGTTGATCGAGGTGGACGCAGCCATGTCATCCGTCCACACGGCGCGTACGAGGCCCTGGGCGAGGGTCCGCGGGGCGCCGCCGGACGGGGCCGGCAGGATCAGCGAGACCCTGGCCGCCAGCATCTCCTGGCCGATCCCGGCTTCCGGGACCCTGACGCACACGTGGTAGTCCCGGGACTCGTCGCCCCAGGAGCCGGTCGGGTAGTCGCCGACGCGAGGCCCGGCCCCGGTGCGGCGGCCGGTCAGTTCGGCCATCGTGGGCGCCACCTGCTTGACGAACACGATCTCGGCACCGACGGGCGTCCAGAGCCGCAGCGCCACGTCCGCGACCTCCTTGCCCATCGCGTTCTCCATCATCTGTGTGAAATCCGCGGCGAGACCTGCCGGATCGGCGACGATGTCGGCCGTGCCGAGCAGGGCGGAGGCTATCCCCGTGACCTCTCCCACCTCCCAGTCGGTGCCGACACCCCTCGCGTCACAGGTGAAGCGGCCCGCACAGGAATCCAGGGCCGCCCGCAGCTCCTCGGGGGTCTCGTGCTCGTTGCGTCCGTCGGTGAGGAGGACGCCGTGCCGGATGTCCACCCCGGTGGCCGCCCCGAGCAGCCGGTCGGCCAGCCGCAGCCAGGTCCCGACAGCCGTGCCCCCGCCCGCGCTCAGCCGGCGCAGGGCCTCCTTCGCCCGGGCCCTGGTCCGCGGGCCGGCCGTCGCCAGCTGCCCGTCGCCCGGATAGACCTCGCCGGCCACGTGCGTGCCCGCGACGACGGCGAACCGCGTGCCGTCCCGCAGGGCGTCGATGGCCGCCGCCGTGGCGTCGCGGGCGTTGCGCATCTTCGCCGGGGGGTGGTCCATCGATCCCGAGCAGTCGACCATGAGCACCACGGCGGCGTTCGGAGACCGCCCCGCCACGCGCCCGGACGCCGGGGCGGCGTCGGTCAGCGGCACGCCGCCGGCCGTCCCTCCGCCCGTGGACGTGACGGTGACGATCGCGTTGACGTCGCGGCCGCCCTCGGGCAGGAATTCGTTCTGGTACACCTCCACGGAGAACCGCGGCACGGTGGACTTGGAGAAGTTGGCCATCTGATCGGCTCCTTGAGGCCCCACGTATGGCGGACGAAGACGGATGCGACGAAGACAGATGCGACGAAGACGGATGTGACGAAGGCAGAGCTGCGGACGGGGCCCAGGACGGAGGCCGCGGGACACGGACGCACACGGTGCGGAGCGAGAAGGACGTAGGGACAGGGCGGGACGCCGGCCGGGCGCCCGGCGGACCGGCCGTGGCTCAGGCCGATCCTGCCCCTCGTGCCGCCACGGTGAACGGCAGCAGCGCCACTGTTACGTTGTCGTGGCCCCCGCCGTCGAGCGCGTGACCGACCAGCACCTGGGCTCCGTGCAACGGCCGTTCGCAGGCCCCGGGCGGCACGACCGCGGCCATCTCCTCCGCCGCTTCCGCGTAGTTCCACAGTCCGTCGGTGCACACCACCACCAGGCCGGACCTGTCCGGTTCGAACGCCGCGGTGTGCGGCTCCAGTTCGTAGGCGTCGGCGCCGAGCCAGCCCGTGATGGCGTGGGCGCGCTCGTCGGCGTACGCCTCCGCCTCGTTCATCAGACCGGCCGCCACCATCTGCGCGGCCCAGGAGTCGTCCTCCGTGAGCCGGGCCGGCGGAGCGGTGCGGTCCTCGGGGACCCAGTAGACACGGCTGTCGCCGACCCAGCCGACGATCAGCAGGCCACCCGCCATGATCGCGCCGACCAGGGTGCAGGCCGGTGCGTTCCGATGACGGTGCTGATCGTGCTCCAACGCCTGCCCGGGCTCCTGGGCCAGCGCGTTGACGGCTTCGGACGCGGTCAGGATCGCCTCGCGCATGGCCTGCTGCGGATGCACTCCGCGGGGCAGCGACTCCAGAAGCGACTCGTTGGCGGCGCTCGCCGCCGCGGCCGACGCCTCGTCGGGGCGGCTCGCCGACGAGACACCGTCGCACACGATCGCGACGACGGCCGGTGAACCGTCCGGCAGGGCGGTGCAGGACACCGCGAACGAGTCCTCGTTGCGGTGGTGGCGCAGACCCCGGTCGCTGACCGCCGCCACCACGCCGAGCTCCTGCTCCATGTGGTCCCGCTCACGGGGCTGGGCATGGCCGCAGTTCTCGCAGTAGCCGTCGGTGTCCACATGGCCCGAGCGGCAGGCCACACAGACCTTGGGGCCCGCCGCCGAGGCTGCGGCGGCGGCGTGCTCCGCCGTACGGGGGTCGGGCGCGGCCGGCTCGGAGCCGCCGGAAGTGCCGTCCGGGCCGCCCGGCTCGTCGGAGCGGACCGCCACCCGGTCCGCGGTGGGCAGGGGCCGGCCGCCCGAGTCGACGCCCGGGAGGTCGGCCGGGCGGTGCGTGGGCGCCGGGACGTCGGCGCTGTCCGTCCCGGCGGCGGGAGGCCACTCGACGGCATCGGCGGCGGCAGGAGCCCCCGCGCCCTGCGGGGGCACGGTGACGGCGGCCGTCGGACGGCCGGCCGGCGGCGCCGGCACGGCCGCGAGGTCGTACCCGCACGCTCCGCAGAAGCGGTCGCCCGACTCCAGCGGTTCCTCACAGCTGGGGCACCCCGGCAAGGAGGCCTGCTGGTGGATCTGTGACATCTTCACACCCAGGTCCGGGGGCGGAGGCGGTTGGCCCGCTCCACCAGTTCGATCCTCTCGTCGCCCCGCTGCGCGAGCCGGGCGAGCATCCGGTACGAGCGTTCGAGGCCGAACCTGAGGCTCCGCTCGTCCAGCTCGCTGCCCAGCACCGTCCTTCGGCCCGCGGTTGCGGGGGAGGACGGAACCGACGGCTGAGCCGTGGGACTACCGGAGAGTACCCAGTCGAGTGCCGTACCCAGAACCTCAGCCGACAACTGTTCCCGTCTCACGGCGTCCAGGCCGTATTCCCGAAGGGCCGTCACCTGGTCGGCGGAGGCCGCCAGATCCTCGGCCAGCGGCTCGTGCGGGGCCCGCTCACGGAGCCGGGCCTGCACGGCGGCCACCCGGGCCGCCGTGTAGTGGATCGACGACTCGGGCACGGACTCGAGGGTGCGCACCGCCGCGGCCCGGTCCCCGGCGGCGAGCTGCACCCGGGCCAGACCGAACGCCGAACTGACGAAGCCCGGATCCGTCGCCCACACCAGGCGGTAGTACTCCGCGGCGTTGTCCAGCTGCCCCAGCGCCTCCGCGCAGACGCCGAGCGCGAGCTTCGGCGCGGGCTCACCGGGGAAGGCGTCGTAGACCGCGTCGAACGACAGTGCGGCGACCTCGTCGTCCCCGGTCACCAGCGAGGTGATTCCGCGGTACCAGACGACCCGCCAGTCATCGGGGTGCTGCGCCTCCACCGCCGCCAGCACCCGCACGGCGGCACCGGTCTCGTTCATCTCCAGGCGGGCGCGGAGCTCCCGCAGCCGCGTCTCCAGCGAGGCGGCGGGCACGGAGTGCAGGGCGGCGATCAGCTCCGCGGGCGCCGACGTCATCACCCCGGCGAGAAAACCGGCGGCGGGGTCGTTCGGGTCGACCCGGGGGACCGGCAGCGCCAGTGAGGCCGCCCGCGCGTCGAACACGGCGAGCCGGGGCGCGGCGCCCTGGTACACGGCCGGGGGCGCCTCCGGGCCCCAGGCCGCCGCCCGAGGGGCAGGAACCGTCACCCGCGGCTGCGTGTACGCCGGCGCGCCGCTTCCGGTGCCGCCCCGGACATGGGTGTCCGGGACGTGCAGCGGACCGGCGCCGGCCGGGGCGGCAGGCCCGGCGGGGGCGACGGGAACGGCGGCGGGGGCGCCCGTCAGGACCGGGTCGGGGAGGGCGGCTGCCGGGAGGGCCGCCCCACGACGGCGTCCGAAGCGTCCCGCGCCGCCGGGCGCGGCCGTCCGTACGCCGAGCCGCGACACCTCGCCGGTCAGCTCCGCGAACAACTCCGTGTCCGTCACACGCGTTTCCCCGCCGAACAGCGTCGAGAGCGCCGGGCGCGGGTGCTCCGTCTGCAGGGCGACCACCTCACGCAGGACACCCGTCAGCTGCTCCGCCATCTCCGCGGCCGAGGAGAACCTGCGGGCGGGATCCGGGTCCGTGGCCCGTACGAGCAGCCGGTAGAACGACTCGTACCTCCGGAACACGTCGATGCCGTCCGGATCGGGCAGCGAGTCCACGAAGACGTTCGTGTACCCCTGGAAGTCGAAGGTGAGCACCGCGAGCGTCCGCGCGACGGTGTAGAGGTCGGAGGCCACGGACGGGCCGGCCTCGGCCACCTCCGGCGCCTGGTACCCGACGGTGCCGTAGACGGCCGACCGGTCGTCGTCCGTCCTGCGCACCGCGCCCATGTCGATGAGCTTGAGCTGGTCCTCGGTCTGGATGGCGTTGTCGACCTTGAAGTCGCAGTACAGCACGTTGCGGCTGTGCAGGTGACCGAGCGCCTCCAGTGCCTCGATCCCGTACGCACAGGCCTGCCCGACCGGCAGCGGATCCCGCCTCCCGGCCGGTGTACGGCGCTCGTTGGCGATCTCCTTGAGCGACTTCCCGCCGACGTACTCCATCACTATGTAACCGTCGAGCGAACCGGTGCGCTGGTCCAGGTGCTCCACGAAGTTGTAGATGCGGACGATGTTGGAGTGCTCGATCTCCGCGAGGAAGCGCCGCTCGGAGATGGCCGCCGCCATGGCGTCCTGGTCCCCGGTGTCCAGCAGGCCCTTGAGGACCACCCAGCGGTCGGAGACCGCGCGGTCCACCGCGAGATAGACCCAGCCGAGCCCACCGTGCGCCAGGCAGCCCGCGACCTCGTACTGCCCGTGCACGATGTCACCGGCACGCAGTTTGGGCACGAAGGAGTAGGGATGACCGCACTTGGTGCAGAACCCCTCGGTACGGCCCGGCCGGCCCCCACGGGCCCGGCCCACCGGCGCGCCGCAGTCGGACCGCGAGCAGAACCGCTTCCGCTCGGGGACCTCGGGATTCGCCATCACCGCGGTGTGCGGGTCGGGCCGTGGTACGTCGGGCACGAGGACGAGGCCCGCGCCCAGCCTGCCGCGCCCGGAGACGGAGCTCGTCGGGGCGCCCGAGGAACGCACCGACACCGAGCGGGACGTGGAGCCCCTGGAGAAGGAACGGGAGAGCCGCCCGGACACCGGACGCCGTGAGGTCGACGAGCGGGACGAGGAACGCGCGGACGCCTGCGAACCGGTCCGCCGGGAGGTGCTGCCGCTTCCCCTGCCGCCGGCCGCGATGCCGGTGGGCGGCGAACTCACCATGCCCGTCGGCGACACGACCGGCGCGAGGCCGCAGGTGTCGCAGTACAGCTCGCCACCGCCCATGTCCTCGTAGCAGCCCTCGCACGAGGGGCGCTGGCACTCCGTGCTCATGGTGTCTCCCCCTGTCCGTCGTACCCGCCCGTGCGGTGCGGTGCCAGCAGGTCGGCGGCGGCCTGCTGATAGCGCAGCACCGCCTGTTCGGCGACCCGCAGATCGCACGGTGCGCTCCACAGCATCCGGCGGGCCGCGTCGTACCGTTCGATCAGGAACGGGTCCTCCGCCAGGCCGTGCCGGGCCACCTTCGCCCTGTAGGCGTCGAGCCTGCCGCGCAGCTCCGCACGGACCGCGAGCGGTGCCGTCACGGACGTCAGCGAGTCACGGGCGCGCAGCAGTTCTTCCTCGGCCTCCCGCTCCAGCGAGTCCAGCAGTGGTGACAGCCGGTTCCACTGGGCGTGCCTGCGGTATTCGGACGCGGTGGCCAGCCGCTCCTGCAGCGCGGTCGGAGGCCCGCTGACGGCGGGCACCTCCGAGGCGGCGATCTTCGCCAGCACCTCACCGCGCGCGGAGCGGGCCTCCGAGAGCGTGCGGTCGGCGCGGGACAGGACGTCACGCAGCCGCACCAGGCGCTGCTCGGCGTCCTGCCGGACCGCGAGCACCGCCTCGATCTCCCGGCGTACGTCATCGAGGGCGCGGGCCGCCCGGTCGTAGCGTGCGGTGTCGGGGCGCCCGCCGCCGGGTGCCGCGCTGCCGGGCCCGGGCAGCCAGAACGCCAGCGGATCGGAGATGACCTGCGCCCGCAACGTGATCAGCTCCTGGGTGATCGCCTCCAGGTCGTCCCCGGCCGGATGCTCCCCGGGCCGGACACCCACGGAGTGCGCCAGCGAGCGTGTGCGGCGCAGTTCCGCGGCGAGCAGGTCTATCCGGGCGGGCAGCGCCGACCACACCGAGTCCGCGGCGACGACCACGTCCAGCGAGCGGGCGTACAGGTCGTTCATCCGGGCGACCAGCTCCTCCAGCGTGAACCGCTCGGAAAGCCTGGCCGGGCCGACGGCGGAGGGGACCGCTCCCGGGTTCGCGACGGTCACGCCGTCACCGCGCAGCAGAGCGGTCAGGGCGGCCAGGTCGTCCTTGCTGGGGTGGCGGCGCACGGCCCGGATCTTCCGGGCCGTGGCCAGCGCCCCCGCGTAGGCGTCGAAGTACCCCCACAGCAGAGTGATCGACTGCTCGGCCGCGGCCCAGTGCTCCTTGGTGACGCCGCTCAGGTCGGCGCCCTCCAGGAGCCGGCGGCCGGCGTGGTCCTGCAGGGCGAGGAGCGAGGTCTCGATGGCCTCGTGCTCCGCACCGAGCCGGGCCAGCGCACGGTCCGCCTCGTCCCGGTCCATGACCGGGCCGGGGGGCCTCCCCGCGAAGCCGGGGAAGGATCCCGCCACGCCCATCGATCACCTCTCCCTGTCGGCCGCCGGGCCCGGGGCCCGGCGGGTTCAGTTGCTGCGGTACTCGGGCGCCGGGGGGCCCGTGATGCCGGGCATCCCCTTTGCCAGCCACGTGCGGTACGACTTCATCCAGGGGCTGTTCCCACCGCCCTGGCGGTAGGCGACCAGCACATGGTTGATCCGGGCCACCAGATCGTCGGCGCCCAGTTTCGCGGCGACGCCGTAGTACTCGGTGGTGAACGGCCCCTCGCCCTTCAGCTCCACCGTCGGGTCCTGGGCCGCCTGGCCGGCCGCCAGGGCGTTGTCCGTGACCACCGCGTCGACCTCACCGAGCTGCAGCCGCACCAGGCAGTCCAGCTGGCTGGGGACGGTCAGCCGGTCCTCGTCCAGCTCGGTGCCGTCGTGCTCGTCCTGGAAGACCGCGCCGAAGGACTGCTCGGCGAGCGCGTCGTAGGCGGTCGAGCCCTCCGCCGTGCAGACCCGTTTGCCCTTCAGCGACTCGTCGTACCCGCTGACGGCCGAACCCTTCGGGGCCAGGACCTGCTGACCGGCCTGGAAGTAGGCCGTGGAGAACGACACCCGGGCGGCGCGCTCGCAGTTGATCGTCATGGTGCGTACGACCACGTCCACCTTGTCGTGCTCCAGCGCCGCGATGCGCTGGTTGGTGGGTATGGCGCGGAAGACCACCGCATCGGGGTCGCCGAGGATGTCCTTCGCGATGGCCCGCACCAGATCGATGTCGAAGCCTTCGAGTGTGCCGCCGGCCTCCGGATCCCGGTGCGGATTGCGGTAACCCCACCGGAAGCTGTTCTGGTCGACGCCGGCGATCAGCTTCCCCCGCTCCCTGATCCTCCGGATGCCCGGGCCGTCCTCGTCCGACGCCGGCACGCTCGCCTCCGGGTCCTCGCACTCCTGGGCCTCCACGGGCGGCGCGGAGGCGGCCCCGTGGCCCGCGCTCCGCCCGCCGAACGCCCCGTCGCCGTGCGCCAGCGGCAGCAGGGTGAGCGAGGCCGTGACGGCACAGGCCACCGCCATGCCCGTCACACCGCCCCAGCCGCGCAGCCCGCCGCGCGCGGCCCGGCCTTCCGCCCTGGTCATCGCTCGTCCCCTCACCGGTACTCCGAGAGCCTGCGGTTGACCCCGGCCGTCACGGCGACCGCGCCCAGCACGGCGAGCACGGCGGCTCCGCCCGGCAGCCCGCGCAGCGCCCCGCGTCCGTCCTCGGCCGCCGCGTCGAACTCGCCCTGCTCCAGGCCGAGTGCCTGCTCCAGTGCGTCGTCGACCTTCTCGAAGGACGCACCCGTGGAGTCCTCCGGGCCGATGACCTGCTGCAGCGCACTGTCGTACTCGCCCCGGTCGTCCGTCGCCCTGGCCTTCCTGTGGCGGTCCTGCCACTCGGAGACGGTGAGGATGGCGTCCGCCACCGGCTTGCTCCCCGTGGCGTCGTCGGCGAGTTCCTCCGCGCTCTCGAGCTGGGCGCCGAGGGCCTTCATGCCGGTGCTGTAGTCGGTCTCGTACTGGTCCCGCATGCCGTCCGGGGTCAGGGCCGCGCCTCGCGCGACCAGCGTGAGGTTCTCGTTGGCGCGCGCCTTCAGCGAGCTGATCCGGGCCTTGTTGAGGACATCGAGCGACTGCTGCCCGTGCACCATCGCGCCGTGCAGCCCGGCCCTGGCCACGGTGTGTCCGACGGCCAGCCACAGCAGCACCACGGTGGCCGCGGCGGTCGCTGCGACCAGCCCGCGGTTGAAGACGCGGTTCGTCCTGCGATAGGTGCGCCGCTGCATCCACACCAGCGCGGCCAGTGCCACGAGTCCGAAGGCCAGCGAGAACAAGGGCCACCGCCGCGCGTCGGCCGAGTCGGTGCCGAGCCGGCCGGTCTCCGCCGCGTACAGCCGCTCGGCCGCCGGGAGGAGCTCGTCCGTCATCTTCTGGTTGGCGTAGCGCAGATAGGCGCCGCCGAGCGGCAGCCCCTGCCGGTTGTTGGCCCTGGCCCGCTCGATCAGCCCCGTGTACTCCGGGAGCAGCTCACCCAGCGTGGTGATCTCCCGGTACGAAGGGGCCGAGGCGTCGGTGCTCGCCGCTGCCTTCACCAGCAGCCGGGAGGCCTCCTTGATGTCCGCCTCGTACCGGCCGTGCACGTCCCCGGGCTCCTCCGCCCCCGCCAGGAAGCCGCTCGCCGCCATCGTGTCCGCGTCGGCCAGCGACCGGTAGATGCTCGCGGCGTCCGCGCTCAGCGGCTGACTGCGGGTCACCACGTCGTCCGCGGACGAGGACCGTCCGGAGATCTCCAGGTAGGTGACCGCTCCGAACGCCACGACCAGCAGCGCCAGCGCGGCGCCGATGATCCGGAGCCTGCCCGGCTCGGTCGTCGCGGCGGCACGCAGTCGCTCGACGGCCTCGGACGGGACGCCACGGCGCGGCGCGGGCACGGCCGGGGGCGCGGGCGGCTGATCCGGCTCCCGCAGCGCGGTCCCGCTCGGCGGGTATGTCACTTGACCTCCCCCTCGGTCACTGACGACGGCCGGATCCTCCCGGCCGACCGGGGGACGACTGGTCCTGGCCAGAAGTATGGACCCAGGGGCCGCCATTCACCAGGAACGCCCGGATCCCGCGCCGGGCCCCGCACCCGATCGGTGCCGGCGCAGGCGATCGGGGAGATGGGCCGGTCAGGCCTCGGGGCCGCCCCCGGCGCGGACCCGCCCCCCTCACCATGAATACGTCAGAAACGCCCGACCGGTTCCCTCGCACGAGGGGCGTCCCCCGGCGGAAACCGCCGGGGGACGCCCGCGGGACCGGGCTCCTCAGGCGTACTGCGTCCGCAGCCTGTCGTGCACCTCCGGGGCGGCGCCCGTGTGGTCCAGACCCAGCAGCGCGGCGCCCAGCACCGGCGGGGCCGACACGACCCGGGCGACCGCCTTCGGGGCGCGCACGGCGAGGAGCGCGGCGATCCGTTCGTCCAGGGCCGGGTGACGGGCCGCCAGCACGCTGCCGCCCAGCACCACCGGCACCTCCTCCTCCAGCAGGCCGAGCCGGGTCAGCGCGACCGAGGCCATCGCCACGACCTCGTCGCCGAGCCGGTTCACCAGATCACGCGCGACGCGGTCACCGGCCGCGCCGGTGGAGAACAGCACCGGCGTCAGCTCGTGCCTGCGGGCATACGGGATGTGTCCCAGGTGCAGGGCCTCGATCAGCGCGTACATCGAGTCGAGCCCGAAGTGCCCCGGCAGGGTCCGCATCAGCTCGGTCGGCTCACCGCGGCCGTCCTCGGCCCTCGCCGCGAACCACATCGCCTCCTCCGCGAGACCCGAACCACCGCCCCAGTCACCGGACATCCGGCCGATCGCCGGGAAGCGGGCGGTCGCTCCGTCCGGCCGCATCCCCACGCAGTTGATCCCCGCCCCGCACACCACGGCCACCCCCCGGGGCCCGTCGGCCCCCGCGCGCAGTATCGCGAAGGTGTCGTTGCGCACCTCCACGGTGCGGCCCCATGCGCGGGCGAGCAGCGCCTCGGCCAGCTCCCGCTCCTCCACGGGGAAGTCGGCGTTGGCGAGACAGGCCGAGACATGCGTGACGCCGGCTGCCCCCGCCTGCGCGAGTGCGGGCAGGACCGCTTCCGCCAGCCCGTCCATGGACGCCTCGACCCCGACGGCCGGCGGCTGGAAGCCGCCACCGCGCGCGGCACCGAGGACCGTGCCGTCGGCACCGAGCACGGCCACGTCGGTCTTGCTGTTGCCCGCGTCGATCGCGAGCACATGTGCGGTCAGGCCCACGCCAGGTGCTCCCGGTTGTGCGCGATCAGCTTGTCGGTGAGCGCCTCGGCGTACTCGAACTGGCCGATCAGAGGGTGCGCCATCAGCGCCCTGAAGACCCGCTCGCGCCCACCGCGCAACGCCGCTTCCAGGGCCAGGTCCTCGTACGCCGTGACGTGCCCGATCAGCCCCGCGTGCAGCGGGTCCAGGGCCGGCACGGCGAGCGGAGCCGCGCCCGTGCCGTCGACCCGGGCCTGGACCTCGATCACCGCGTCGTCCGGCAGGAACGGCAGGGTTCCCTTGTTGTACGTGTTGACCACCTGCACCGCGGAGCCGCCCGAGCCGAGCAGCGAGGACGCCAGGTCCACGGCCGCCTCCGAGTAGAAGGCGCCGCCCCGCCTGCCCAGCAGGGCGGGCTTCTCGTCCAGGGCCGGGTCCCCGTACATCTCCAGGAGTTCCTTCTCCATCGCGGCGACCTCGGCCGCCCGGGAGGGCTTCGTGCCGAGCTCCCGGACGACCTCGTCGTGCGCGTAGAAGTACCGCAGGTAGTACGAGGGGACGACGCCGAGCCGGCCGACGATCTGCCGGGGCATGCGCAGGTCGCCGGCGATCGCGTCGCCGTGCTCCGCGAGCAGCCTCGGCAGGACGTCCTCGCCGTCCGGGCCGCCCAGACGCACCCCGAGTTCCCACGTCAGGTGGTTGAGTCCGACATGGTCGAGGTGCACCTCGGCGGGCGTCACGCCGAGCAGCGCGGCGAACTTGCGCTGGAAGCCGATCGCCACGTTGCACAGGCCGACGGCCTTGTGCCCCGCCTGGAGCAGCGCCCGGGTGACGATCCCGACCGGGTTGGTGAAGTCGATGATCCAGGCATCGGGATTGGTGCGGCGTACCCGCTCGGCGATGTCGAGGACGACCGGGACGGTGCGCAGCGCCTTGGCGAGACCGCCCGCCCCGGTGGTCTCCTGGCCGACACAGCCGCATTCGAGCGGCCACGTCTCGTCCTGGTTCCGGGCGGCCTGCCCGCCGACGCGGAGCTGGAGCAGCACCGCGTCGGCACCGGCGACCCCCGCGTCCAGGTCGGAGGTGGTGACGATCCGCCCCGGGTGGCCCTGCCTGGCGAATATCCGCCGCGCCAGGCCGCCGACCAGCTCCAGCCGGTCGGCCGCCGGGTCGACGAGCACGAGCTCCTCGACCGGCAGGGTGTCCCGCAGCCGCGCGAAACCGTCGATCAGTTCGGGGGTGTAGGTGGACCCGCCGCCAACTACTGCGAGCTTCATGCTTCTCAGCCCTTTACTCCGGTGAGGGTGACGCCTTCGACGAAGGCCTTCTGTGCGAAGAAGAACACGATGATGACCGGTGCCATGACGAGCAGTGTCGCGGCCATGGTCAGGTTCCAGTTGACCGAGTGGGCGCTCTTGAACGACTCCAGGCCGTAGCTCAGTGTCCGGGCGCCGGAATTCTGCGCGGCGTAGATCTGCGGGCCGAAGTAGTCGTTCCAGCAGTAGAAGAACTGGAAGAGCGCCAGGGGCACGCGGGTACGAATGCGCCACAGCGCCATGGCGGATCTCCTTCGCAGAGGGAAAGGGGGGAAGCAGGGGAGCGGGACGGGGCTCGCCGGGCATGGTGGTGCCGTGCGCACCGCCGGGTACGGGCGGCACGGTGGGGAGCGGGCGGTTCAGGCCGTGTCGAAGACGCTGTCGCGCGCCTGTGCGAGGGCCGTTCGAAGGGCGCCGGTCAGGATCGGGTCCCCCTCGATGTCGCTGACGCGCAGCAGCGGTCTGGGCAGTGCGAGACCGGTCATCTCGGCCTCGACCTGCCTGCGGAGTTCCTCCCCGCCGGCCTGGGCCACGAGACCGGAGAGGACGACCAGTTCGGGATCGACCACGGCGACGACGGAGGCGATGCCGACGGCCAGCTTGCGGGCGACCTCGGCGCGCACGCCCGCGTCGGCGAGCGCGTCGGCCAGCGGTCTGCCTCCGGCGAGGCCGCGGACGGCGGGCACGGAGACCTGGCTCTGGAAGCCGCCGCCCGCGTCGGGGCCCGCCCAGTCGGCCGCACCCCCCCGGGCGAGCGGGGCGCCGGGGAGCGGCATGTAACCGATTTCCCCCGCGCCGCCGGTGGCGCCGCGCAGGAGGGTGCCGCCCAGCACGATCGCGGCGCCCACACCCTCGTCGAGCCAGACGAGCACGAAGTGGTCGTGGTCCTGTGCCGCGCCCTCGTACTGCTCGGCGACGGCGGCGAGGTTCACGTCGTTCTCGATGACGACCGGCCTGCCGACCACCTCGGCGAGGTCCGCCAGCAGGGTGCGGGAATGCCAGCCGGGCAGATGGGGCGCGTAGCGCAGCTGTCCGGTGTGCGGGTCGATCGCGCCCGGGGTGCCCACCACCACGGCGTAGAGGTCGTCATGGCCGAGACCGGTCGGACGCAGGGCGCCGTCCACGGCCTCGGCGACGAGCTGGGCGGTGCGGTGGCGTACGTCCTGCGCGACGGCCTCGGCCTCCACACGGCAGGAGCCGACCACGGTGCCGGTGATGTCGGCCACGACGGCGTCTATACCGGTGGGCCCGACGGAGAGCGCCGCGACGTGGGCGGCCGCCGGATCGATCTCGTAGAGCACGGCGTTGGGCCCGGGGCGCCCCCTCTGGCTGCCCGTCGAGCGGACCAGTCCCGCGCCCTCCAGCCTCGCCAGCAGCTGGGAGGCGGTGGGCTTGGACAGCCCGGTCAGTTCGCCGATGCGCGTACGGGTGAGAGGGCCTTGTGAGACCAGGAGATCGAGCGCCGCCCGGTCGTTCATGGCGCGCAGAACGCGGGGAGTGCCCGGTGTGGTTCCGGCCATGGGTGACGCCCACCTTCTGTTAGTAAACTTTCCTATCTATGGGAGGAAGGTAGGGCGGTGCCACGGAACCGTCAATGGGAGACGCCCCCGAGGCAACCAAAGCGTTACCTGCGGGGGCGCTGTGCGTGTCCGGTCACTTCGACAGGTTCGACGGCGGTATCGGGGTCGCCGCCAGCGACTGCGGTGACGTCGCCGACGCGTACGCCGAGGGGGCCGCCATGGCCGCCGTCGGATCGGCGGTGGACTCCCCGTCGGTCTGGAGGGGGAGGGGGCCGATCATCCGGATGCCGGCCGCGTCCAGTGCCCGCTTGATCCGCCAGCGCAGCTCGCGCTCGACGCCCAGCGACTTGCCCGGCATGGTCTTCGCCGTGACCCGTACGGTCATCGAGTCCAGCAGCACCGCGTCCAGCCCGAGGACCTCCACCGGGCCCCACAGCCGCTCCGACCAGGGCTCTTCCTTGGTCATGGCCTCGCCCGCCTCGGCGATCGCCTTGCGGACCAGTTCCAGGTCCTCCGTCGGGCGGACCGTGACGTCCACACCGGCCGTGGACCAGCCCTGGCTGAGGTTGCCGATCCGCTTCACCTCGCCGTTGCGGACGTACCAGATCTCGCCGTTGTCGCCACGCAGCTTGGTGACCCGCAGGCCGACCTCGATGACCTCGCCGGAGGCCACACCCGCGTCGACCGTGTCACCGACGCCGTACTGGTCCTCCAGGATCATGAAGACGCCGGAGAGGAAGTCGGTGACGAGATTGCGGGCGCCGAAGCCCAGCGCCACACCGGCGACCCCCGCGGAGGCCAGCAGCGGGGCCAGATTGATCTGGAAGGCGCCCAGGATCATGAGGGCCGCGGTGCCGAGGATCAGGAACGACGTCACCGAGCGGAGCACGGAACCGATGGCTTCGGAGCGCTGGCGGCGGCGCTCCGCGTTCACCAGCAGACCGCCGAGGGCCGTGCCCTCCACCGCCTGGGCGCTGCGGTTCATCCGGTCGATGAGGTTGGTCAGGGCACGCCGGATCAGGTAGCGCAGCACGATCGCGATCGCGGCGATGAGGAGGATACGAAGACCGGTGTTCAGCCAGGTGGACCAGTTCTCCTCGACCCAGCCTGCGGCGTTCCCGGCCCTTTCGGCGGCTTCGTCCAGCGAGCCCGCGGCACCGGGTGACGGAGCCGCGGCCAGAAGGGCGGACAGGGACACGGCGGGGACCTCCAGGTGGGGCGACGGCAGACCAACCACAGTAACGAAGCAGAGGGAGCGGATCGTTGCCGTGGGGCGGGGAGAGACACGTCTCACCCGGGACGCACGGGGTGTGGCCCGTTCCACAGCGGGTCCTTCCGCCCGGGCGGCGCAGCTGTCGCAGGGCGCCCGGACCGTGCGGACCCCCTGTCGTGAGGAAAATCCCTCCGGCCCGTTACCCGCACGTGGTGGCGCTCGGACCAGGCATGAGGAGAAACTGAGATCGGATCGTCCCGGCGCGAGCCACGCGTCGCCGGCGTACAAGGAGGCATCCACCGTGCCGCACGTCCTGGTTCTCAACGCTTCGTACGAGCCGCTCGGCGTCGTACCTCTCCGCCGCGCGCTCGTCCTCGTCCTCGAGAACAAGGCCATCTGCCTCGAGGAGACCGGCGCCTTCATGCACAGTGCCACCCGTGCCGTGCCGGCGCCCAGCGTCGTCCGCCTCAAGCGGTTCGTACGGGTCCCCTACCGGGGGCCCGTTCCACTCACCCGCCGGGCGCTCTTCGCGAGGGACGGCGGTCGCTGCGTGTACTGCGGGGCCGCCGCGACCAGCGTCGACCACGTCATCCCGCGCAGCCGTGGCGGGCAGCACGTCTGGGACAACGTGGTGGCGGCCTGCCGCCGCTGCAACCACGTCAAGGCGGACCGCCATCTGCCCGAGCTGGGGTGGCGGCTGCTCCACCAGCCTGCGCCGCCCAGTGGTCTCGCCTGGCGGATCATCGGGACCGGGCACCGGGACCCGCGCTGGCTGCCCTACCTGCAGCCGTTCGGCGCGGACGACGTGATGGCCCGGATCGACGGCGTTTCCGCCTGAGAGACCGGGTCTTCGGCGCCCCGGGGCCGTCGAGGAGGCCCTTCCGGCCTCAGGTCAGGGGGTCTCGCGGTCCTGTCCGGCGACGGCGTAGGCCTCGACCGACCAGAGTGAGTAGCCGTACCGCGTGGCCCGGCCGTCGCCCTGGATCCTGATGAAGCGGGTGTCCTTCGCGTCCATCCGGACCGACTCGCGTCCGCCTTCGCCCTCCCGCACGGTGGCCGCCGTACGCCAGGTGCGGCCGTCCGGGGAGACCTGCACGCGGTAGCGGGAGGCGTAGGCGTCCTGCCACCGCAGCACGACCTGGCCCAGGCGGACCGGCGCGGGCAGCTCGGCCTGCCACCAGGCGCCGTCCTCGACGGGTGAGGACCAGCGGGTTCCGGGGTCCCCGTCGGAGGCCGCCGCCGCCGGGAAGTCCGGGGTCTCGTCGCCGGACGAGGACGCCTCGGCCGTACGCAGCAGATCGGGGCCCGCCGTGCGCGGGAAGGCCCGGACGGTCAGGGTGCGCTCCTCGCCCTCGAAGCGCAGCGGCACCTCGTACTCGCCGGCCGGGGTGCCGTCCGGCACGGTGATGTCCACGGGGACGTCGGTGCGCGAGCCGCGCGTCACCGTCGTCTCCTCCGGCAGCTTCACCTCGATGCCCTCGGGCGCCTTCGCCGTGAGCTTCCCCTTCACCACGCCGGGGCGCCCGCCGGCCAGCCGCGCCTCGACCCGCTGCGTACCGCCGCCGATCACGGCGTCCGTCCGCTCGCGGGCGAGAGCGAGCCGGGCCGCCGGCTCGTCACCGAACCACGGGACGAGCGCCCGCACATCAGGTGTGTACGAGGACGGGGGCGCGCCGATGGCCCCCGGGGCCGGGGGGCCGACGAGGAGCGGGCGGGCGGACGGGACGGTGACCCGCAGCGCGTCCGCCCGCAGGCCCTTCGCCTCCGTCTGTGTCCAGCCCGCCGCGGACAGGGAGCCGAGACCGCGCCACCCCTCGCCCGGGACATGGGCCTGGAGGACCGGGTCCGCCGACCTGTCGCCGGGCCGGGTCAGCGTGGTGACTGCTTCCAGCGGGCGGGCGCGGTCGAAGCGGACCGTGTAGCCGTGCGCGTCCCGGCTCACCGTCCCCGCGTCGCGGTCGGTGCCGTTCCACGCGTCGGCCTCCTTGAGGACCCGGTCCAGGAAGGGGTCCAGGACACCCTTGCCGACCGTCGCCGTACTCGACGCGATCTTCTCGCGCAGTGATTCGAGCGCCAGCCGGTCCTGCCACGCGGCCGCCCCGTCGCCGCGCTCCTGGGCCCGCAGCAGATCGACGGCGAGTTCACCCGCCTCGCCGTACCGGGCCAGCTGACCGGTCCACGGCCGCACCTCGTCCTGGAGCCGGCCGTTCGCCGGGCCCTTCAGCCGCTCCTGGGCCTGACGCATCACACCGAAGGCGGCCCGCAGCTCACGTGCGGCCTTGTCGCGGGACGCCGCGTCCGTCCCGCCCGCGGCCGGACGCGACGACCAGAACGCGCTCAGCAGGGGCCGGAGGTACGCGGACTCGTCGCCGCCCAGCACCGAGGTGGCGCTGTTGCCCGCCAGGGCCCCCAGAGCCGCCCGGGCGGCGGCGTCGCCGTCCGCCAGGTCGTCCATCGCCGCCTGCCAGGATTCCTGCGGCCGGTACGCCTTCGGGTTCCAGGCGAAGTCGGCGGCCGTGAACAGGGGGATCCGGGACGCCGAGGGCTGCTCCATGGCGTTGGCGAGCAGCGCCGCCGACCCGCCGGCGACCGCCGGGTCACGGCCGGTGTACGGGCCGAGGAAGATCCGGTCCTGCGCGTAGTCGTTGACCGGGTAGTTGTCCATGGTGACCAGGGGGTGGCGGAAGGCCGCCCGCGCGCCCGCCAGTTCCTGCCCGGTGATCGTCTTCGGCACGACCCCGACGCCGGTCCAGGCCACCTGTACCCGGTCGTCCAGCTCCGCGGCGAGTGCGGTGCGGTAGTCGGTGGCGCCGTCCTGGTAGAACTCGGTCGGCATCACCGACAGCGGCTCCGCGTCCGGATGCCGGCCGGCGAGGTGCCGGGCGACCGCGCTCGCCACCCCGGCCTGGGCCCTGGCCGCCGCCTCGGGTCCGCTGCCGAACGTCTCCGCGTCCCGGTCGCAGTGCCATTCGCTGTAACTGACGTCCTGGAACTGCAGCTGGAAGGCCCGCACTCCCAAGGCCCACATCGCGTCGATCTTCCGGGTGAGCGCCCGCACGTCCGCGTCCGAGGCCATGCACATCGTCTGACCGGGCGAGACGGCCCACCCGAGCGTCACGTGCTCGGCCCGCGCCTTCTCGGCCAGCGCGCGGAAGCCGGCGCGCTCGCCGGCGGGGTACGGCTCACGCCAGCGGGCCTGCCGGTAGGGGTCGTCGCCGGCCGCGTAGAGGTAGCGGTTCTGCTTGGTGCGCCCCATGAAGCCGAGCTGGGCCAGCCGCTCCTCGCGGGTCCACGGCTGCCCGTAGAAACCCTCGGCCATCCCGCGCACGGCGGTTCCCGGCCAGTCGCGGACCACGACTCCGGCGACGGCACCGCCCCTCACGAGCTGGCGCAGGGTCTGGACTCCGTGGAAGAGGCCGTCCTCGCCGACGCCGTCCAGGGCCACGGTGGGCCGGCCGCCGGCCCTGCCGACGGCGAGGCGGTAGCCCCCGGACGGCAGATCGGCGCGCTCGGGTGCGCGCAGGGCCCGCAGCGCCAGGCCCGCGTCCGTGCCACCGAGCCGGATCACCGGTCCGCTGCCGGGCAGGGCGTCGTGCACCGTGCGTACGCCGGCGTCGCGCAGGAGCGTCCTGAGCGCCTCGACGGCGTACGGGTCCGCCCTCGCGTCGGCCAGGAGAGTGACCTCGGTCCCCAGGGCGACGGCCTGACCGGACGCCTCGATGGCCTGCGGCCGGGGCCAGACGGCGGGCGGCCGTGTGTCACCCGCGCGGTCCGGCGTGGTCTCGGCGGGGCCGACGGACGGCACGGGGGCCGCGACGGCGGCCGGCGCGAACGGGCTGAGCAGCCCGCCGATCACGGCGACGGCGACGGCCGCCGCATGTCTCCTGCGCCCGAGCTGCACGCCGTACTCCTTCTTCTGACCTCGCCCGGCAATGACGTCCGAGCCCACCACCCGGGCGCGGGGGTGTCAATGCGCGTGGCCGGTATGCCGGACATGCCCGGTGTATTGCCCGGCGTGGCGCGTGGGCGTTCCGGGAAGGGGCACCGAGTGGCCGAAAACATCTCATACCCGGCGTGCGGGGGAACGAAATGTGACCCACAGCACGTTGGGGTCGTTGTCATAACGCCTGTGTCACGCCCACGCCTGCTCCGGCGCTCGCTGGGTAGGTCTGCTGTGTCCTGTCGTCCACGGCCAGGAGGCCACCATGCCCGCTTCCGCGCAGCTTCTGCTCTCCGCCCTCTCCAAACAGGTGCCGAGCCCCACGGACCCCGAACCGCTGGCAGGCGAGAAGTCCTCGTTCCTCACCGCCCCTCCGATGATCAGCGAGCTGCCGCTCGCGGACGTCTCCCACCTCACCGGTGAGCCCGCGTTCACCGACAGTGCCCCGCTCATCACCGAGCCGCCGCTGACCAGCGAGCCTCCGCTCGCCGACGCAACACCTCTCACGAGCGAGCCACCGCTCGCCGCCGTCGCCCCTCTGACCAGCGAGCCGACAGCACCCGGCACCGCTTGGGGCATGGAGTCCCCAGGAGTCTGAATGGGCTTGTCCCGGCTCGCCGCACTGCACGGCGTCGCCACCTCCTTCTCCCCGTCCGCGGATGTCACGGTGCCCGTCCCCGACGACACGGTCACGGCCGTGCTCGCCGCGCTGGGCGTCGACGCCGGCACGCCCGCGGAGGTGCGGAGATCACTCGCCGCAGCCGAATCGGCAGCGGTCTCCCGGCTGCTCCCGCCGACGGTGGTCGTCTGGTCGGGAGAGCCGCTGCCGGCCGCGCTCACCGAACTGCCGCCCGGCGCGGTCCTGACGGTCGACCCCGAACCGGCGGCCACCGGTACGCCCTCCGCCCTGCGCATGCGCGTACTCCCCGCCCCGGACCCGGCCGGGGAGCCGCCGGTGGCACCGCCCTGGTGGACCGAACCGCCCCTGGGCGTGCACCGGCTGACCCTCCGCACCCCGGACCACCGCCACGCCACCGCCACGCTCGTGGTCGCTCCGGACCGTGTACCCCAGCCGCCCGCGCGTACGCACGGATTCCTCGTCCAGCTCTATTCGATGCTCTCCGCACGCTCCTGGGGCATGGGCGACCTGGCCGACCTGGCCGACCTCGCCACCTGGGCGGGACGGACCCAGGGGAGCGGCTTCGTCCAGATCAACCCGCTGCACGCCGCCGTACCGGGCAGGCCGGCCGACCCGTCGCCGTACCGCCCCTCCTCACGCCGCTTCCCCGATCCCGTCCATCTGCACATCGAGTCGATCCCGGAGTACGGCCATGTCGCCGAGCCCGGCAGGGCGGCCCTGGACGACCTGCGCCAGGAAGCCGCGGCACTGCGCGAGGCCGTGCTGAACAAGGGCGCGCTGATCGACCGGGACGCCGTCCGGGACCTCAAGCAGCAGGCCCTGGAGATCATCCACGAGGTCCCCCTGACTCCCGGCCGCCGCGCCGCCTACTGCGACTTCCTCGCCGAGCAGGGGCAGGCCCTGGAGGACCACGCCCTGTGGTGCGCCCTGGCCGAGGTGCACGGTCCCCGGTGGCGCTCCTGGCCCGAAGGGCTGCGCGACCCCCGCTCCCCGCAGAGCACCCGGGCCCGCACCGAGCTGCTGGACCGGGTCGACTTCCACTGCCGGCTCGCCTGGCTGACGGACACCCAGCTCGCCACCGCCCAGAGCGCCGCGCGGGAGTCCGGGATGGCCGTCGGGATCGTCCACGACCTCGCCGTCGGCGTCCACCCCGACGGTGCCGACACCTGGGCCCAGCAGGACGCCTTCGCACAGGGCATGTCGGTCGGCGCACCCCCCGACGCCTTCAACGCCCACGGCCAGGACTGGGGACTGCCCCCCTGGCGTCCCGACGCCCTCGCGGCGTCCGGTTACGCCCCCTACCGCCATCTCCTGCGCGGCCTCCTCGCCCACGCCGGAGCTCTGCGCATCGACCACGTCATGGGCCTCTTCCGGCTCTGGTGGGTGCCCGAGGGGCGCCTTCCCACCGAGGGCGCGTACGTCGGCCAGGACGCCGAGGCGATGCTCGCCGTCCTCGTCCTGGAGGCGCACCGGGCCGGCGCCGTCGTCGTGGGGGAGGACCTCGGCACCGTCGAGCCCGGCGTACGCGAGGCGCTCGCCCGGCGCGGGGTGCTCGGCACCTCCGTGCTCTGGTTCGAGCGCGACTGGGGCGGCACCGGGCGCCCGCTCGCCCCCGAACAGTGGCGTCAGGACTGTGTGGCCACGGCGACCACCCACGACCTGCCCTCCACCGCCGCCCGGCTGACGGGCGAGCACGTGACGCTCCGCCACCGGCTCGGGCTGCTCACCCGGAGCCTGGAGCAGGAGCTCGCCGAGGACGCCGCCGACACCTCCGAGTGGCTGGCCTGCCTCGCCCGTCTCCGGCTGCTCCCCGAGGGCGACGGCGACGAGGAGGCGGCCGTCCGCGCCGTCCACCGCTTCCTGCGGCGCACCCCGGCCCGGATGGCCGGGATCTGGCTCCCTGACACCGTGGGAGACCGCCGCCCCCAGAACCTCCCCGGGACCTGGGACCAGTACCCCAACTGGCGTCTGCCCGTCGCCGATGCGGAGGGCCACCCCGTCACGCTGGAGGAGATCACCGCCTCGCCCCGGCTGCACAGGCTGATGGCCGTCCTCACGGACGGCCCCGAGGCCCGTACGGCACCCCCGGGCGCGCGCCCCTCGTAGGCGTTCGCTACGTTTGCACCGTGGACAAGAAGAACGCTATGCGCGCCGGCGCCGTCGCGGCCGGTACGACGCTGATGATGCTGCTCATGTCGTCCCCGGCGCTCGCGCTCACCCGCGACGACGGTGACGACCCGGGCCCGGGCCTGAACGTGATGGAGACCCTCGGTCTCTACGTCGCGGCACCGCTCGTCCTGTTCCTGGTGATCGCGGGGCTCGTCATGGTCCTCGACAAGTCCGAGAAGCAGGCCTAGCAGATCGCGCGAGTGCGCCGCCGGTACGACGTACCGGCGGCGCACCGGCATGTCCGGGAGCCGGGTAGGTTTCGGCCATGACCGAGTGGGACGTCAAGAAGCTCCGCATCCTGCGCACCCTGCGCGACCGCGGCACGGTCACCGCCACGGCCGAAGTCCTCCGCATGACCCCTTCGGCCGTCTCGCAGCAGCTGACCAACCTCGCCGGGCAGCTCGGTGTGCCGCTGCTGGAGGCGCAGGGCCGCCGCGTCCGGCTCACCGACGCCGCGCATCTCGTGCTGCGCCACGCCGAGGCGGTGTTCGCCCAGCTGGAGCGGGCCGACGCGGAGCTGGCCGGCTATCTGCGGGGCGAGGCGGGCCAGGTCCGGGTCGGCGCCTTCTCGACCGCCGTGCCCGCCCTCGTCGTACCGGCCGTGCAGCTCCTGGCGGCCGAGGACCGGCCCGGCCCCCAGGTGCGCGTACGGGAGGCGGAGGCGGCCCAGGCGTACGAGCTGCTGTCGGCCGGCGAGGTGGACCTGGCACTCTCCCTGGCCGCGCACGCCCCGACGGCCCGGGACCCCCGCTTCGCCCTGCTGCCGCTCCTGGCGGATCCGCTGGACGTGGCACTGCCCGCCGGTCACCGCCTCGCCGGCGCCCCTGCCCTGCGGCTGGCCGACCTCTCCCGGGAAGCCTGGATCTTCGGCGGGTCCGGTCCGTGGTCGGAGATCACCACCGCCGCGTGCGAGGCCGCGGGCTTCGTCCCCGAGCAGGCCCACAGTGCCGCCGGCTGGACGGCGATCCTCGCGATGGTGCGGGCGGACATGGGCGTCGCCCTGGTCCCCCGGATGGTCTCCGCCTCCGACCGGCCCCGCGACGGCGTGGTGATGCGGGTCCTGGGGGCGGACCGGCCCTGCCGTCACGTGGTGGCGGCGGTGCGGCGGGGCGCGGAACACGGACCGGCGGTCACCCGGGTGCTGTCGGCGCTGCAGGAGGTGGCGGCCCATTCCTTTAAGCAGGAATGAAAGAACCATGTGAAAACTTTCGATGGACCTGATCGGTGGTGGGGCGGCACAGTGGACCCATGCCGACCGACAAGATCCAGACGGAGCCCGATTCCAGCGACCCGCACGCCAACGACGCGGCCCCCTACGGCGGCGGAGACCCCTACGCCGACTACCGCGCGGGCGACTTCCCGTTCACCGAGCTCGTCGATCTCGCGGACCGTCGCCTGGGCGCGGGTGTGATCGCGGCCAACGACGAGTTCTTCGCCGAGCGCGAGAACCTCCTGATCCGCGAACCCGCCGTCTTCGACCCCGAGCGCTTCGGCCACAAGGGCAAGATCATGGACGGCTGGGAGACCCGCCGCCGCCGCGGCGTGGACGCGGACCACCCCTTCCCCGCCCCCGAGGACCACGACTGGGCGATCGTCCGGCTGGGCACCCCCGGGATCATCCGCGGCATCGTCGTCGACACCGCCCACTTCCGCGGCAACTACCCGCAGCGCGTCTCCGTCCAGGCGACGGCCGTGGAAGGCGCCCCCGGGCCGGAGGAACTGCTCGCCGACGACGTGAAGTGGGAGGAGCTCGTCCCGCCGGCCCCCGTACGCGGCCACGCCGCCAACGGCTTCGAGGTCACCGGCGGCCGCCGCTACACGCACGTGCGGATCTGCCAGCACCCCGACGGCGGTATCGCCCGCCTCCGCGTGCACGGCGAGGTCGTCCCCGACCCGGCCTGGCTCGCTGCGCTGGGCACGATCGACCTGATCTCGATCCTGAACGGCGGCATGTACGAGGACGCCTCGGACCGCTTCTACTCCTCGCCGGCCCAGATCATCCTGCCCGGTACCTCTCGCAAGATGGACGACGGCTGGGAGAACCGCCGTCGCCGGGTCCGGGACACGAACGACTGGGTGCGCTTCAGGCTGCCCGCCCAGGGCGCGGTGCGCGCGGTCGAGATCGACACCGCCTACCTCAAGGGCAACGCGGCCGGCTGGATCGGCCTCCACGGCCGCGACGGCGACTCGGGCGAATGGTTCGAGATCATCCCCCGTACCCGGGTCCAGCCCGACACCCTGCACCGCTTCGTCCTGGACACCGAGGCCGTGGTGACCCACGTACGCCTGGACGCCTACCCCGACGGGGGAGTGGCCCGGATGCGTCTGCACGGCTCGCTCACGGAGACGGGCGCGGCCGCACTGGCCCGCCGCCACCGGGAGTCGGCCGCGTAGTTCCGGCTCCCGTGGCCCCAGGTCCCCGCCCGGCGGACGGCTGCGCGCCATGCGCCTGCCCGCCGGGCGGTTCTCACTCCCGGCTACGCGGCGGCCGCCGCCGCGTCCGCCGCCTGCGCCTTCAGCGCACGCTCCACGCCCGCCCGGGACTCCGACACCAGCCGGCGCAGAGCGGCGCTCGGCTTCACCGACTCCAGCCAGGCGTCCGTGGCGTCCAGGGTCTCCTGCGAGACCTGGAGGGACGGGTACAGGCCGACCGCGATCTGCTGGGCCATCTCGTGGCTGCGCGAGTCCCAGACGCCCTTGACCGCCGCGAAGTACTTCTCCGTGTACGGAGCCAGCAGCTCACGCTGGTCGGTCTGCACGAAACCGCCGATGACCGAATCCTGCAGGGAGTTCGGCAGCTTGTCCGACTCGACGACGGAGGCCCAGGCCTCGGCCTTCGCCTCCTCGGAGGGCTGGGCCGCGCGTGCGGACGCCGCGTGGCGCTCACCCGCCGCCGTCCTGTCGCGCTCGTACTCCGCGGCGATCTCCTCCTCGTCGATGAGACCCGTCGCGGCCAGGCGCTGCACGAACGCCCAGCGCAGCTCCGTGTCGACGGCCAGGCCCTCGATCTCCTGCGTGCCGTTGAGCAGTGCCTGCAGCAGGTCGAGGTGGAGCGGGCTGCGGGCCGTCGCGGCGAAGGCACGGGCCCAGGCCAGCTGGTGGTCACCGGCCGGCTCCGCCGAACGCAGATGCGCCAGTGTCGCCTCGGTCCACCGGTTGAGGCCCGCCTCGCGCCACTCCGGGGCGGCGTAGAGGTCCAGCGCCAGCTTCACCTGCCGGTGCAGCGACTGCACCACGCCGATGTCCGTCTCCTTGCCGATCCCGGAGAGGACCAGAGCCAGGTAGTCGCGCGTCGCGAGTTCGCCGTCGCGCGTCATGTCCCAGGCCGACGCCCAGCTGAGAGCACGCGGCAGGGACTCGGTGAAGTCGCCCAGGTGCGCGGTGACGACCCGCAGGGACTCCTCGTCGAGGCGGACCTTCGCGTACGACAGGTCGTCGTCGTTGAGCAGGACGACCGCCGGGCGAGCCGTGCCGGCCGGGAACGGCACGGTTGTGCGCTCGCCGTCCACGTCCAGCTCGATCCGGTCCGTGCGGACCAGCTTCCCGGCCTCGTCGAGGTCGTAGCAGCCGATGGCGATCCGGTGCGGACGCAGCGTGGGCTCGCCCTTCGCCCCGGCGGGGAGCGCGGGGGCCTCCTGGAGCACGGTGAAGGAGGCGACGTGGCCGTTCTCGTCGGTCTCGATCTCCGGACGCAGGATGTTGATGCCTGCCGTCTCCAGCCATGCCTTCGACCAGGTCTTCAGGTCACGTCCGGAGGTCTCCTCCAGCGCGCCCAGCAGGTCCGACAGGCGTGTGTTCCCGTAGGCGTGCGCCTTGAAGTACGCCTGCACGCCCTTGAAGAACGCGTCCTTGCCGACGTAGGCCACGAGCTGCTTCAGGACCGAGGCGCCCTTCGCGTACGTGATCCCGTCGAAGTTCACCAGGACGTCGTCGAGGTCCCGGATGTCCGCCATGATCGGGTGCGTCGAGGGCAGCTGGTCCTGCCGGTAGGCCCACGTCTTCATGGAGTTGGCGAACGTGGTCCAGGAGTGCGGCCACTTCGAGCCCTCCGCGTCCGCCTGGCACGCGATGGAGGTGTACGTGGCGAACGACTCGTTCAGCCAGAGGTCGTTCCACCACTCCATGGTGACCAGGTCGCCGAACCACATGTGCGCCAGCTCGTGGAGGATGGTCTCGGCGCGTGTCTCGTACGCCGCGTCGGTGACCTTCGAACGGAACACGTACTGGTCGCGGATGGTGACCGCGCCCGCGTTCTCCATCGCACCGGCGTTGAACTCCGGGACGAAGAGCTGGTCGTACTTGGCGAAGGGGTACGCGTAGTCGAACTTCTCCTGGAACCAGTCGAAGCCCTGCCGCGTGACCGCGAAGATCTCGTCGGCGTCGAGGTACTCGGCGAGCGACGGCCGGCAGTAGATGCCGAGCGGCACGGACCGGCCGTCCTTCTCGTAGGTGCTGTGCACCGCGTGGTACGGACCGGCGATCAGGGCCGTGATGTAGGTGGAGATGCGAGGCGTCGGCTCGAAGGACCAGACGTCGCCCTCGGGCTCGGGCGTCGGCGAGTTGGAGATCACCGTCCAGCCGGAGGGCGCCTTCACGGTGAACCGGAAGGTCGCCTTCAGGTCGGGCTGCTCGAAGCTGGCGAAGACCCTGCGGGCATCCGGCACCTCGAACTGGGTGTAGAGGTAGGCCTGCTCGTCGACCGGGTCGACGAAGCGGTGCAGTCCCTCGCCGGTGTTCGTGTACGAGCAGTCGGCGACCACCTTCAGCTCGTTGGCGCCGGCCCGGAGGTGCTTCAGCGTGATCCGGGAGTCCCGGAAGACGGCGGCGATGTCCAGGTCCTTGCCGTTCAGCACGACGTCGTGCACTGCCGGGGCGACCAGATCGATGAAGGTCTCCGCGCCCTCCTCGGCGCAGTCGAAGCGCACGGTGGTGACGGACCGGTAGGTGCCGCCCTCCTGCGCGCCGGAGAGATCGAGGTCGATCTCGTACGCGTCCACGGTCAGCAGGCGCGCCCGCTCCTGTGCCTCTTCGCGGGTCAGATTCGTGCCAGGCACGCGGTCATCTCCTTGATGTGCGACGTTTTTCGTCATCCTTCCACGTGGGGGAGGGCAACGCGATGTCCGTTTTCCGCCGGACCCGCGGGGGCCCTCGGTCCACGCCCGGATCATGACCACCCACCAGGCGCTGCCGGTCGACGCCTTCGCCCTCGACACCCTCCGCAAGACCGGCGCGGCGCGGGCCGGCCCTGCGTCCCGTACACGGCCACGGAGAGCGGAGTTCCCCTGCGCTGCTGCCCGCGGCGCCGAGCCGGGGGAGCGGATCGCCCTCGTCCCCCTGCGGCGGCACCTCGCCCTCCGAGGCATGGGAAAGGGCGGCCCCCGGAGACCGGGGGCTGCCCTTTCCCGTGCCGGCGGCTCAGCCCTTCAGCTCCTCCGCCACCAGTTCCGCGATCTGGACCGCGTTCAGCGCGGCGCCCTTGCGCAGGTTGTCGTTGGAGACGAACAGTGCGAGGCCGTGCTCGACGGTCTCGTCGGCCCGGATGCGGCCCACGTAGGAGGCGTCCTTGCCGGCCGCCTGGAGCGGGGTCGGGATCTCGGAGAGTTCGACGCCCTCGGCGTCCTTCAGCAGCTCGTAGGCGCGCTCGACGCTGATCGGGCGGGCGAAACGGGCGTTGATCTGGAGGGAGTGGCCGGAGAAGACCGGGACCCGGACACACGTGCCGGACACCTTGAGCTCCGGGATCTCGAGGATCTTGCGGGACTCGTTGCGGAGCTTCTGCTCCTCGTCCGTCTCGAAGGAACCGTCGTCGACGATCGAACCGGCCAGCGGCAGCACGTTGAAGGCGATCGGGCGCTTGTACACACCGGGCTCGGGGAAGTCCACCGCGTCACCGTCGTGCGTCAGCCTGTCCGCGTCGGCGACGACCGCGGAGACCTGGCCGTGCAGCTCCGTGACACCGGCGACACCGGAACCGGACACCGCCTGGTAGGTGGCGACGGTCAGCGCGTCGAGCCGCGCTTCCTGGTGCAGGGGGCGCAGCACGGGCATGGCGGCCATCGTGGTGCAGTTCGGGTTGGCGATGATGCCCTTGGGGCGGTTCCTGATCGCGTGGGCGTTGACCTCGGAGACCACCAGCGGGACCTCGGGGTCCTTGCGCCATGCGGAGGAGTTGTCGATCACCACGGCGCCCTGCGCGGCGACCTTCTCGGCCAGCGCCTTGGAGGTCGCGCCGCCCGCGGAGAACAGCACGATGTCCAGCCCGGAGTAGTCCGCAGTGGACGCGTCCTCCACGGTGATGTCCTTGCCCTCGTAGGCGAGGGTGGAGCCCGCGGAACGCGCGGAGGCGAAGAGGCGCAGCTCGGCGACGGGGAACTTCCGCTCGGCCAGGATCCTGCGCATGACTGTGCCGACCTGACCGGTGGCGCCGACGATTCCGACCTTCACTGGAACTCCCTCACAGATGCGAACAGGCACGATTGCCGGTCCATGATGTGTATGTCCACAGCTCCCTTGTCCAATCCGTTGTCCGCCAGGCGGACGGGGCCCGGACAGGGCTGTGGGGCGGGAGCCCTTGCGGGCGCCCGCCCCACAGTCCGCGTGTGTCGTCGGAATCACACGGTCACGGTCGTTACGGCGCGACCTTCTCGATCACGACGCTGCCGGTGCCCGCCGCGGTGCCGCGGGCGTTCACCAGCTGGACCTCGCCGAAGAACTGCCGGCCCTCGGGGGCGGCTCCGGCGACCAGCACCTCGGCCCCGACCTCGGCGGACGCGCCGTTGGCCAGGTTCACGGCCTTGGACTCGTCGACCTTGATCTCGCCGAGCGACGGCGCGTAGTACACATCGCGGTAGTCGTACTCGGTGGTCCCGGCCGGGACCGAGTAGCCGTCGATGAGGACGGTGTAGGTGCCGGCCGCCGGGTCCACCAGGCTGACCGACTCCTCCGAGCCCGCCGTCGTCGAGGCGCCGACCTCGGTGTCGCCCCGGTAGACGTACAGGTCGATGTCGGCGTTGGCGTCCGACGTGTTGCCGATGGCGACGTCCAGCTTCTCGACGCCCTCACCGATGGTGACCGTCTTGACGTACGAGCCCCCCGTGGAGATCGACGGTCGCTCGACGCCGGCCGAACCCAGCGTGCCGCCCTTCAGCGAGCCCTCCAGGTCACCGGCGTTGTTGGTGACCGTCCAGTCGACCGCGGCCGGGGTGCCGATCTTCGCCTCGGAGATGGTCTGCACCGCCGGGTCGAAGGTGGCGCCGAGCAGCGAGACGTCCAGCTTGTACGGGTTGTCCAGCAGCGGCGACGTACGGCGGGACTCGACCTCGATCTCCCAGACGCCGGGCTGCGGGTCCTTGTAGGAGCGCGTGTCCGGGCGGCACGTGTTGGCCGGGTTCTCGTAGTTCGGGTAGCAGTAGATCGTGGAGCTGTCCTCCACGGCCACGCCGTACGGGTGCAGGGAGATGAACCGCGTCTGGCTGCCCGACCTCAGGGCGCTCATCGCGACCTCGAGGGTCTCGGCGCCCTCCGGCACGTTCACGAAGTACGACGTGGTGCCGTTGCGCTTCACCGAGCCGGTCGTCGAGAACGCGTAACCCGGCTTCACCAGGTCCTTGGCGACGACCACCGTGGACAGGACCTGGTGGTCCACGCCGACGGTCTTCTTGTCGTCCACGACCAGGATCGCGCTGTGGACGCCCGCCGTACGGGGCTTCGCCCGGACCTTGACGGTCACCGGCTTCCCGAGCGGCAGCGAGACGGTGCCCGGACCGGTGAGCTCGAAGGTGCCGTCGTTGTTCTTCCAGGACAGCTTGTGCTTGACGGCCCTGTCCGGACCCGTGGTGCGGGTGACGGTGACGTCGTACGACTTCTTCTGGCCGGCCTTCAGGCCGCCTTCACGGTCGTACAGCCCGGTGCCGAAGCCCGGAGTCTTCAGCGCGAAGTCGATCGCGGTGTCGACCGGGGCCTTCACCGTGTACTCGTGCGCCGCCGCGCCCTTCTTCTCGATCTGCTTCCACGCGCCGACGATGTCCATCAGACCGGCACCCTGGGCGTGCGCGGGCACGTCCTTGATGTGGGTGGCCGTACTGGTGAGCGCGGTCCGCAGGTCGGCCGGGGGCAGCTCGATGTTCTTCTGCTTCGCGGCGGACAGCAGCAGCGCGGCCGCGCCGGCGGCCTGCGGCGAGGACATCGAGGTGCCCTGCAGCATGGAGTAGCCGGCGGGGAGCGAGTACCCCGCCTCCTTGACCGGACCGCCGGGGATCCAGGTCTGCGTGGTGTTGATGGACGCGCCCGGAGCCGTCAGGATCGGCGCGAAGCCGCCGTCCTCACGCGGACCGCGCGAGGAGAAGGGCAGCATGTCGTACTTCTTGGTGACGTTCGAGCCGTAGTTGGCGGCCCAGGTCTCCTTGGAGATGGACGCGCCGACCGAGATGACGTGGTCGGCGAGGCCGGGGTCACCGATGGTGTTGACGCCCGGGCCCTCGTTGCCGGCCGAGATGACCAGCTGGACGCCGTAGATGTCGATGAGCCGCTTGTAGAGCTCGGCGCGGGCGTTGTTGCCGTCGTTGAGGGGCGGCAGGCCGCCGATCGACATGTTGACGATGTCGACGCCGCGGTTGACGACGAGGTCGATCATGCCCTCGGTCAGCGCGATGTTGGTGCAGCCGCCGGACCAGGTGCAGGCACGCGAGGAGACGACCTTGGCGCCGGGCGCCGCGCCGTTCATCTTGCCGCCGAACAGGCCGTTGGCCGCGGTGATGCCCGCGACGTGCGTGCCGTGCTCGCTCTGGATGACCCCGATGTTGACGTAGTCGGCCGTGTTGCCGGCCGCGTCGAAGACGACGTCCTCGCGGGTCTCGACGACGAACGGGATGCGTTCGACGACCTGGGTCCGCGGATCGTCCGTCCCGAAGTAGGAGACCTGGTGCTTGTCCTTGTACGGCTTCATGGCGGTGTCGTCGCCGAAGTCCGCGTTGCCGTTCAGATCGACCCGCGCGGTACCGGTGACCGGGTCGTAGAGCACGCCCCACTGGTCGGTGGTGTCACCGTCACGGTTGAGGTCGCCGGCCATGTCGCCGCCGCGCGTGGCGGACTCCTTGAAGACGCGGAAGCCGTACGTGCCCTCCGGCGCCGAGTACGTCGTGCCGCCGTTCGTGAACGTCGGGCCGGTCACGGTCTGGTCCATCCGCAGCCAGGTTCCGTCGCCGTCGCTGACGGGGTCGGTGGCCGTCACCCAGTCGACGATCTTGCGCTCGCCGGTGGTGGTCTTCCGGAGCGCGGGGTGGCCGAGGTCGACACCGGAGTCCAGGACACCGATGGTGATCCCGCGGCCGTCGGCCTCCGGGTGCTGCTCGACGAAGTCGACCGCACCCGTCTCGAAGGACGGGTTGTACGGGTTCTTCGCCGGGGTGTTCTTACCCGGCGCCGGGTAACTTCCGGTCGCCTTCGGCTGCTTCGCCCCGGCGGCCCGGTCGCCCGAGGGCGTCGGGTCGTCGAGCTCGATCTCCTGCTCGAGATCGATGCCGAGGACGGACGACAGCTTCTGCGCCGCCTTGATGGTGGCACCGGCGGTCGCGGTCGGCACGGTCGCCCGGACATAGCCGAGCTTGTCGTACGTCCGCCCCGGCACCGACCCCTTCACGGCGTCCAGCTGCGCGGCGACCTGCTCGGTCGCACCGGGGGTGGTGGCGACCATCATCGTGATGTTCTTCTCGCCCTTGGCCTCGGCCTTCGCCAGTACATCGGCGTCGGCCTCGCCCAGCTTGTCGCCCTTCGCGCCCGCCGCGGCGGGCTTCACCGGGGAGGTCGCCGGGTCGCCGGCGGCGAAGGCCGGAGCTGCGCCGGAGGCGGCCAGAGCGGCCGCCAGACCGGCTGCGGCCGCGATGCGCGCCGCGCGTCTCGCCCCGGGTATGGAGCTGGGGGATTCCTTGGTCATCAGCATCCCTGTGTGGTGAAAGAAAGAGAGAGTCCGGAATTCGGTACCCGATGACCGCTCAGCCTTTCGTAAAAGACAGGGGTTTGTGGAGAGCCGGAGGGAACGAGAAAGGGACATGGCGTAGATCCGCCAACGGTGCCATCACGCCACTCACCGGGGCAGAACCACCACGTGCACAGCCGGCCAGCGGTCCGCCGCCGCCGTCAGCGCCGTACGCAGCACCACCGGCAGCTGTGCCGCCGGCCCGCGCAGCTGCTTCGGCGTCACCCGCACCACCGTGACCCCGAGCCGCTCCAGGTGCTCCCGCTCGGCGGCGAAGACCACGTGTTCCTCCCGGGGTGAGCGGGTGCCCAGTTCGAGCGCGACCGCCTGCTCCGGCCAGTACGCGTCCACGCCTCCCAGGGAGCCGCCGCCCGGCAGCGACAGCTCCACGTTCCACAGCGGCTGGGGCAGACCGTGGGCGCGCACCGTCTCGTACAGCTTCCCCTCCGCCACGGCCCGGCCCTCGATGAGCAACGCGTCGACGGCGTCCACCACATGGGAGCGGTCCAGCAGCTTGGCGGCGTTCAGCTCCCGTACGACGGACGCGGGTTCGCAGTGCCCGGCACGCACCGACTCCCTCAGGATCCGGCCCACCGTCGAGGCGTCGGTGAGGCAGGCCACCGCGTCGGCCAGAGCCCGTTCCACCGGAGCCAGCGGCACCCCGAGCCCGCGATGCGGCCGGGGGAGGGCGGCGGCCCGGGTCACCTGGACGAACCGGGTGGAGCGCAGCCGCCTGGTGCGCGGCACGAGCACGTCGATCCGGTGGAGCGCGATCGCCGGGGGCGCGGACGTGAAGCCGTACAGCGCCAGGGCCGCCAGGCCCGTGACCATGGCCTCGCCGTAACCGGTCCCGGGCCGGACGGGCACGGCCCGGCGCCCGCCCGCCGGGGGCCTTCCGGCGTACAGCAGGGCGCCGCGCACCCGGTCGTCGTCCGAGGGCGGCCCCGGGTGCAGGAGGTAGACGCCGGGGAGCAACTGCTGCCACGGGCCGCCGGGCAGGCACTGCGCGGCGGCCTGCGCGGCGGTCACGCCGTGGGCGCGCAGCTGCGCGGCGGACTGAACGCGGTGACTCACTTCGTGGACGGGGCGCGGGGACACGGGGGTGTTCTGGTTCATGCCGGGGAGGTTCCCGCAGGCCCGTGGCGCGGTAACCCCTGTTACACGTCCGTCGACATTCCAGGACAACGCCGTACTGAAGCAAGGACGTTCGAAAGCCGAAAAGGGTGGTCGCGGCGGGAATTGTACGGCGCACGCCCCGCACGCACGTGCGGGGCGTGCGCCGGGGCCTCACGCCGCCGCGTCCCGCTCCTGACCCCGCAGCGCCCGTGCCAGATCGTCCCGCGCCTCCAGGACCAGCCGCCGCAGCGCCGGCGCCGCGTCCGGGTGCGAGGTCAGCCACGCGTCCGTCGCGGTGAGGGTCGCGGGGTCGTCCTGCAGTCCGGGGAACAGGCCCTTGACCACGTCCATGCCGATCTGGATGGACCGCTCGGCCCACACCCGCTCGATCGCCTCGAAGTACGCGGCCGTGTACGGAGCCAGCAACTCCCGCTGCGAGGGCTGTCCGAAGCCGGCGATCGTCGCCCCGGCGAGGGCGTTGGACAGCTTGTCCGACTCCACGACCGCGGCCCACGCCTGTGCCTTGACCGCCGCCGAGGGGCGTGAGGCCAGGCACCGCACGTGGTGGCGCTTGCCGGACGCCGTGTCGTCCCGGGCGAGTTCGGCGCCCAGCGCCGCCTCGTCGGCCTTGCCGTGCGCGGCCAGCGGGCACAGGAACGCCCACCGCAGCTCCTGGTCGACGTCCAGGCCGTCGATCACGGCCGAGCCGTCGAGCAGCTCACCCAGCAGCCGGAAGTCCGCGTCCGACGCCGCGACGGCGGCGAAGAACCGGGCCCACGTCAACTGGTGCTCGCTGCCCGGCTCCGCGCGCCGCAGCTCCGCCAGTGCGCCCTCGGCCAGTGCCCGGCCGCCTTCCTCGCGCCAGGCCGGTGCGGCGTAGTGCACCAGCGCGGACCGCGCCCAGGCGTGCAGCATCTGCAGCACGCCGATGTCGGACTCCCGGCCGGCGTGCGCCAGCACCAGCGACACGAACTCCCGGGCCGGCAGAGCCGCGTCCCGCGTCAGGTTCCACAGGGCCGACCAGCACAGTGCCCGGGCGAGCGGATCGGTGATGTCACCGAGGTGCTCGCGCAGGGTGGCCAGGGACACCTCGTCGAAGCGGACCTTGCAGTACGTCAGGTCGTCGTCGTTGACCAGGACCAGGTCGGGCCTCTCGGACCCGGCCAGCTCCGCGACCACGGTGCGCTCCCCGGCGACGTCGGTTTCGGCGCGGGCGTACCGCACCAGCTCGCCCTCCGGCGAGAGCCGGTAGAGACCCACCGCGACCCGGTGCGGCCTGAGTTCCGGACGGGAGGCCGCGGCCTCCTGGGTCACGGCGAGTTCCGCGACCCGGCCCCCGCCGTCGTACGTCACGACCGGCGTGAGGACGTTGACCCCCGCCGTCTGCAGCCACGCGCGCGACCAGGCCGTCATGTCGCGCCCGGACGTCTCGCCCAGCACCGACAGCAGGTCGCCCAGCTGCGTGTTGCCGAAGGCGTGCCGCTTGAAGTAACGGCGTGCGCCCTCCAGGAACGCCTCCCGCCCCACGTACGCCACGAGCTGCTTGAGCACCGAGGCGCCCTTGGCGTACGTGATGCCGTCGAAGTTCAGCTTGGCGTCCTCCAGGTCACGGATGTCGGCCGTGACCGGGTGTGTGGACGGGAGCTGGTCGGCGCGGTAGGCCCATGCCTTGCGGTTGTTGGCGAAGGTGATCCAGCCGTCCGTGAAGCGGGTCGCCTCCACCATCGAGAACGTCCCCATGAAGTCGGCGAAGGACTCCTTCAGCCACAGGTCGTCCCACCACTGCATGGTGACCAGGTCGCCGAACCACATGTGCGCCATCTCGTGCAGGATGACGTTGGCGCGCCGCTCGTAGGAGGCCGAGGTGACCTTGCCGCGGTAGATGTACTCCTCGCGGAAGGTGACGAGGCCCGGGTTCTCCATGGCGCCGAGGTTGTATTCCGGGACGAACGCCTGGTCGTACTTCCCGAAGGGGTACGGGTAGTCGAAGTGGTCGTGGAAGAAGTCCAGGCCCTGCTTGGTGATCCGGAAGACGTCGTCCGCGTCGAAGTGGGGCGCGAGCCCCTTGCGGCACATCGCGCCGAGCGGGACCTCCAGCTTCGAGCCGTCGTCGAAGGTACGGGTGTAGCGGTCGCTCACGTAGTGGTACGGGCCCGCGACGACCGCCGTGATGTACGTCGGGATCGGCAGGGTCCGCGCGAACCGGTGGACCTCGCCCTCCCGTGACTCCTGTGCGCCGTTGCTCCAGACCTGCCAGCCCTCGGGCGCCGTCACCTCGAAGCGGTAGGGCGCCTTGAGGTCGGGCTGCTCGAAGTTGGCGAAGACGCGTCGCGCGTCGGCCGGCTCGTACTGCGTGTAGAGGTAGACCTCGCCGTCCTCCGGGTCGACGAAGCGGTGCATGCCCTCGCCGGTCCGGCTGTACGCGCACTGCGCGTCGACCACCAGGACGTTCTCGCCGTCGGCGAGGTCCTCCAGCGCGATCCTGGTGCCGTCGAAGACGGCCGCGGGGTCCAGGTCCTTGCCGTTCAGCGTCACCGCCTCCACGGACGGGGCCACCAGATCGGCGAAGGTCGAGGCGCCGGCCCGGGCGGCGCGGAAGCGGATCGTGGTCTGCGAGCGGAAGGTGCGCGGACCGGCCTCGTCGCCCCCGTCGGGCCCACCGACGGCGGAGCGGAGGTCGAGGGCGACCTCGTAACCGTCGACGGTCAGCAGCTCGGCCCTCTCGCGGGCCTCGTCGCGGGACAGGTTCTCACCGGGCACGGAGCACTCCTTTGTGTCTCGTTCTCAGACCTTTGATCCTCGCATGCGGCCATCGGAGGCGGCGCACGGGAATGGCGGAAGGGGCCGGTGGCGTTCGGACTCCCAGGTGCAGACCTACCTCACGAGGAGAGACATGCCCGAGAACAGCACGTCCGGCAAGGTCCCGGCCGATTTCTGGTTCGACCCGCTCTGTCCCTGGGCCTGGATGACCTCCCGCTGGATGCTGGAGGTGGAGAAGGTCCGTGACGTGGAGGTGCGCTGGCACGTGATGAGCCTGGCGGTGCTCAACGAGCCCCGGCTCGACGAGCTGCCCGAGGAGTACCAGGACATGATGCGCACCCAGGCGTGGGCCCCGGTCCGCGTCGTCGTCGCCGCCCAGCAGAAGCACGGCGACGAGGTCGTCGGCCCGCTGTACACGGCCCTCGGCACCCGCATCCACAACAACGGCGAGGGCCCGACCCGCGAGGCGATCGCGGGCGCGCTGGCCGACGTGGGCCTGCCCGCCGAGCTCCTGGAGTACGCGGACTCCGACGCGTACGACAAGGAGCTGCGCGCCTCCCACCAGGAGGGCATCGACAAGGTCGGCCAGGACGTCGGCACCCCGGTCATCGCCGTGCCGGGCGCCGACGGGGAGCAGATCGCCTTCTTCGGCCCGGTCGTCACTCCCGCCCCCAAGGGCGAGGAGGCCGCGAAGCTGTGGGACGGCACACTGATGGTGGCCTCGATCCCCGGTTTCTACGAGATCAAGCGGACCCGTACGCAGGGCCCCGTCTTCGACTGAACCGGCCGGTGGCCGGGGCCCGCACCGGCCACCCTGGCCGCACGGGACCACACCGGTCCCCCGTGTCATGGGAGAACCCCCGCGAGTCACGTCCTCGCGGGGGTTCTCCGTTCATCCGCCTGCCCGGTGAAGGCTGAGAAGACGATCACGAGGCAGGACGCTCGGGTCTCGTCCCCCGTCAGGGAGCGAGCAGCAGGACGTCCGCGCGCTCCTTGGCGGCGGCATAGCGCTTCGCCACGTCCTGCCAGTTGACGACGCGCCACATGGCCTCGATGAAGTCCACCTTCTGGTTCTTGTACTGCAGGTAGAAGGCGTGCTCCCAGGCGTCGAACACCAGGATCGGGACCGAACCCTGCCCGACGTTGCCCTGGTGGTCGTAGACCTGCTCGACGATCAGCCGGCCGCTGACCGGCTCGTAGGCGAGGACGCCCCAGCCGGAGCCCTGCGTGGTCGCCGCGGCCTTCGTCAGCTGCGACTTGAAGCCGGCGTAGGAACCGAAGGACTCCGTGATCGCGTCGGCCAGGTCGCCCACGCCGTCCGCCGCGCGGGGCTCGCCGCCGCCGTCACCGCTCATGTTGTGCCAGTAGATCGAGTGCAGGATGTGGCCGGAGAGATGGAACGCGAGGTTCTTCTGGAGGCCGTTGACCGAGCCCCAGGCCTCCTTGTCGCGGGCCTCTTCCAGCTGCTCCAGGGTGTCGTTCGCACCCTTGACGTACGCGGCGTGGTGCTTGTCGTGATGGAGCTCGATGATCTGCGGGTTGATGACCGGTTCGAGCGCCGCGTAGTCGTAGGGGAGTTCCGGGAGCGTGTACGTGGCCATGGGGTCGAACCCTCCAACTGCTACATGGTGGTTGTTGCAAGTCCTTCGCAATTGCAGGCTAGCAGGAGGAGGGTCCGGAAGTGATCAGCCGTTCGTCCTAGGACCACAGGCGTCACGTGCGAGCACCGCGAGGGCGGGGAGGTCCGTCACCACGGCGTCCTCACCCCGGCCGGAGGGGGAAGGCGCATGCGGTGAACGCGTCACCGAAACCGTTCGGCGCGGTGCCTTCCGGTGTGCGGCCGGGAGGTACTGGCTCTCGGCGCGGAAGGTCGCACGCCCCCGCCTCCGGCCCCGCCGCGTGGACGTCGTCCAGCAGGAGGAGCGGGGGCACCGGCGAGGACGTGTCCGGGCCGGCCACCGGGCGTACGAGGCGGTCTCAGGCCGCCCTGCCGGTGCCGTCATCTCCTCCCGCACCGCGAAGGCGCAGGCAGTGAGCTCGGGCCGCCGTCCGGCGGCGGGGACGGCCGCTGTGGCCAGGAGGACCGGGCGGCGTCGCGGATGCCGGAAGGGCATGCGTCTCCTCGGCGGGCGCGGAGCAACCACCGAAGCCGCACGGGGTCACGCCGGGGCGGACGGAACCTCGCTGCCTCCTGTACGGCCACGCGTACGGTACTCGGCAGACGACGGAGGAGGAAGGCGTGCAGCTGCGACCGGGGCGGCCCGAAGAGGCCGCGGAGCTGACCGGACTGGCCTTGCGGTCCAAGGCCCACTGGGGGTACGACGAGGCGTTCATGGCCGCCTGCCGGGACGAACTGACGGTGAGCCCGGGTGATGCGGCGGGCGGGCGCACGGCCGTCGCGGAGGAGGGCGGCCGTCTCCTGGGCTTCACCACCCTGTCCGGGGAACCGCCCGAGGGAGCCCTCGGGATGATGTTCGTCGAGCCGGACGCCATCGGCCGGGGCGTGGGCAGGCAACTGTTCGAGCACACGGCGGCACAGGCCCGCCGGCTCGGGTTCGTACGGCTGCTCATCGACGCCGACCCGCATGCCGAGGCGTTCTACGCGGCGATGGGTGCGGTGCGGATCGGGGTGGCGCCGTCGGGTTCCGTACCGGGGCGGGAGCTGCCGCTGCTGGAGCTCGACCTCAGGTGAGGGCTGCACGGGGCGTGGCGTCCGCATGCGGTCGCGCCGCGGCCCCGGTGCCGGCGTCGTCGCGGCCGCCACCGCGGTCACCGTCGCGGCGGAGCCCTGCCGGGCCGGCCGCGTCCCCGGCCCCGCGGGTCGGTACACCTGGGGCTGACCCGTCAGGGTGCCCGGGGCCGGAGTCAGCTGGCGCTCCCGGAGGAGCGGGCCCGCCGGGAAAGCGGTCGACGCCAGGACCGTGGGAGCGAGCGCCCGGGGCAGCCCGGGCCGCAAGCGCGTGCTTTCCGTACCGGGGCGGGCGAAGTGCTCCCGCGAGCTCAGCCGGGCTGAGGCGCGGCCGCCTCCAGGTCGTCGATGCTGCCGGACATGACGGTGCGGATGTGCGCCGTGATGTGCTCGGCCGGCCAGTCCCACCACGCGACGGCGAGGAGCCGGGCGACGTCCGTGTCGTCGTAGCGGGTGCGCAGCAGTTTCGCCGGGTTGCCGCCGACGATGCCGTAGTCCGGCACGTCGGACGTGACGACGGAACCGGTCGCGATGATCGCGCCGTTCCCGATCCGCACGCCCGGCATCACCGTCACCCGGTAGCCGAACCACACGTCGTGGCCGACCACGGTGTCGCCCCGGCCGGGCAGTCCGGTCAGCAGGTCGAAGTGGTCGGCCCAGGAGCCGCCCATGGTGGGGAACGGGAACGTGGACGGGCCGTCCATGCGGTGGTTGGCGCCGTTCATGATGAACCGCACCCCGGTGCCCAGCGCGCAGAAGCGGCCGATGACGAGTTTCTCGGGGCCGTAGTGGTACAGCACGTTGCGGGTCTCGAACGCGGTCGCGTCATCGGGGTCGTCGTAGTACGAGTACGCGCCGACCTCGATGAGCGGGGACGTGACCAGCGGCTGGAGCTGCACCACACGCGGCTGGCCGGGCATCGGGTGCAGCACGGTCGGATCTGCGGGGAGGGGAGTCATGGGCGAACCCTCCCAGATCCGGCCGTGTCTCATGCACTCAGTTCCGGGCCGACGCGGCGCGCTCCGCCCGCTTCTGCCGCACCAGGCCGATCACGATCAGCACCGCGGTCAGCGCCCCGGTCGCCAGCAGCTGGTCACGTGTGTCCGGCTGCCGCAGCATCAGGACGAAGATGCCGGCCATGGCCACCAGCGCCACGATCGTCAGCACCGGGAACAGCCACATCCGGACGACGAGGCGGTCCGGGGCCTCGCGCTCCGTCCGCCTGCGAAGGACCAGCTGGGAGACGGCGATGAAGATCCAGACGACCAGGATCACCGCGCCGATCATGTTGAGGAGCCACGGGAAGACGTCGTCGGGGCGCCAGTAGCTGAGCAGCACGCACAGGAAGCCGAACACGGACGAGGCGAGCACGGCGTTCCGCGGGACACCCGAGGGGGAGATCCTGCCGAGCACCTTCGGGCCCTGGCCGCGGGCGACGAGGGAGCAGGCCATGCGTGAGGAGCCGTAGATGTTGGCGTTCATCGCGGAGAGCAGGGCGACCAGGATGACCACGTTCATGATCTCCGCTGCTCCGTCGATGCCGAGGTGGTCGAGCATCGCGTAGAACGGGCCGACCTCGGCGACCTCGGGGTCGTCCCACGGCACGAGGGTCACGATGACCGCCATCGAACCGATGTAGAAGACCGCGATGCGCCACATCGCCGTACGCACCGCCTTGGCGACGCCCTGCACCGGGTTCTCGGACTCGGCCGCCGCGATGGTGACGGTCTCCAGACCGCCGTACGCGAAGACGGAGGCGAGCAGACCGATGATCAGGCCTTCGGAACCGTTCGGCATGAAGCCGCCGTCCCCGGTGAGGTTCGCGGTGCCGGGGGAGTCCGTGCCGGGCAGCACGCCCAGGATCGCGAGGACGCCCAGCACGAGGAAGAGCGTGATCGCGATGACCTTGAGCGCGGCGAACCAGAACTCGAACTCGCCGAAGTTCTTGACGGCGGCGAGATTCGTGCCGAGGAAGATCACCATGAACAGGGCGACCCAGGCCCACTCCGGCGTCCCGGGCAGCCAGCCCGAGACGATCTGCGCGGCGCCGATCCCCTCCAGGCCGACCGCGACGCAGAGCAGCACCCAGAACGACCACCCGGCGGTGAAGCCCGCCCACGGCCCGATCGCCCGTTCCGCGTGGACGGAGAAGGAGCCGGACGCGGGATTGGCCGCGGACATCTCGCCGAGCATCCGCATCACGAACATGACCAGCAGCCCGGAGATGCCGTACGCGATGACGATCGAGGGGCCGGCCGCGGCGATGCCCGCCCCCGAGCCGACGAACAGCCCGGCCCCGATCACCCCGCCCAGGGCGATCATCGACAGATGGCGCTGCTTGAGCCCGTGGGTGAGCGCGGAGCCGGCGACGGGGGCGGCGGCGTCCGGTGGAGGAGGCGCGGAGGTCCGGGACATGGACAGACTCTGTTCACTGGTCGGGACAGGGATCGGTCCACAGTCTGGCCACGCGCCCCGTCCACGAGGAACAGCTGTCCGCTATACGGTCACCGGGCTCACACAAGGTGCTCACCTGCCTACCGCTTCGCCGTGAGCTCCCGTGCCCCCGCGACGAGCAGTGCGAGGCCGGTGGTCCCCGCCGACCACAGCGCCTGCGGACGGGCCGCGTCGTCGGTGAGCATCAGCAGCAGGACGGCCAGCAGACCGGCCAGGGTCACCCAGGTCAGATAGGGGAAACACCACATCCGCAGCGCCAGGGCGTCCGGCGCCTCGCGTTCCAGCCGGCGCCGCAGCCGCAGCTGGGAGGCGGCGATCAGGGCCCAGACGAACAGCAGGACCGCCCCGACCGAGTTGAGCATGTGGAGGAAGACGGTGTCGGGCCACTCGAGATTGAGCAGTACGGAGACGAAACCGAAGGCCACCGACGCGAGTACCGCCCGACGGGGCACTCCGCCCCCGCTGCGGCCCGACACCTTCAGCAGCCCGCGCGGCGCCTCGCCGCGTTCGGCCAGAGAGAAGATCATCCGGGACGATCCGTACAGGTTCGCGTTGAGCGCCGAGAGCAGCGCCACGAACACCACGATGTTCATGACCTGCCCGGCCGACGGCACCCCGACCGAATCCAGGACCTTCACGTAGGGGCTGAGCCCGGCCTGCTGCGCGGTCCACGGGAGCACGGTCACGATCACCAGCATCGAACCGACGTAGAAGAAGAGGATGCGCACCACCGCGCTGCGCACCGCCCGCCCCACCGCACGTGCCGGATCGTCGGTCTCGGCCGCCGCGATCGTCACGACCTCCAGCCCGCCGAAGGCGAACACCACCGTCAGCACACCGGAGACCACACCGTCCCAGCCGTTCGGCAGGAAGCCGCCCTGCCCGGTGAGGTTGGCCAGTCCCACCGGACCGGTGTCCGGGAGGAGGCCGAAGACGGCCAGCAGCCCCAGAGCCAGGAAGGCCACGATCGCGGTCACCTTGAGCGCGGCGAACCAGAACTCGAACTCGCCGAAGTTCTTCACGGCCGTCAGGTTCGCCACGGTGAACACCACCATGAACAGCAGGACCCAGAGCCACTGGTCCACCGCGGGCACCCACGCGTGCGCGATCCGTGCGGCCGCCGTCGCCTCCACGGCGAGCACCACCACCAGCATGAACCAGTAGAGCCAGCCCACGCTGAAGCCCGCCCAGCGGCCCAGCGCGCGCTCCGCGTGGACGGAGAAGGAACCGGACGCGGGCATCGCCGCCGACATCTCACCGAGCATCCGCATCACCAGCATCGCGAGTGCGCCCGCGAGCAGATACGAGACGACGACGGCGGGCCCGGCGACCGCGATCCCGGCGCCTGACCCGACGAACAGCCCGGCCCCGATCACCCCGCCCAGACCGAGCATCGTCAGATGGCGCTGCTTCAGACCGTGGGCCAGGGGCTCGGGCGGAGCAGGGGAGTGCGTGGGGGGCGCGTCGTGCATGAGCTGCGGATCACTCTCGGATCATTTATGGGGAACCTACAGTCTCACGACACGGTTCCTCTTCCCCAACGCAGAGCCGGGTGCACCCCCACCTCCGTGACCAGCGTCACGCCGGGGAGCGATTGCGCAACGCTCTTTGTCCGAACCCGACTAACTCCTCAACCACCGCTTTGTGGGCGGCTGATGGTGTTCCGGCGCCATCCCGTCGGCTAACGTCACCCTCAGTCCGTCCCTGCCTGCCGACCTCACCCGCGGAGTCCCGATGAGCACTGCTGCCGCCCCCGTCCGTTCCGGAGCGGTCCTCGCCGACCTGCTGCCCGCAGCCCGGCACCGCTACGCCGTGGACGCGGCGCTGGTCGCCGGCGGTGCCGTCCTCACCGGCATCGCGGCCCAGATCGCCGTGCCCGTCCCCGGCTCCCCGGTCCCCGTCACGGGCCAGACCTTCGCGGCACTGCTCATCGGCACCGCGCTCGGCGCCCGCCGCGGCTTCCTCTCCCTCGCCCTGTACGCGCTCGTCGGCATGGCCGGCGTGCCGTGGTTCTCCGAGGGCACCTCCGGCCCCGGTGGCGCGTCGTTCGGTTACGTCCTGGGCATGCTGCTCGCCGCCACCGTCGTCGGCGCTCTCGCCCGCCGCGGCGGTGACCGGTCGGTCCTGCGCACCGCGGGCACCATGGCGGTCGGCTCCCTGATCATCTACGCGGTCGGTGTGCCGTACCTGGCGCTCTCCACCGGTATGCCGATGAGCGCCGCCGTCGCGGCCGGTCTGGTGCCGTTCCTGGTGGGCGACGCCCTCAAGGCCGCGCTGGCCATGGGCGCGCTGCCCGCCTCCTGGAAGCTCGTCGGGCGTCGCGGCTGACGCCGCAGGCACCACAGACAGAGGCTCGCCGGCCCGTGTCACGACACGGGCCGGCGAGCCTCTCGTTCTTTTCCGGCCGGACCCGGCACCCGCCGCCAGGCAGGTGCGACGGTCACTCCACCGGTGCCGCTGCCTTCGCCTTCCGGCTGCGGGCGTCACGCACCAGCGAGATCCCCACGACCAGGGCCGCGACCAGCAGCGAGAGCAGCACCTGCTCGCGCCCGGCGTCGTCGGTCAGCATGTAGACGAGGACGAAGGAGATCATCGCGATCGTCGCCCAGGTCAGGTACGGGAAGAGCCACATCCGTACGACGAGCTTCTCGGGCGACTCGCGCAGGATGATGCCGCGCATCCGCAGCTGGGTGAAGCAGATCACCAGCCACACGAACAGGGCGACCGCGCCGGAGGAGTTCAGCAGGAACGCGAACACCGTGTCGGGCCACTGGTAGTTGAAGAACACGGCGACGAAGCCGAACACGACGGACGACAGGATCGCCGCCTGCGGCACGCCCCGCTTGTTCACCCGGGCGAACGCCTTGGGCGCGTCCCCGCGCTGCCCCAGCGAGAAGGCCATGCGTGAGGCCGTGTAGAGGCCGGAGTTGAGACAGGACAACACGGCGGTCAGCACGATGACGTCCATGACCTGGCCGGCGTGGGGGATGCCGATGGCGTTCAGCGCGGCGACGTAGGAGCCGTCCTCGACGATCGAGGGGTCGTTCCACGGCAGGACGGTGAGGACGACGAAGATCGAGCCCAGGTAGAAGACGGCGATGCGCCAGATCACGCTGTTGGTGGCCTTGGAAACGGCGCGCTGCGGGTCCTCGGACTCACCGGCCGCCAGCGTCACGATCTCGCTGCCCATGAAGGAGAAGACGACCATCAGCACACCCGTGAGGACGGCCCCCGGCCCTTCGGGGAAGAATCCGCCGGTGTCCGTGAGGTGGGCGAGACCCGACCCCGCGTGGTCCGAGCCCGGCAGGATGCCGAAGACGGCGAGCAGGCCGACGACGACGAACGCGCCGATCGCCACGACCTTGATCCCGGCGAACCAGAACTCGAACTCACCGTACGAGCCGACGGAGACCAGGTTGGTCGCCGTGAGCACGACCATGACGATCAGGGCCCACGCCCACTGGGGTACGCCGGGGATCCAGCTCTCCAGGATCTTGGCACCCGCCGTGGCCTCGACGGCGAGCACCACGACCCAGAAGAACCAGTACAGCCAGCCGATGGAGAAGCCGGCCCAGCGGCCCAGGGCCCGGTCGGCGTACGCGGAGAAGGAGCCGGAGCTCGGACGGGCGACGGCCATCTCGCCGAGCATCCGCATGACGAAGACGACCATCAGGCCGACCAGTGCGTACGACAGGAGAATGGCCGGTCCCGCGGCGGCGATGCCGGCGCCGGAGCCGACGAAGAGGCCCGCTCCGATCACGCCACCGATGGCGATCATCGAGAGATGGCGGTTCTTGAGACCGGCCTGGAGCCCGTCGGGAGAGCCCGGCTTCCCCGGCTCGCCGGGCTGTTGGCCCGGTTCGGCCAGAGTCGTGTGCGACGTCATGGATCGAATCCTTACGTTTCCTGATCATGCGTGTCGGTGTTGCCTTCGCAGGGGTGGTGCGTAAGGCAAGGCCACGCATTCAAGCCCGCTCGCCCCCGGAAACGGAACCCCTACATCCGGTTCCTTGACTCGATCGTTGCCCGAGTGGCATTGCGCACAGGATCCGGCCCCGGGACAGGCCTGCGGCCCCGACCCCGCTGACAGCTACCCCGCGCGGGCCGTGCCACACTTCACACCATGCGCGTGTACCTCGGCTCCGACCATGCCGGCTTCGAACTGAAGAACCACCTCGTCGAGTGGCTCACGGCCCACGGCCACGAGGCCGTCGACTGCGGTCCCCACATCTACGACGCCCAGGACGACTACCCGCCGTTCTGCCTCCGTGCCGCCGAGCGGACGGCCGCGGACAAGGACAGCCTCGGGATCGTCATCGGCGGTTCCGGGAACGGCGAGCAGATCGCCGCGAACAAGGTCAAGGGCGTCCGCGCCGCGCTCGCCTGGAGCGAGCAGACCGCCGCGCTCGGCCGTGAGCACAACGACGCCAACGTGGTGGCCATCGGCGGACGGATGCACACGGTGGAGGAGTCCACCAAGTTCGTCGAGATCTTCCTCTCCACCCCGTACTCGGGTGAGGAGCGCCACACCCGTCGCATCGAGATGCTCTCCGCGTACGAGACCACCGGCGACCTCCCCCCGATCCCGGCCCACCACCCGCAGCAGGACTGAAGGTCCCGCACCCGCTTCCTTCGTGCCGCCGGGTCCGTACCCGGCGGCACGAGCGCGTCACCAGGAGAGATGCCGTGCCCGAAGGGCATACGATCCACCGCCTCGCCGCCGATCACCAGGAGCGGTTCGCGGGGCGCCCGGTGCGGGTGAGCAGCCCCCAGGGGAAGTTCGCCGACAGTGCGGCACTCCTGGACGGCCGGACCCTCACCGGTGCGGACGCCCACGGCAAGCACCTCTTCCTCGGCTTCGAGGGCTCGGCCTGGATCCACATCCATCTCGGTCTCTTCGGCAAGCTCGGCTTCGGCACGGCCCCGGCGCCGCCGCCCGCCGGCACGGTCCGGCTGCGCCTGCTCGGCGACGCCCACCACGCCGATCTGCGCGGCCCCACCACCTGCGCCCTGATCACCGGCCCCGAGAAGCGCGCGATACACGACCGGCTCGGACCGGACCCGCTGCGCGCCGACGAGGACGGCGAGCGGGCCTGGCAGCGGATCTCCCGCAGCCGCGTCGCGGTCGCCGCCCTGCTGATGGACCAGAAGACCGTCGCGGGCGTCGGCAACGTCTACCGCGCCGAGGTCCTCTTCCGTCACGGCATCGACCCGTACCGCCCGGGCAAGGACCTCACCAGAGGTGAGTGGGACGCGGTCTGGGCCGACCTCGGCGCCCTGATGCGCGAGGGCGTGCGCAACAACCGCATCGACACCGTCCGCCCCGAGCACCTGCCGGAGGCCATGGGCAGGCCCCCGCGCGTCGACGATCACGGTGGCGAGGTGTACGTCTACCGGCGGGCCGGGCAGCCGTGCCACATCTGCGGCGCCGAGGTCCGCAAGGCGGGTCTGGCGGCCCGCAACCTCTTCTGGTGCCCGGCCTGCCAGCCGCCCGCACCGGGCGGCTAGGCACCCCGGCGACCCCGCTTCGAACACCTGGTCGCGGGGTCCCCCTGCACCGGAGGCCGTCGGGTGGATAAAGTCCCGGCAATGGCCCGTCGCAGAGGAGCAGACACCTACCCCGCCCGGTGGCGAAGATCAGCGCACCGGGCGCGCATCGCGCTGCGCAGGTCCGGCGTCGACTACTTCCGCGGTGACGGATCCGACTGGATAGCCCTGGCCGGCCTGCTGGTCGTCATCCCGGTGATCACCGGCACCACGCTGCTCAATCCGGTCTGGTGCTCGCCGACTGCCCTGGCCCTTCCGATCGTCGCGGGCGGCCTGCTGCTGCGGCCGGCCAGCCTGCTGAGTCTCTACGCGACCGCGGCCGCCGCCCTGATCGTGGAGTCCATCGCCCTCGGCCCCTACGCGGACGGTCCCGCCCGGGTCACACCGGGCACCGTCCTGGTCGTCGCGGCCTGCGGCTTCTTCGGACTGGTACTCGCCCAGTTCCGGGCCAGGGTCGGGGTGCCGTGGCGGCGCGGCGGCACGATGCTCTTCGACCTGCGCGAGCGGATCCGGGTCCAGAGTGCCCTGCCGCGGCTCCCCGAGGGCTGGCACCGCGAGATGGCGCTCCGCCCGGCGGGCGGCCAGTCCTTCTCCGGCGACTTCGTCGTCGCCGCCCGCACCAACGGCGGACGCACCCTGGAAGTCGTGCTCACGGACGTCTCCGGCAAGGGCATGGACGCGGGATCCCGCGCCCTGCTGCTGTCCGGAGCCTTCGGGGGCCTCCTGGGCTCCCTGCCACCGCACGGCTTCCTGCCCGCGGCCAACGGCTACTTGCTGCGCCAGGACTGGGACGAGGGCTTCGCCACCTCCATCCATCTCGTCCTGGACCTGGACTCCGGCGACTACGAACTCCTCTCGGCGGGCCATCCCCCCGCACTGCAGCTGCACGCCGGCAGTGGACAGTGGGAGGAGAAGGCCGCCGAGGGTCCGCTGCTCGGCGTGTACGACGGAGCACAGTTCGACGCCGTGAAGGGCTCGCTGGCGCCCGGGGACGTACTGATGCTCTTCACGGACGGACTGGTGGAGGCTTCCGACCGGGACATCGCAGAGGGCATCGACCGGCTGACCGGCGAGGCCGACCGCTATGTCGCCACGGGTTTCGAAGGCGCGGCCTGGCACCTGATCGAAGCCTGCGCGAAGGACGTCAACGACGACCGCGCGCTGCTGCTGCTGTCCCGTCGGGGCTGAACCGTACGGAAGCGGTGAAAACGGTACAGGCGTCAAGTCGAAGCCTTATCCATCACCCGAACGGGAAGTCTTTCCGGTCGCGTCATCCCGGGTGCGCGGGCGCGGCCCCGCACCCGGGTCGTCCGCGCCCTCAGACGGGTACGGCCTCTTTGCCGGACTCCTGGTCCCGCGTGCGCCCACCGGGCAGGATCCGGGCGAGCCAGTGCGAGCGGCCGGCCGCCAGAGGGGACAGGACCGCGAGCAGGAGCACATATCCGGCGATGAACGGGGAGAGCCGCTCGTCCAGGCCCGCGCCCGCCGCCATCGTGGCGAGGATCAGCGCGAACTCACCGCGGGCCAGCAGGGTGGTGGAGACGTTCGCCGTGGCCTTCGGTCCGAAGGCGTAGATCCTGGCCGTGGCCATCCCGGCGAAGACGTTCATCGCCACGGTCACGGTGACGGCCGCCAGCACGGGCCACACCACGCTCGGCAGGTCGCCGGGGTCGATGGAGAGCCCGAAGGCGAAGAAGAAGATCGCGCCGAACGCGTCCCGCAGGGGATGCACCAGCTTCATGATGCGCGGGCCCGAGGCGGTGCTGCCCAGCATCAGACCGACCATGAACGCGCCGATCGCGTCGGCGACGCCGAACCACTCCGAGACCCCGGCCACGAAGACGGCGACACCGAGGAAGGAGATCACGAGGAGCTCGTCGTCCTTGGTGTTCATCAGCTTGCCTATGAGCTTCGTGCCGAACCGGGCCGCCAGGGCGAGCAGCAGCAGGAAGCCGAATGCCTTGCCCCCGTCGAGCACCGCTGCCCCGAGGCTGTCCGCACCGGACAGGATCGGCTGCAGCGCGGCCAGGTAGAGGGCGAGGAAGACGTCCTCGACGACGATGATGCCGAGGATCGGACGCGTCTCCGGATTGCCGATCCGGTTGAGGTCCACCAGGACCTTCGTGACGATGGCCGACGACGAGATGCCGAGCACGCCCGCGAGCACCAGGGCTTCCGAGGTGCCCCAGCCCAGCGCGAAGCCGAAGCCGAGACCCGCGCCGACGTTCAGGGCGAGATAGGTGCCGCCGGCGAGCGCCATCTTGCGCCCGCCCGTCTTCAGGTCGTCGAGGTGGAACTCGAGGCCGAGGTAGAAGAGCAGCAGCACCAGACCGAGCGCGGAGAGCATCTCCAGGTCGTGCGGGTCGTCGAGGAGGACGGCCCCCGGGGTGTAGGGGCCGAGCAGGATCCCGGCGAGGATGAACAGGGGGATGGTCGGCAGCCCGATGCGGCCGCCGACGCGGGCGAGGACGGCGGCGGCGAGGAACGCGCCCCCCATGGCGATGAGCGTGTCTGCGTGTCCGATGAGCCTGTCTCCTTCAGTTGGTCAAGAGCGCGTCAAGAAATCGTCAGTAATTAGTTTACCGAACGATTCGGAGTGCTCCCGTGGAGACGTCGAAGCGCCGCACCGCCCGGCGTACGGTCGGTCCATGCCGACCCCGTATCTGACCCTGCCCCAGGTGGAGGCACTCGCCCGCGAGGCCCATCGCGAACAGACCGACAAGGCGGGGCGTCCGTATGCGGAGCACCTGGCCGCGGTGGCCGAGGGTGTACGTGTCCGGGGCGGCAGCGAGGAGCAGGTGGCCGCCGCCTGGCTGCACGACGCGGTCGAGGACGGCGTCCTGTCCCGGCAGTGGCTGGACGAGGCGTCACTGCCCGGGCGGGTGAAGGAAATGGTCCTCGCCGTCACCAAGCGGGACGGCGAGGACCTCTTCACGTACACCGGGCGGATTCTCGCCACGCCCGGCGCGCTGTTGATCAAGGAGTCGGACCTGGCGCACAACGCGGACCCGGAGCGGCTCGCGATCCTGGAGCCGGCGGTCCATACCCGGCTGGTCGAGAAGTATGCGCAGGTGCGCGCCCTGTTGGGGCTCGGCGACGGCGCCAGGCCGCCCGAACGGCGGGATCAAGCCAACCCGGCCACAGGCTGACGCGCCGCCGGGACCGGCCCCCGCCGGAGGGGGGCCGATCCGGACAGGCTCAGCGCGCGACCGGGCTCCGGCGGAAGGCCCACTTCATGTCGGGCTCGGTCGCGAAACGCAGTACACGCCGGACCGGTGGGGTGCAGAGCAGGGTCACGGCGACGGCCGCGACGAGGGAGACGACGACGAGCCCTACGGGCCCCGTGAGCCACTCGTAGCGGTCGAACAGGCCGTAGTAGCCGGCGCCCTTCACGAGGAAGCCGTGCAGCAGGTAGCCGCAGATCGTTCCGGCGCCCAGCGCGGTGAACCACAGGTGGCGGCGCGGCACCCAGGCGAGGAACGCGATCGTGAGCAGCAGTGCGCAGCCGAACATCACCAGGGTCATCACGGGACCCGTCCACCACTGGAAGTCCATCTCCTGGGCGCTGTTGCTGCGGTAGAACCAGCCGAGCCGCATGCGCGGCGCGGCCCAGTAGGCGAACGCCAGAGCCCCGGCGGCCAGCGGCAGGGCGAGCATCCGGATCTCACGCCGCCGGATCAGCTGGAAGTGCTCCGGCTTCATCAGCAGACCGAGCACGAAGAACGGCAGGAGCTGGCAGACGCGCTGCAGGTCCAGGTCGTCACCGATGCCCGGAGTCACCGAGGCGAGCGCGGCGATGGCCAGGGCGACCGGCAGTGGGTGGCGCAGCGACTGCCACAGCGGTGTGGTGACCCGCCAGATGAACAGGGCGATCAGGAACCAGGTGAGGAACAACGGGTCGAGCAGGGTGACGGGGGTGTCCTCCGCGCCGCCGGCGTACCGCTTGAAGAGCGAGTACGCGGTCTCGAAGAGCACGTAGGGCACCACGACCCCGGTGACGAGGCGCTTGACCTTGGCCGGGCTCATGTCGAACGAGCGTGAGAAGTAGCCGGAGACGAGGATGAACGCCGGCATGTGGAACGTGTACACGACCATGTACAGCGCGCGCGTCGCGCGGCTGCCGTCCATCACCGGCTCCCACGCGTGGGCCACGGCGACGAGCACGATCGCGAGGTACTTCACATTGTCGAAGTACGCGTCTCGGCGCTTGGCCGACGTGGGCTCCGCGGTACGGGCCGACGCCGCCCGCGAGGCGGGGGAGAGGGCCCCCCGGGCGGTCGGGGTCTGCTCGTTTCTCGGCTCCGATTCCCGGCTCTCCGGGTGGATCGGGGCCTGCTGCATTTCGCTCGGAGCTTGGGACATCTGATGCACCTTAGACCCGCCCGTCGGCATGCGTAAAACTCTCAATAGAAATTGCGCGTTCCCGGTCATTCAAAAGTGAAACCACCGGCAACCGGGTGTTACGTGGTGATTCATCCCGCTTAAATGCGGCATATCGTCGGCCTGTTGGGGAAGTGAATTTCGTCGCACAGAGCGCTGTCGAATCGCTGTGGACGAAGTGTGGGGATATGGAAACGATCACATCGGTCGTTATTCGAACTTCCTTGCGCACAGCAGGCGCACAGATTTGCCGATCGGCCGGCGCCGCCCCCGCCGGGTATGGCGCGTGCCGGATTGCATCCGGGGGGCGCCGGGCAGGAGGACGACGCGATCCGGCCATTCCTCTCCGTCACCCGGCAGCAACCACAGGGGAGTTGGTGGCACGATGGTCGCGACGGTGGCGTGCTGGGCCGCACACCACCGGGCCGGCAAGGCGGACCGACCAAGGGTGTGATCAGTCGTGGCCATTTCACTGTCTGTGGTGCTTCTGCTGGGGATCGTCCTGGTGGTGTTCATCCGCGGCGGATCCCTCAAGGGCGGGCCGGCGGTCGTCGCCGTGCTGTTCGGCTTCTTCCTGGCGTCGACGGGCATGGCGCCCTCGATCAACAGGTTCATGAACTCGATAGCCGACACGATCAACCAGATCAGTTTCTGAGGCGGCGCGGCAGGGCCCGGCCGGCGCACGTCCGCCGACCGGGGCACAGGCATGGGCCGGGCGGGGGAGCGAGGCCGGCCGTACGGCCCGCCCCGGCCGGCGGGCGTGAGCCGATTACCCGAGAGGTCATCGATCCCGGCGGACGGGCGTGCGATGCTCCCGGCCCGAGGAGTTCCGCCGACCGGAAGGACGCCATGCCCGCCTACGCCATAGCCCGTCTGAGAGAGGCCGCCCCGCACCCGGACATCGCCGAGTACGTCGAACGGCTCCCCGCCACCTTCGAGGAGTACGGCGGCAGCTTCCTGGTGCACTTCATGCCGCACGAGGTGAAGGAGGGCAGCTGGCCGGGCAGTGTCGTGGTGCTCGGCTTCCCCGGGATCGCCGAAGCGCGGGCCTGGTGGGACTCTCCCGCGTACAGGGAGATCGCGCCGTTGCGCTCGCGGCACATCGAGGGCGACATCATCCTGGTGGACGGCGTCCCCGGGGACTACGACGCGACTGCCTCGGCCAGGGCGATGCGGGACGCGCTGGCCTCCTGACGGCGGGGCCACGCGCGCAAACGGGCTGGGGGCCGGACAGAGGGGAAGTCCTCTGCCCGGCCCCAGGCCGTCGGAGCGGGCGACGGGAATCGAACCCGCGTAGCTAGTTTGGAAGACTAGGGCTCTACCATTGAGCTACGCCCGCACGTGCCGCAGGTCCGGTGGACCGCGGTACGGAAAGCATCGTAGCGGGTCGGGGGAGGTGCGCGCACACCCGTACCGGTGTGCCCCGTGACGGCCTCGGGCGCGGCCCGAGCAAAGCGGCCGAATCGACGCCCGTAGGCATGTACCCTACGTGTCGCACCGACGGGGTGTGGCGCAGCTTGGTAGCGCGTCCGCTTTGGGAGCGGAAGGTCGTCGGTTCGAATCCGGCCACCCCGACCACCTGCAAGATCGCATTGTGGGAGTCCTCCCCCTTGCAGTTACTATGCAAATTGCGTGCCCGTGTGTCTGATGTACCGGGCTCGATCCGCGAAGCCGCCTCTCGGCGGCCCAGCAGAACCCCAAAAGTCAGCCACCAAGGAGACCGAACCGTGAAGAGCGCCGTGGAGACCCTGAACCCGACTCGGGTTCGGCTCAGCATCGAGGTGCCCTTCGAGGAGCTCAAGGACAGCCTCGACGCGGCGTACAAGAAGATCAACCAGCAGGTCACGGTGAAGGGCTTCCGTAAGGGCAAGATCCCCAACCGCGTCATCGACCAGCGGTTCGGCCGTGGTGCTGTGCTGGAGGAGGCCGTCAACGACGCCCTCCCGAAGTTCTACACCGAGGCTGTCAACGAGGGCGAGCTCAACGTTCTGGGCCAGCCCGAGGTTGACATCACCGAGCTCAAGGACGGCGAGCTGCTGGCCTTCACCGCCGAGGTGGACGTCCGTCCCGAGATCGAGATCCCGGACTACTCCGGCATCGAGGTCACCGTGGACGCACTCGAAGTGACCGACGAAGAGGTCGAGAAGGCCGTGGAGCAGCTCCGCGAGCGCTTCGCCTCGACCAACCCGGTCGAGCGCGCCGCCGCCGAGGGCGACGTCGTGACGATCGACCTGGAGGCCAAGGTCGACGGAGAGGTCCTCGAGGACGGCGTGGCCGCGGGTGTCTCGTACACCATCGGTTCCGGTGAGCTCCTCGAAGGCATCGACGAGGCCGTGACCGGCCTGGAGGCCGGTGGCGAGGCCACCTTCACCTCCGAGCTGAAGGGCGGCTCCGCCGAGGGCAAGGAAGCGGAGGTCACCGTCAAGGTCACCGCCGTCGCCTCCCGCGAACTGCCCGAGCTGGACGACGACTTCGCGCAGATGGCGAGCGAGTTCGACACGCTCGCCGAACTCCGCGAGGACAGCCGCAAGCGCCTCGAGAACACCAAGCAGTACGACCAGGCCACCCAGGCCCAGGAGCGCGTCCTCGAGGAGCTGCTGAAGCTGGCCGAGGTCCCGATCCCCGAGAAGCTCCTCGCGGACGAGGTCCAGACCCGCAAGCACAACCTCGAGCACCACCAGCTCGGCCAGATGGGTCTCGACCTGGAGAAGTACCTCGAGATCCAGGGCAAGACGCTGGAGGAGTTCGAGAACGAGACCTCCGAGCAGGCCATCAAGGGCATCAAGACCCAGTTCATCCTTGACGAGCTCGTCAACAAGGAGAAGCTGAACGTCAACCAGGAGGAGCTCACCGAGCACCTCATGCGGCGCGCCCAGTCCTCCGGAATGAGCCCCGACCAGTTCGCCCAGGCCGTCGTCGAAGGCGGCCAGGTGCCGATGCTCGTCGGCGAGGTCGCCCGCGGCAAGGCGCTCGCCGTCGTCGTCGAGGCCGCCAAGGTCACCGACACCAACGGTGAGGTCGTCGACCTCGAAGACGACGAGGAGACGGCGGACGCCACGGACGAGGCCACCGAAACGGCCGAGGCCGCCGCGGACACCACCGAGGCGGCCGACGAGAAGAAGGACGAGAAGAACGAGGCCTGAGCCCCGCTCCGACCGTTGATCTGATCCGCACGGCGGGCCCCGGACGTACCGCGTCCGGGGCCCGCCGCCGTATCGGCGCCCGCGCGTCCCGGTGGCACGCCCGGGAACCCTTGTGCGGACTGCTCACCTTGCGCTCCCAGCGAACAGTTGGGGAAGCGGGATGGCGTTGTCCCACCTGCGCGTTAGGGTCCATGAAGAGGAAGGGTCGGGTAGTCCCGGCCCACCCGGTACGAAGACGCTGAGACGGCCGGAGCCGTCAGAGACGAGCAGGTGGATACGTGACGAATCTGATGCCCTACGCCGCCGGAGAGCCGTCCCTCGGTGGAGGCCTCGGTGACCAGGTCTACAGCCGACTGCTCGGCGAGCGCATCATCTTCCTCGGCCAGCAGGTCGACGATGACATCGCCAACAAGATCACCGCACAGCTTCTGCTCCTTGCCGCGGAACCCGACAAGGACATCTACCTCTACATCAACAGCCCCGGCGGCTCGGTGACGGCGGGCATGGCGGTCTACGACACCATGCAGTACATCCCGAACGACGTGGTCACCATCGGTATGGGCATGGCGGCCTCGATGGGCCAGTTCCTGCTCACCGGAGGCACGGCGGGCAAGCGCTTCGCGCTCCCGAACACCGACATCCTCATGCACCAGGGTTCGGCCGGCATCGGCGGTACCGCCTCGGACATCAAGATCCAGGCGCAGTACCTGCTCCGTACGAAGACGCGGATGGCCGAGATCACCGCCCACCACTCCGGCCAGACCGTGGAGACGATCATCCGCGACGGCGACCGTGACCGCTGGTACACCGCCGAGGAGGCCAAGGACTACGGCCTCATCGACGAGATCATCTCGGTCGCGTCGGGCATTCCGGGCGGCGGCGGCACCGGCGCCTGATCCGGGCGTGCACCACCCCGCACCCTCTCGTACGCCGAGACCCCCAGCCCACAGATACGCCACCAGGATGGTGAACACCCACATGAACAACTTCTCCGGCGCCTCCGCGAGCGGTCTCTACACCGGCCCGCAGGTGGACAACCGTTACGTCGTCCCGCGCTTCGTGGAGCGCACCTCGCAGGGCGTGCGTGAGTACGACCCGTATGCGAAGCTCTTCGAGGAGCGCGTGATCTTCCTCGGCGTCCAGATCGACGACGCCTCGGCCAACGACGTCATGGCGCAGCTGCTGTGCCTGGAGTCGATGGACCCGGACCGTGACATCTCGATCTACATCAACAGCCCCGGCGGCTCGTTCACCGCGCTCACCGCGATCTACGACACGATGCAGTTCGTGAAGCCGGACATCCAGACGGTCTGCATGGGCCAGGCGGCCTCCGCCGCCGCCGTCCTGCTGGCCGCGGGGACCCCGGGCAAGCGCATGGCGCTCCCGCACGCCCGTGTGCTGATCCACCAGCCGTCCTCGCAGACCGGCCGCGAGCAGCTCTCCGACCTGGAGATCGCGGCCAACGAGATCCTGCGGATGCGCACGCAGCTCGAGGAGATGCTGGCCAAGCACTCGACCACCCCGCTGGAGAAGATCAGCGAGGACATCGAGCGCGACAAGATCCTTACCGCTGACGACGCACTGGCGTACGGTCTGGTGGACCAGATTGTCTCCACCCGTAAGACAACCGCAGGCGCGTCCGTCTGACGTCGGTCTTTCCCCTTGGCACATCCCGTGTCCACGGTTCCGGCCGTGTGAACCGTGCCAAGGGGGGCCCGAACGGGGGGCCAGGCAAGGTACCGTCGGATAGAGGCACCAGGAGCCGCTGAACCAGGCTGCTCCCAGGCGAAGGGGAAGCACCTCGTGGCACGCATCGGTGATGGCGGCGACCTGCTCAAGTGCTCGTTCTGCGGAAAGAGCCAGAAGCAGGTGAAGAAGCTCATCGCGGGACCCGGTGTGTACATCTGCGATGAGTGCATCGATCTCTGCAACGAGATCATCGAGGAGGAGCTCGCCGAGACCTCCGAGGTGCGGTGGGAGGAGCTCCCCAAACCGCGCGAGATCTACGAGTTCCTCGAGGGGTACGTCGTCGGGCAGGAGCCCGCGAAGAAAGCCCTCTCGGTCGCTGTGTACAACCACTACAAGCGGGTCCAGGCCGGGGAGAACGGCGGCGGCGCGAATCGCGACGACGCGATCGAGCTCGCCAAGTCCAACATCCTGCTGCTGGGCCCCACGGGTTCCGGCAAGACGCTCCTCGCACAGACGCTGGCCCGCATGCTCAACGTCCCGTTCGCCATCGCGGACGCGACGGCGCTGACGGAGGCCGGCTATGTCGGTGAGGACGTCGAGAACATCCTGCTGAAGCTGATCCAGGCCGCTGACTACGACGTCAAGAAGGCCGAGACCGGGATCATCTACATCGACGAGATCGACAAGGTGGCCCGCAAGAGCGAGAACCCGTCGATCACGCGCGATGTGTCCGGCGAGGGCGTCCAGCAGGCCCTGCTGAAGATCCTGGAGGGCACCACCGCCTCCGTACCGCCGCAGGGCGGGCGGAAGCACCCGCACCAGGAGTTCATCCAGATCGACACGACGAACGTGCTGTTCATCGTGGGCGGCGCCTTCTCGGGCCTGGAGAAGATCATCGAGTCGCGGGCCGGCGCCAAGGGCATCGGCTTCGGCGCGACGATCCGCTCCAAGCTGGAGATCCAGGCGAGCGACCAGTTCCAGGAGGTCATGCCGGAGGACCTGGTGAAGTTCGGGATGATCCCCGAATTCATCGGCCGCCTGCCCGTGCTCACCTCGGTCCACAACCTGGACCGCGAGGCGCTGCTCCAGATCCTGATCGAGCCGCGCAACGCTCTGGTGAAGCAGTACCAGCGCCTGTTCGAACTCGACGGCGTGGAGCTGGACTTCGAGCGCGAGGCTCTCGAGGCCATCGCCGACCAGGCCATCCTCCGCCAGACGGGCGCGCGCGGTCTGCGCGCCATCATGGAAGAGGTCCTCCAGTCCGTGATGTACGAGGTGCCGTCCCGCAAGGACGTGGCCCGTGTCGTCATCACCCCGGACGTCGTCCGCAACAACGTCAATCCGACGCTGGTCCCGCGCGAGCCGCGCACGATCGGCAAGAACGACGGCGGCCGCCACGAGAAGTCCGCGTAGCGGCAGCGGCACCTACGCCGAAGGGGCGCCCGGCCGACGGCCGGGCGCCCCTTCGGTTCCGCGGGTCAGATCTTCGTGCGTGAGGTGTTGTAGAGCTTGGCGGTGAGAGCGGCCAGTTCGTCCTGCGGCATGGCCTTGCCGGCCAGCATCGCGTTGCGGTCGGCACCCACGACCATGACGAGTGTGCTGTCGTCGGCCCACGCGCAGAGCGGCGTGACGATTGCCGCGGGCCCGTTCTCCGCCGAACCGTCGGCAGCCTTGTTGACCGCCCTGAGACTCCGGCACTTCATCAGACCGCCGTCGAACCCTTCGGGCTCGACGGCCTCGGCGTCGCCGACGAACGTGGTGCCTTCGCCCTGCCCCGCCATCGCGGGGTTGGCGAACACGGAGTCGAGTGTCTTCGCGGGGTCGCTCAACTCACCCCAGTAGCCCGTGAGCATGAGCGCCTTCGCGGCGGGCACGTCCTTCGCCGCACCGGCCAGGTACGAGGCGCTCACCTTGTTCGGATTCTTGATCCCCATGGTCTCGGCCTCGGCTTTCGTCTCACCCGTCAGGGGGGTCGTCTTCCCCTCCCCGGCCCTCTTGTAGTCGTCCACCGCGGGGGCAGGGGTGAGTTTGTATCCCTTGGTGGAAGCGGCCGGCGTGGAGTCCCCCGACGTCAGGAACCAGGCCCCTCCCGCTACGACGGCCAGCGCCACGACCACCGCCCCGACGATCAACCCGGTCTTCTTCTTCGGCGCGCCCTGGGGTGGTGGGACCTGACCCCCGTAGGGCTGACCGCCGTAGGGCGGAGCGGGAGGCTGCTGGCCGTACGGTCCCGGTTGCTGCCCCTGCGGGTAGCCGTAGCCCGGCGGCGGGGGCTGCTGCGGCGGGACGCCCTGGGGGGCCTGCTGCGGGTAGCCGTAACCGGGCTGTCCCTGCGGCGGCCCTTGCGGCGGCGGACCGCCGTACGGTCCGGGCTGCCCACCGTACGGTCCGGGCTGCCCCTGCGGCGGCTGTCCGCCGTACGGCCCTGGCTGGTTGTAGCTCATGGCGCTGTCCCCTCCGGATGTTCATGCGTTCCGGACATCCTGACGGAAGTGGCGCCCGGGCCGGGCATCCGGGCGCACACCGTCACTCGGTAAACCGGTTTCGGCGCACGACTGCGACGCCCCTAAACTGTGGGGCGTGACCGAGAACGCAGCGCAGCAGCCAGCCAGCACCCCCGAACTGCCGACCCAGTACGCGCCGGCCGATGTGGAGGGGAAGCTGTACGAGCGCTGGGTGGAACGCGGTTACTTCGAAGCCGACGAGCACAGCGACAAGCCGCCCTACAGCATCGTCATCCCGCCGCCGAACGTCACCGGCTCCCTCCACCTGGGCCATGCCTTCGAGCACACCCTGATCGACGCGCTGGTCCGCCGGAAGCGGATGCAGGGGTTCGAGGCGCTGTACCAGCCGGGCATGGACCACGCCGGCATCGCCACCCAGAACGTCGTCGAGCGTGAGCTCGGCAAGGAGGGCAAGTCCCGCCACGACCTGGGCCGCGAGGCGTTCGTCGAGCGCGTCTGGCAGTGGAAGAACGAGTCCGGCGGCCAGATCTCCGGCCAGATGCGCCGTCTCGGCGAGGGCGTCGCCTGGTCCCGTGAGCGCTTCACGATGGACGAGGGCCTGTCCAAGGCCGTCCAGACCGTCTTCAAGCAGATGTACGACGACGGGCTGATCTACCGCGCCGAGCGCATCATCAACTGGTGCCCGCGCTGCCTGACCGCGATCTCGGACATCGAGGTCGAGTACCAGGAGGACGACGGCGAGCTCGTCTCCATGAAGTACGGCGAGGGGGACGAGACCATCGTCGTCGCCACGACCCGCGCCGAGACGATGCTCGGCGACACCGCCGTCGCCGTCCACCCCGACGACGAGCGCTACCAGCACCTGATCGGCAAGCAGATCAAGCTGCCGCTGACCGACCGTGCGATCCCCGTCGTCGCCGACCACCACGTCGACCCGGAGTTCGGCACCGGCGCCGTCAAGGTGACGCCGGCGCACGACCCGAACGACTTCGAGATCGGCAAGCGCCACGACCTGCCGTTCCTCACGGTCCTCGACGAGCGCGCCGTCATCACCGTCCCCGGGCCCTTCCAGGGCCTGGACCGTCTGGAGGCCCGCTCCGCCATCGTCGCCGCCCTGCGCGCCGACGGCCGGATCGTCGCCGAGAAGCGCCCGTACGTCCACTCCGTCGGCCACTGCTCGCGCTGCAAGACCACCATCGAGCCGCGCCTCTCCCTCCAGTGGTGGGTCAAGGTCGCCCCGCTCGCCGAGGCGGCCGGTGACGCCGTCCGCGACGGCAAGGTCAAGATCCACCCGCAGGAGATGGAGAAGCGGTACTTCGACTGGGTCGACAACCTTCACGACTGGACGATCTCGCGCCAGCTCTGGTGGGGCCACCGCATCCCCGTCTGGTACGGCCCCGAGGGCGAGGTCGTCTGTGTCGGACCGGACGACGAGGCGCCCACCGGCGAGGGCTGGACCCAGGACAGTGACGTCCTGGACACCTGGTTCTCCTCCGGCCTGTGGCCTTTCTCCACGCTCGGCTGGCCCGAACAGACCGACAGCCTGGCGAAGTTCTACCCGAACTCCGTCCTGGTCACCGGTTACGACATCCTGTTCTTCTGGGTCGCCCGGATGATGATGTTCGGCCTGTACGTCAACGACGGCGTCCCGCCGTTCGGCACGATCGTCCTGCACGGGATGGTCCGCGACGAGCACGGCAAGAAGATGTCGAAGTCCTTCGGCAACGTGGTCAATCCGCTGGACTGGATGGACAAGTACGGCTCCGACGCCCTGCGTTTCACCCTCGCGCGCGGCGCCAACCCGGGCACCGACGTGCCGATCGGTGAGGAGTGGGTCCAGGGTTCGGCGAAGTTCTCCAACAAGATCTGGAACGCCACGCGCTTCGCCCTGATGAACGGCGCCACGATCGAGGGCGGGCTTCCCCCGGTCGAGGAGATGTCGGTCACCGACCGCTGGATCCTGTCCCGCCTCAACAAGACGGTCGCGGACGTCGACGCGTTCTACGACGACTACCAGTTCGCCAAGATCAGCGAAGCGCTGCGCCACTTCGCCTGGGACGAGGTCTTCGACTGGTACGTCGAGCTCTCCAAGACCACCTTCTTCGCGGGCGGACGCCCGGCCGAGGTCTCGGGCCGGGTCCTCGGCGAGGTCCTGGACGTGATGCTGCGGCTGCTGCACCCGATCGTCCCGTTCGTCACGGAGTCGCTGTGGACCGCGCTCACCGGGCGCGAGTCGATCGTCATCGCCGAGTGGCCGGGCGACTCCGGATTCCGCGACGACGCGGCCGAGAAGGAGATCGAGCTCGTCCAGCAGGTCGTCACCGAGGTCCGCCGCTTCCGCAACGACCAAGGCCTCCAGCCCGGCCAGAAGGTCCCGGCCGAGCTGACCCTGACCGGCACGGCGCTCGCCCCGCACGAGGCGGCCATCCGCCAGCTGCTGCGGCTCCAGCCCGCCGGGGACGGCTTCCAGGCCACCGCGTCCCTCCCGGTCGCCGGGGCCACCGTCGCCCTGGACCTGTCCGGGACGATCGACGTGGCGGCCGAGCGCAAGCGCCTCACGAAGGATCTGGAGGCGGCGCAGAAGGAGAAGGCCCAGGCCACCGGCAAGCTCGGCAACGAGGCGTTCCTGGCCAAGGCCCCGGACCACGTGGTCGACAAGATCCGTGGCCGGCTCGCCAAGGCGGAAGCCGACATCGAGCGGATCACGGCCCAGCTGGCGAACCTGCCGAAGAGCTGATGAGGTGAGTGCGGAGCCCCCGCGCACCCGACCGACCGGGTGCGCGGGGGCTCCGCCGTACCCGCGGGGATCGCGGCAGCGGGCGCTGCACGCGATGTCCGCGGCCATCCGTAGACTGGCCCTGTGAGTGAGCCCCGCCCTTCAGACCGGCACGACGCGTCAGATCCCGACGGCACCTTCGCGGAGATCGTCGACGAAGAGACCCAGCGCGACCCCGACCTGGCGGTGATCGAGGCCGGGAGCCGGACACTGCGCGCCCAGTCGGGCCCTCCCCAGGGCCAGGCGGTTCCCGACCGCCCCGCCGACCCCGAGACCGACCGGGCGCTGCGCGAGGTGGAGCAGGAGCTCGCCGGACGCTGGGGCGAGACCAAGCTCGAGCCCTCGGTGACCCGCATCGCGGCCCTGATGGACGTGCTGGGCGAGCCACAGCGCGCCTACCCCTCGATCCACATCACGGGGACGAACGGCAAGACCAGCACGGCTCGCATGATCGAGGCCCTGCTGAACGCCTTCGAGCTCCGCACCGGCCGTTACACCTCCCCGCACGTCCAGTCGATCACCGAGCGGATCAGCCTGGACGGCGCCCCGGTCGACGCCGAGCGCTTCATCGAGACGTACAACGACATCAAGCCGTACGTCGAGATGGTCGACGCCCAGCAGCCCTACCGCCTCTCGTTCTTCGAGGTGCTGACGGGCATGGCGTACGCGGCCTTCGCCGACGCGCCGGTCGACGTAGCGGTCGTCGAGGTCGGCATGGGCGGCACCTGGGACGCGACGAACGTCATCGAGGCCTCGGTCGCCGTCGTCACCCCCATCTCGCTCGACCACACCGACCGCCTCGGCTCCACCGCCGCCGAGATCGCCGCTGAGAAGTCCGGCGTCGTCAAGCAGGACGCGACGGTGATCCTGGCCCAGCAGCCGGTGGACGCCGCCCAGGTCATGCTGAAGAAGGCGGTCGAGGTCGACGCCACGGTGGCCCGCGAGGGCATGGAGTTCGGTGTCGTCTCCCGGGAGATCGCGGTCGGCGGTCAGCTGCTGACCCTGAGGGGCCTGGGCGGCGAGTACGACGACATCTTCCTGCCGCTCTACGGGGCGCACCAGGCGCACAACGCGGCGGTGGCGCTGGCCGCCGTCGAGGCGTTCTTCGGCATCGGCGCGGAGCAGGCCCGCAGCCTCGACGCCGAAGTGGTCCGCAAGGCCTTCCTCACGGTGCTCTCGCCGGGCCGCCTGGAGGTCGTGCGGTCCAGCCCGACGGTCGTCCTGGACGCGGCGCACAACCCGGCCGGCGGTCTCGCCGCCGCCGAGGGGATCTCCGAGGCGTTCAGCTTCTCCCGGCTGATCGGAGTCGTCGGTGCGAGTGACGGAAAGGACGTCCGGGGGCTCCTGGAGGCCTTCGAGCCGATCTTCGCCGAAGTCGTCGTCACCCAGAACTCCAGTCCGCGCGCCATGGACGCGGACGCTCTGGCCGCGATCGCCGTGGAGGTCTTCGGCAACGACCGCGTCCAGGTCGAGCCACGCCTGGACGACGCGCTGGAGGCGGCGATCACCCTCGCCGAGGAAGAGGCCGAATACGCGGGCGCCGGAGTCCTGGTGACCGGGTCCGTGATCACGGTCGGCGAGGCCCGGCTGCTCCTGGGAAGGCGCTGACCTGTGCGTACGCTCTGCGCATCGACACTGATCGGTGAATTCTTCGTCATCGGCTTCGCGGGACTCGTGGCGATGAAGTCCGACGACCTGTCCATGGCCACGGTCTGGACGGTCTGCGGCGTCGGCATGCTGCTGTCCGTCCTGCTCTGCGGTGTGATCACCCGGCCGGGCGGCATACAGCTCGGCTGGGTGCTCCAGGTCCTGCTGGTGCTGAGCGGCTTCTTCGTCCCCATGATGTTCGTCCTCGGTGTGATCTTCGGTGCCCTGTGGTGGGCCTCCGTGCACTACGGCCGCAGGATCGACGAGGCCAAGGCGCGGTGGGCGGCCCAGGCCGAGGAGCAGGGGAGCACACAGGCTCCGGCCCAAGGATGACGCAACGTATCGACCTCACCCGTGACCGGCGGGAGCGTCGAGGCGCCCGGAGTCTCCGCCTCGGCTTCGAAGAGCCCGGACCCCGCTCCTTTCCCGCTGCCGGTCGCGGGCGGGGTCGTAAACCCGGCCGTAGGGCCGTTCGCGTACACCTGTAATCTCGCCCTCACCCGCACCGAAAGTCTGCAAGGAGCCGCACATGACCCAGCGCACCCTCGTCCTTCTCAAGCCCGATGCCGTACGGCGTGGGCTGATCGGCGAGATCGTCGGCCGCATCGAACGCAAGGCCGGCTGGACGATCACCGCGCTGGAACTGCGCACGCTCGACCAGGAGACCCTGGAGCAGCACTACGGCGAGCACAAGGGCCGCCCGTTCTACGAGCCGCTGGTCGAGTTCATGGCCTCCGGCCCCGTCGTCGCCCTGGTGGCCGAAGGCGAGAGGGTCATCGAGGGCGTCCGCGCCCTGGCCGGCCCCACCGACCCGATCGCCGCCGCGCCCGGCTCGATCCGCGGCGACTTCGGCACGATCACCCGGGAGAACCTCATCCACGCCTCGGACTCGGAGGAGTCCGCGGAGCGAGAACTCAAGCTCTTCTTTCCCGGACTTTCCTGACTTCGGCTCCGCCAATCAGCGCTCATGACCTGGGGCGACCGAAGTAATTCGGCCGCCCTTCGGCATATGGACACGTATCGTGGGAACGCATCCCCCCGACGTAACGTCACCATGGGTGGGACGGGCAGCCGTTCCACCCGCCACGGCGAAGGACCCTCGCGCTGTGTCCGTGCATACGGCACTACGATGGAAGCTTCCGCGCCCGCAGCGCCAACCCTCGCCTACCCGGAACAAGCCATTCTTCGCTTCTTGGGAAGGCCAGACGCATCCTCATGGGGAACAAGGGGAACTCAATGTCGTTCATCGGCCGTGACATGGCTATCGACCTCGGGACTGCCAACACGCTGGTGTACGTCAGGGGGCGCGGCATCGTTCTGAACGAGCCGTCCGTCGTGGCCATCAACACCAACACCGGCGGAATCCTGGCGGTCGGCGCCGAGGCAAAGAAGATGATCGGCCGCACACCGGGCAACATCGTTGCCGTGCGGCCTCTGAAGGACGGCGTCATCGCCGACTTCGAGATCACGGAGCGCATGCTCCGCTACTTCATCCTCAAGATCCACAAGCGCCGTTACCTGGCCCGCCCGCGGGTCGTCGTCTGTGTGCCCTCCGGCATCACGGGGGTCGAGCGGCGCGCCGTCATCGAGGCGTCGACGCAGGCAGGCGCGCGCCAGGTGCACATCATCGAGGAGCCCATGGCCGCGGCCATCGGCTCCGGCCTCCCGGTCCACGAGGCCACGGGCAACATGGTCGTCGACATCGGTGGCGGCACCACCGAGGTCGCCGTGATCTCACTCGGCGGGATCGTCACCGCCCAGTCGATCCGGGTCGCCGGTGACGAGCTGGACAACGCGATCATCCAGCACGTCAAGAAGGAGTACTCCCTCCTCCTCGGTGAACGCACCGCCGAACAGATCAAGATCACGATCGGCTCGGCCTACGAGATGGAGAAGGACGAGCACACCGAGATCCGCGGACGCGACCTGGTCTCGGGCCTGCCCAAGACCGTGGTCATCTCCGCGACCGAGGTCCGCAAGGCCATCGAGGAACCGGTCAACGCGATCGTCGACGCCGTGAAGACGACGCTCGACAAGTGCCCGCCGGAGCTCTCGGGCGACATCATGGACCGCGGCATCGTCCTCACCGGCGGCGGCGCGCTCCTGCGCGGACTCGACGAACGGCTCCGCCACGAGACGGGCATGCCGATCCACATCGCCGAGGACCCGCTGGACTCGGTGGCGCTCGGATCCGGTAAGTGCGTCGAGGAGTTCGAGGCACTCCAGCAGGTGCTGGACGCCCAGCCCCGACGGTAGGACACGGTGTTCCGCCGTACGGGCACTGCCCTCCCGTACGGCGGAACGTCGGTATACAGGCACGAACATTCCGACGAGGAAGGCACGGCCGCCGCACGTGAGGGACACACGAGAGAGCCGGCTGCTCCTGGTGCTGCTGATCGCCATCGCATTCGCCCTGATCACGGTGGACATCCGCGGTGGCGAGGAGTCACCGGTGGACGGAGCCCGGCAGGCCGCGGCCACGGTCTTCGGACCGGTCGAGAACGGCGTCGCGGCGGCGGTGGACCCGGTGGGCAACGCCATCGGCGCCGTACGGGACTCCGGCGACCGGCATGACCGGATCGCGGTACTGGAGCACGAGAACGCCGCGCTGAAGACCAGGCTGGGCAGCGACGACCGCAACGCCAGCAAGGTCCGACAGCTCGACGCCATGCTGAAGAGCGCGGGGGCCGGCCAGTACGGCATCAAGGCCGCCGAAGTCATCGCGATAGGAGCGGCGCAGGGCTTCTCCTGGACCATCACCATCGACGCGGGGGCCAAGGACGGCCTCCAGCGCGACATGACCGTGCTGAACGGCGAGGGGCTGGTCGGCCGGATCACCACCGTCGGCCCTGACACAGCGACCGTGCTCCTGGCCAACGACCCCGACTTCAACGTCGGCACCCGGCTGGAGAAGACCGACGAACTCGGCTTCGCCACCGGGCAGGGGTCCAGGCCGCTGGCGGTCCAGTTCCTCAACGGCAAGGCCGATGTGAAGAAGGGCGACCGGCTGGTCACCTTCGGGTCCAGCAGGAACAAGCCCTTCGTCCCCGGTGTGCCGGTCGGCGAGGTCGTCCGCGTCGACCCGTCGGGCGGCGACCTGACCAGGACCGTCTACGTCCGCCCGTTCGTCGGCTTCACCAAGCTCGACATCGTGGGCATCGTCGTACAGGCACCCCGCGAGAACCCCCGGGACATGGTCCTTCCGGCACAGCCCAGGAAGCCGGAGAAGCCCAAGCCCGCCCCCACCGTCACCGTCACCGTCCAGCCGAACGGCGACCTCGTCGACGGCAGCGGGAAGGTCGTCGGGAACATCAACGAGAAGCCCGGCGCGTCCGCTTCCCCGGGTGCCTCCCCCGACGCCACCGGCGACACCGACCCGGCCGCCGACGACACGGCGAACGAGCAGGAATAGAGCTGACCGCCATGCGCTTCAACAGGATCCTGCTCTCCGTCACCCTGGTCATGGTCGCCCTGGTCATCCAGGTCTCCGTGCTCGCCCGCCTCCAGCTGCCCGGCGCCACGCCCGACCTGCTGCTCCTCGTCGTCCTCGGACTCGCCTTCGTGTACGGGCCCGTCAGCGGCTCCCTCATCGGTTTCGGCGCGGGTCTCCTCGCCGACCTGGCACCGCCCGCCGACCACGCGGCCGGGCGCTACGCCCTGGTCCTGTGCGTGATCGGCTACCTCGCCGGTACGGCCCGCCCGGAGAAGGGCCAGCTCAAGTCGGCGTTCACCCCGATGGCCTTCGTCTTCGCCGCGGCGCTCGGATCGACCCTGCTGTACGCCGGTGTCGGCGCCCTCGTCGGCGACACGGCGGCCCGTCATGTGGGCCTGGGCAGCCTGCTGTTCACCGCGGTGGTGTACGACCTGCTCCTCGCGCCGTTCACCGTTCCGCTGATCATGGCACTCGCCAGACGGACCGAGAACGACCCGGTCGCCGACAGCTCCGGCAGCGCCGACGTGGCCGCGGGCTGGCTGGCCTCGGGCACCGGGCTGCGGATCGGCAGCCAGCGGAGCGGGATGCGCCTGAGGGCGGCCCGCAGCCGTGCCGCACGTGCAGGAAGGATCAAGGGGGTCAAGCGACTGTGAGGCCGTACCGGCACCGGACGAGCAGCGGGGACGGCCGCACCCGTGCACCCCGCCGACCCACCACCACCGGGGGCGCCCCGTGAGCAACATCCCGGAGACGGGCCGGACCCCGCGGGTCCAGATCCGTCTCATCATCATCCAGGTGCTCGTCTTCTCCCTGCTGCTGACGCTCGGCGGCCGGCTCTGGTACCTCCAGATCCGCAACGGGCAGGAGTACACCGACGAGGCCAAGAACAACCACGTCCAGCAGGTCGTGCAGCCCGCCGTCCGCGGATCCATCCTCGACGCGCGCGGTATTCCCCTCGCCGACAACGAGACACGCCTCGTCGTCTCGGCGAGCCGCACCGAGCTGATGAAGATGAAGGACGACGGCGTCGCCGTCCTCACCCGTCTGGCCGACGTCTTGGACATGAAGCCCAAGGACGTCCAGGACAAGGTCCGGCTCTGCGACTCCAAGACCCCGCAGCCCTGCTGGAACGGCTCGCCCTACCAGCCGATCCCCGTCACCGACGAGGCCACCACCCAGCAGGCCCTCACGATCCGTGAGCGGGCCGAGGACTTCCCCGGCATCACCGCCGAGCCCACCGCCGTACGCCGTTACGCCGCACCGGGCAAGGCCAACACCGCCCAGGTCCTCGGCTACCTCTCGCCGGTCACCGACGAAGAGGTCACCAAGGCCCAGGACACCGACTCGCCCTACCTCCGCTCCGACCAGGTCGGCCGCTCCGGCCTGGAACGCACGTACGACAAGGAACTCCGCGGCAAGGCCGGCGTCACCCGGTACGAGGTCGACAACCTCGGACGCGTCATCGGCCAGGCGCAGAACGACGAGGCGGAGCCCGGCGCGAGCGTCGTCACCTCGATCGACGCCCGGGTCCAGGCCGTCGCCGAGTACGAGCTGAACAAGGCCATGGAGACGGCCCGCAAGGAGATGGACCGCAACACCAACGAGCTGTACAAGGCCGACTCCGGCGCCGTCGTCGTCATGGAGTCCAGGACCGGCCGCATCGTGTCCATGGCCTCCCTGCCGACGTACGACCCCAACGCCTGGATCGGCGGCATCTCCGCCAAGGACTACGCGAAGCTCACCGGGAAGAAGTCCAACTTCCCGCTGCTGAACCGGGCCATCCAGGGGACCGCCGCACCCGGATCGATCTTCAAGGTCGTCTCCTCGACCGCCGCGGTCAACGCCGGGTACGACTTCGACGGCAACTACCCGTGCCCGAGCTCCTACTCCATCGGCGGCCAGGTCTTCAAGAACTTCGAGTCCCAGGGGTACGGCAGCATCTCCCTCGGGCGCGCCCTCGAAGTCTCCTGCGACACCGTCTACTACGGCCTGGCACACAAGGAATGGGCGAAGGACGGCGGCAACAAGCCGAAGAAGAACCCGGGAGACTGGTTCTACAGGACGGCCCACCAGTTCGGTCTCGGCAAGGAGACCGGCATCGACCTCCCCAACGAGGTCCCCGGCCGCGTCCCCGACCGTCAGTGGAAGCAGGAGTTCTACGACGCCAACAAGGCGTCCTGGTGCAAGCAGGGCAAGAAGGACGGCACGTACGTCGAGAAGATCGCGTACGAAGGCTGTCTCGAGGGCAACAAGATGCGTGCCGGTGACTCCGTCAACTACTCGATCGGGCAGGGCGACACCCTCGTCACCCCGATCCAGATGGCCACCATCTACGCCGCGATCTCCAACGGCGGCACCCTCTACAAACCCACCGTCGGCAAGGCGATCGTCAGCGGCGACGGCAGGACCGTGAAGGAGATCGCGCCCCGGGCCCACGGCAAGCTGCCGTTCAAGGGGGACACGCGCGACAAGATAGACGAAGCCCTCGCGGGAGTCGCGACCCGGGGCAGCGCCGCCTGGCGGTTCGGCGGATGGCCCCAGGACAAGATCCCGATGCACGCCAAGACGGGCACGGCCGAGGTCTACGGCAAGCAGACCACCTCCTGGTTCGCCACGTACACCAAGGACTACTCGATCGTCATGACGATCTCCCAGGGCGGCACCGGCTCCGGCGCCTCCGGCCCTGCCGTGCGCAACATCTACAACGCGCTCTACGGGCTCGACGCGACCGGCAAGCAGGACCTCGGGAAGGCACTGCTGCCCACACCCCAGAAGGCCCTGCCCAAGATCAAGCCGGACGGACAGATCGAGTCGCCCAAGATCAAGCCCTACGTTCCCGAGCCCCCCGCCGAGGACGGCACACAGGCGCTCGCGGGCGCTCTTCCCGCATCCCCGGGGAGGCGGGACTGATGGCAGGTTTCTCCGTCCCCCGTTACGGTCCCGAGGAACGCGGCGTCTGGGCCAGGCTCACCGCGCGCGACTCCGTCGTGCGCCGGCTGGACTGGCCCCTGCTGGGATCGTCCCTCGCCCTGTCCTTCATCGGCTCGCTGCTGGTCTGGTCGGCGACCCGCGGCCGTGAGTCCCTCACCCACGGTGATCCGTACTACTTCCTCTTCCGGCACGCGCTCAACACCGGCATCGGCCTCGCGCTGATGATCGGGACCGTCTGGCTCGGGCACCGGACCCTGCGGGGAGCGGTGCCGGTCCTCTACGGTCTGTCGATCCTGCTGGTCCTCGCGGTCCTCACCCCGCTCGGCGCCACCGTCAACGGCGCGCACGCCTGGATCATCATCGGCGGCGGTTTCTCCCTCCAGCCCTCCGAGTTCACCAAGATCACGATCATCCTCGGCATGGCGATGCTGCTCGCCGCCCGGGTGGACGCGGGGGACCAGCTGCACCCCGACCACCGGACCGTCGCCAAGGCGCTCGGCCTGGCGGTCGTCCCGATGGCCGTCGTCATGCTGATGCCCGATCTCGGCTCCGTCATGGTCATGGCGGTCATCGTGCTCGGCGTGCTCCTCGCCTCCGGCGCGTCCAACCGCTGGGTCTTCGGGCTCCTCGGCGCGGGCACCGCCGGAGCGCTCGCCGTCTGGCAGCTCGGACTGCTCGACGACTACCAGATCGCGCGGTTCGCCGCCTTCGCCAACCCCGCGCTCGATCCGGCGGGCGTCGGATACAACACCAACCAGGCCCGCATCGCCATCGGTTCCGGCGGACTCACGGGCACCGGACTCTTCAACGGGTCCCAGACGACGGGCCAGTTCGTCCCCGAGCAGCAGACCGACTTCGTCTTCACCGTGGCGGGCGAGGAGCTCGGCTTCCTCGGAGCCGGGCTGATCATCGTCCTGCTCGGGATCGTCCTGTGGCGCGCCTGCCGGATCGCCCGCGGTACGACCGAGCTGTACGGGACGGTCGTGGCCGCCGGCATCATCGCCTGGTTCGCCTTCCAGTCCTTCGAGAACATCGGGATGACGCTCGGGATCATGCCGGTGGCCGGACTTCCGCTGCCCTTCGTCTCGTACGGAGGATCGTCGATGTTCGCCGTCTGGGTGGCCGTCGGGCTGCTCCAGTCGATCAAGGTGCAGCGGCCGATGTCGGCCTGAGCACTTCGCTCCGTCCTGCATACCCCCGGCGATCGCGGATAGGTTCGTCATATGGCGGACTCCAAGCGTGAGGTCGAGCGAAAGTACGAAGCGACTCCCGAGACCCGGTTGCCCGACCTGACCCGTGCGGCCGGGGTCTCGGCAGTCGTCCACCGCGGCCTGAGCGAACTCGACGCCGTCTACTACGACACCGAGGACTTCCGGCTGGCCGCGGACTCCCTCACACTGCGCCGCAGAACCGGTGGTGACGACGAGGGGTGGCACCTCAAGGTCCCCGTCTCCGCGGACATCCGTGACGAGATCCGGGCCCCGCTCGGCGACACCCTGCCGCCCGGCCTCGCCGGGCTGCTCCGCTCCCGCGTGCGGAACACACCCGTGACCCCCGTCGTCCGGATCCTCTCCGCCCGGGACGTCCACCACCTCCTCGACGAGGACGGCGCCCTGCTCGCCGAGGTGAGCATCGACGAGGTCCTCGCGGAGCGCCTCACCGAAGAGGGGCACGGCACCACCTCGGCGTGGACCGAGGTGGAGGTCGAGCTGGCCGACGGCGTGGACCCCGCCCTCCTCGACGCCGTCGAGCGGCGGCTGCGCAAGGCGGGAATCCGGCCCTCGGCCGTGCCGTCGAAGCTCTCCAGGGCACTGGCCGACACCGCCCCGGGGAAGCGGCGGCGCACGAAGAAGAAGGAGCCCTCCCCGCGCAGCGCGGGCGACCACGTGCTCGCCTACGTACGCCGCCAGGTCTCGGCCCTCGTCGAGCTCGATCCCGCCGTACGCCGCGACCTGCCCGACAGCGTGCACCGCATGCGGGTCGCCACCCGCCGGCTGCGCAGCGCCTTCAGGACCTACCGCGGGCTTCTCGACCGGACCGTCACCGATCCGCTGCGCGACGAGCTGAAGTGGCTCGCCGCGGAGCTCGGGACGGAACGGGACCAGGAAGTCCTCGAAGCACGGCTCCGCGCCCATGTGGACGCACTGTCCGAACCCTTGCTCCTGGGCCCCGTCAGTGCCCGGCTGCAGCTCACCTCCGTCGCCCGGCACACCGATGCGCGGCAGCGGGTCGTCGCGGCGCTCGACACGGAGCGCTACCTCACCCTGCTGGACTCCCTCGACGCCTTCCTCGCCGACCCGCCCCTGCGCCCCGCGGCCGCTCGGGCGCCGCGGGACGCCCTGCCGCGTGCCGTGCTCAAGGACTACGAACGCCTCGCGGTCCGCGTCGGGCACGCCCTGCGGCAACCGCCGGGCGCGGAGCGCGACGTGGCCATGCACGAGGCCCGCAAGGCCGCCAAGCGTGTCCGCTACGCCGCGGAGGCCGCCAGGCCTGCCCTGGGGAAGCCGGCCAAGAAGTTCGCCAAGCGGATGAAGACCGTGCAGTCGGTCCTCGGCGACCACCAGGACAGTGTCGTGGCCCGGGGCGCCCTGCGCACCCTGGCCGTCCGGGCGCACGGTGCGGGGGAGTCCGCGTTCACCTGGGGGCTCCTGTACGGCAGGGAGGAGGCCGCGGCGGCGGCGCGGGAGGGCGAACTGCCCGAGGTCTGGGCCCGGGCGTCGCACCCGGGGCTGCGCGCGGCGCTGAAAGGCTGAGCACCGGGTTACGCTTGATGGTCACCCCTGCCAGCTACGAAGGTCCACAGATGTCTGCCGAGTCGGTCTTCCCGCAGCTCGAAGCTCTGCTCCCGCACGTGCAGAAGCCCATCCAGTACGTCGGCGGTGAGCTGAACTCCACCGTCAAGCAGTGGGACGAATGCGACGTCCGCTGGGCACTCATGTACCCGGACGCCTACGAGGTCGGGCTCCCCAACCAGGGCGTCATGATCCTCTACGAGGTGCTCAACGAGCGCGAGGGAGTCCTCGCCGAGCGCACGTACAGCGTGTGGCCGGACCTCGAGGAGCTGATGCGCGCGCACGAGGTGCCGCAGTTCACCGTGGACAGCCACCGTCCCGTCGGCGCCTTCGACGTGTTCGGCCTCAGCTTCTCCACCGAGCTCGGCTACACCAACATGCTCACGGCCCTGGACCTCGCGGGCATCCCGCTGGAGTCCAAGGACCGCACCGTCGACCACCCGATCGTGCTGGCGGGCGGCCACGCCGCGTTCAACCCCGAGCCGATCGCGGACTTCATCGACTGCGCGGTCATCGGCGACGGCGAGCAGGCCGTCCTGGAGATCACCGAGATCATCCGCGCCTGGAAGGCCGAGGGCCGGCCCGGCGGACGCGAGGAGGTGCTGTTCCGCCTCGCGAGGACCGGCGGCGTCTACGTCCCCGGCTTCTACGACGTCGAGTACCTCCCCGACGGCCGCATCGGCCGCGTCGTGCCCAACCGGTCCGGTGTGCCGTGGCGTGTGTCCAAGCACACCGTCATGGACCTCGACGAATGGCCGTACCCCAAGCAGCCGCTCGTCCCCCTCGCCGAGACCGTCCACGAGCGGATGTCCGTGGAGATCTTCCGGGGCTGCACCCGGGGCTGCCGTTTCTGCCAGGCCGGCATGATCACGCGCCCCGTGCGGGAGCGAAGCATCACCGGTATCGGCGAGATGGTGGAGAAGGGCCTCAAGGCCACCGGCTTCGAGGAGGTCGGCCTCCTGTCGCTCTCCTCCGCGGACCACTCCGAGATCGGTGACATCGCCAAGGGCCTCGCCGACCGGTACACCGAGGACAAGATCGGCCTCTCGCTGCCCTCCACCCGCGTCGACGCGTTCAACGTGGACCTGGCCAACGAGCTGACGCGCAACGGCCGCAGGTCGGGTCTCACCTTCGCCCCCGAGGGCGGCTCCGAGCGCATGCGCAAGGTCATCAACAAGATGGTCTCGGAGGAGGACCTGATCCGCACCGTCGCCACCGCGTACGGCAACGGCTGGCGTCAGGTGAAGCTGTACTTCATGTGCGGCCTGCCCACCGAGACCGACGAGGACGTCCTCCAGATCGGTGACATGGCGGTCAACGTGATCGCCAAGGGCCGTGAGGTCTCCGGGCAGAACGACATCCGCTGCACCGTCTCCATCGGCGGTTTCGTGCCCAAGCCGCACACCCCCTTCCAGTGGGCCCCGCAGCTCAGCGCCGAGGACACCGACGCCCGGCTGAAGAAGCTCCGGGACAAGATCCGTGACGACAAGAAGTACGGCCGCTCCATCGGCTTCCGCTACCACGACGGCAAGCCCGGCATCGTCGAGGGCCTGCTCTCGCGCGGGGACCGCCGGGTCGGCTCCGTCATCCGTGAGGTCTACGAGTCCGGTGGCCGCTTCGACGGCTGGCGTGAGCACTTCAGCTACGACCTGTGGATGAGGAGCGCGGACAAGACGCTCCCCGCCTTCGGGGTGGACGTCGACTGGTACACCACCCGCGAGCGGACCTACGAGGAGGTCCTGCCCTGGGACCACCTCGACTCCGGCCTCGACAAGGACTGGCTCTGGGAGGACTGGCAGGACTCGCTCGACGAGACCGAGGTCGAGGACTGCCGCTGGACGCCGTGCTTCGACTGCGGCGTGTGCCCGCAGCTCGACCTGGACATCCAGATCGGCCCCACCGGCAAGAAACTCCTGCCGCTGACGGTCGTGAAGTAGGCCCCCTCCGGGTGACAGCCCGGTGACGGACGCCCGGCCCGGGAAACTCCGGGCCGGGCGTTCGCGTCATGCAGGGCATGGACTCCGACGAGCAGCAGCACCGCCCGCCGCCTACGCCGTACGAGGTCGGGGAGGGCTGGCTGACGGTCCTCGTCAGGGTCCCGGTGCGGATCGTGATGCTGGTCCTGGTCCTGCCCGTACGCCTGCTCCACGACCTCCTCCTCGCGGGTGGCCGCGTCGTGGAGCGGGTGCTGCTGCGCCCCCTGGGGCGGGCGATGGAGTGGCTGTACGACCATGTGCTCGCCCCGGCCGGGAGGGCTCTCGCCTGGCTGGCGGTGGCGCTTCTGGTGTGGCCCTGGGCGGGACTGTGGCGGTACGTGGTCGTCCCCCTCGTCCGGTACGGCCTCGTCGTCCCGATGGGATGGTTCCACGCGGCCGTACTCGCTCCGGCCGGACGCGGGCTCCGGTGGGTGTACGACAGGCTGTTCGTCCCGTCGGTGACCTGGCTCGTCACCGTGCTCCTGGTGCGGCCGGCCCTCGGGATGTGGCGGTACGGCGTGAAGCCGCTCGGCACGGCGGCGGACCGGCTCGTCACCCACCTGCTCGTGCTGCCCGTCGCGTGGACGTACCGGCACGTGCTGACCCCGGTCGGACACGGCATCGGGTGGACGCTCGGCATGACCGGACGGGGGTTGGCCGCTGCCGGGCGGGGTCTCTGGACCGCTGCCGCACGGCTGGTCATGACGCTGCTCGTGCTGCCGCTCGTGTGGGTGTACCGACGGGTCCTGGCCCCGGTGGGCCGGGAGATCGCGGGGGCCGTCGAAGTCGCCTGGCGGGTCGCCGGGTTCGTCTCGCGCGCCGTGGGCCGCGCACTGGCCTGGCTGGCGTGGCACCTGGTCGGTGCGCCGGTGACCTGGGCCTACCGCACGCTGTGCGCGCCGGTGGGACACTTCCTCCGCGACACGGCGTGGGCACCCGTCAGGCGTGCCGCTTCGGAGGCCGGGCGCGCGGCCCGCAGCGCCCTGGCCTCGGCCCGGGAGACCCTTCGCACGGCGCGCAAGGACGCGTGGCGTGTGCTGGTGGGAGCGCCGCAGGTCACGGGCGTGCGGGAATTCGAAGAGTCCGCTGCGCGTACCCTGGGTAGGACAACGACTGTCCCCAGAGCGGCGCACGCGTCCGAGATCTTCCCGCCGGCCGGCGAAACCGTCGAGCGGGGGTGAGCCGGAGCGGCACCCCGGGGCGCCACGTATTTCGTGGGCGGCACGTCACCGCGGCCGCCCCGCACCGAGGAGAAGAACCACTGGGCAAGCGACAGCCCGAAGGCCCGCCGCCCGCACCGGCGGTGCAGCGCATCAGACTGCGCTACACCAAGCGGGGCCGCCTCCGGTTCACCAGTCACAGAGATTTCCAGCGTGCCTTCGAGCGGGCCCTGCGCCGCTCGGAGGTACCCATGGCCTACTCGGCGGGCTTCACCCCGCATCCGAAGGTGTCGTACGCCAACGCCGCCCCCACGGGTACGGGCAGTGAGGCCGAATTCCTGGAGATCGCCCTCACCGAGGCGCGGGATCCGGACACCCTGCGCGAACTGCTCGACGCGTCGATGCCCGAGGGCCTCGACGTCATCGACGCGGTGGAGGCCCGCACCTCGGGCCTCGCCGACCGGCTGACCGCGTCCGTGTGGGAGATGCGGCTGGACGGGGTGAGCGTCCAGGACGCCGAGAAGGCCGTCACCGCCTTCATGGGTGCCGGGACCGTCGAGGTCCAGCGCCGCGCGAAGAACGGCATGCGGACCTTCGACGCCCGCGCGGCGGTCGCCGGCCTCCAGGCCCTTGATCCACAGTCCGATAGGTCCGGGGACAGGCCCTGTGCGATACTGCGCCTGGTAGTGCGGCACGTGACACCTGCCGTGCGACCCGACGACGTCCTGTCCGGTCTCCGAGCTGTGGCCGACCTGAAGCCGCCGGTCCCCGCAGCGGTGACCAGGCTGGCGCAGGGGCTCTTCGACGAGGAGTCCGGCACGGTGACCGACCCGCTCGCGCCCGACCGCGAGGCAGCCCCGGCCGTTCCCACGGCCGATCAGGCCGCCGCCGCGACGGCGCCGGATGGTGCAGGTTCCGCGTAAGGCGGTCGTTGTAGCGCAGCCCTTGGACTCGGGAGCCACCTGGGTCGGGCCGCGCACCGCCCCATAAGACTTTCGCCAGGCCGTGCGCAGCGCGTACGGAACCGGCGAGCCAGACATCAGCTCCCGTGCGGCGCCCGCGCCCCGGACGGCGGTATCGCGCACATCGCGCGAATCGCGTCGGACCGGAACCAGGCGTGGCGCCCGGGAGCGCGACGGGAGAACCGCCCGCATGCACGAGCCGAACGAACCCGGTACCACCGGAAACCCCGCACACCCGGAGGACAACAACGCCCCCGGGGACAAGCTGCCGCCGCGCCGCAGGCGCCGCGCGGCGTCCCGCCCCGCCGGCCCGCCCTCGGGCGCGGCCGCCGCCGAGGACGTCACACCGGCCGCACCGGCCGCTGCCACCGAGACCGCCGCCGAGGCCGCGCCTCCGGCGCGTGCCCGTCGTCGTGCCGTCCGTAAGGCGACCGCCCCGGCCGGTACGCCGCAGACCGCCGAGGCCGTGGAGCCCGCCGTCGAGGCGCCGGCCGTGGACGCCGAGCCCGCCGAGGCAGCTGAGGCCGCGCCTCCGGCGCGTGCCCGTCGTCGTGCCGTCCGTAAGGCGACCGCCCCGGCCGGTACGCCGCAGACCGCCGAGGCCGTGGAGCCGGTCGCCGAGGCCGCCGAGGCCGAGGAGGAGACCGAAGGGACCGTCGAGGCGCCCGTCGCCGAGGCCCCTGTCGCAGAAGCCCCCCGCGGCCGCCGCCGCGCCACCCGTAAGGCGACCGCTCCGGCGGGCGCCCCCCAGCCGGCCGAAGCCGTGCAGGACATCGCCGTGGCCGAGCCGGTGAAGGACCCCGAGCCGGCCGCGCCCGCCGTCGAAACCGCCGCGCCCGCAGAGCCGGCCGCGCCCGCCGCCGCGCCGCGAGGCCGTACCCGCCGCCGCGCGTCGGCTCCGGCCGGTGCGCCGCAGGGCACGCAGCCCGCCGAGGCCCCTGCCGCGAGCGTGGCCGAGCCGGCCGCCGAAGCCGCCGCCGAGCCCGCCCCGGCCGCGGAGGACGCCCAGGCACCCGCCGTCGAGGCCGCGCCCCCGGCGCGTCCTCGCCGCCGTGCCTCTCGCAAGGCCACCGCCCCGGCCGGCTCCCCGCAGCCCGTCGAGGAGGTCGCCGAGGCGACCGCCGAGAAGAGCGAGAGCCTCCCCGCCGCTGTGGCCGAGGAACTGGCCGGTGAACCCGAGCAGGTCGAGGAGGCCGCGCCGCGAGGCCGCCAGCGCCGCCGGGCCACCGCTGCCGCGGGACGCCCCGAATTCACCGGCAGGACCGAGGAGCCGACCCGCAAGGGCCGTCGCGCGGCGCGCCCCGCCGTCGCCGTCTTCCAGGCCCCGGTCTTCGCCGAGCCGATGTTCCAGACCCCGGAGACCGCGGCTGCCGCCGCAGCCGCCGCCGGTCCCGCTCCGGCGTACGACGAGAGCGACGACTTCGAGGAGCGGAAGCCCTCGGGCCGTCCGGACCGCGCGCCGCGCAAGACCGAGGGCAGGCAGGCAGCCGAGGCCGCCGACCCGGCCGAGACCGCCGCGGAGGCCGCCGAGGCCGCACCGCAGGGCGGCTCGCGCCGTCGCCGCCGCCGCCGTGGCGAGGCCGTCGAGACCGAGCCCGCCGCGACTCCGGTCACCCTCCCGGCCGAACAGCCCGCCGCCTCCGTGGAGGACGAGCCCGAGGCCGAGTCCGAGACGGACGCCGAGCACGAGGGCGACGAGACGGACGAGTACGGGGACCGCCCCTCGCGCCGCCGCCGTCGTGGTGGCCGCCGCCGCCGCCGCGGTGAGGCCGAGTCCGAGACGGACGACGCGGAGCAGCAGGACGACAGCGCCGCGGACCGCTCCGAGGAGGAGCAGCAGGTCCAGGAGGACGAGGACGAGAACGAGGACGACCACGAGTCCTCCGGGTCCAGCAGCAGCCGTCGCCGTCGTCGCCGCAGGCGCCGCAGCGGGGAGCCCTCGGGCGAGGAGACGGTGACGGGCGCGGACGACCCGGAGCGTACGGTCGTCAAGGTCCGCGAGCCGCGTGAACGGCGCAGGGAAGCGGCCGAGCGCGAGCTCGGCACTGGCTTCGACGAGGTCCAGTCCATCAAGGGCTCGACCCGCATGGAGGCCAAGAAGCAGCGCCGCCGTGAGGGACGCGAGCAGGGCCGCCGCCGGGTCCCGATCATCACCGAGGCCGAGTTCCTGGCCCGCCGTGAGGCCGTCGAGCGCGTCATGGTCGTCCGCCAGAGCGGTGAGCGCACCCAGATCGGCGTCCTCGAGGACAACGTGCTCGTCGAGCACTACGTCAACAAGGAGCAGGCCACCAGCTACGTCGGCAACGTCTACCTGGGCAAGGTGCAGAACGTACTGCCGTCCATGGAGGCCGCCTTCGTCGACATCGGCAAGGGCCGCAACGCCGTCCTGTACGCGGGTGAGGTCAACTTCGAGGCGCTGGGCATGGCCCACGGGCCGCGCCGCATCGAGACCGCGCTGAAGTCCGGCCAGTCCGTCCTCGTCCAGGTGACGAAGGATCCGATCGGCCACAAGGGCGCCCGCCTGACGAGCCAGGTCTCGCTGCCCGGCCGTTACCTGGTCTACGTGCCCGAGGGCTCGATGACCGGCATCAGCCGCAAGCTGCCCGACACCGAGCGCGCCCGGCTGAAGAGCATCCTCAAGAAGATCGTTCCCGAGGACGCGGGCGTCATCGTGCGCACCGCCGCCGAGGGCGCGAGCGAGGACGAGCTGCGCCGTGACGTCGAGCGGCTGCAGCAGCAGTGGGAAGAGATCCAGAAGAAGTCGAAGAACACCAGCAGCTCCAACGCGCCGACGCTGCTCTACGGCGAGCCGGACATGACCGTCCGGGTCGTCCGGGACATCTTCAACGAGGACTTCTCGAAGGTGATCGTCAGCGGTGACGAGGCCTGGGAGACCATCCACGGCTACGTCTCGCACGTGGCGCCGGACCTGACGGACCGGCTGTCGCGCTGGACCTCCGAGGTCGACGTCTTCGCGACGTACCGCATCGACGAGCAGCTGATGAAGGCTCTGGACCGCAAGGTCTACCTGCCGAGCGGCGGCTCGCTGGTGATCGACAAGACCGAGGCGATGGTCGTCGTCGACGTCAACACCGGAAAGTTCACCGGGCAGGGCGGGAACCTCGAGGAGACCGTCACCAAGAACAACCTGGAGGCGGCCGAGGAGATCGTGCGCCAGCTGCGGCTGCGTGACCTCGGCGGCATCGTCGTCGTCGACTTCATCGACATGGTGCTGGAGCAGAACCGGGACCTGGTGCTGCGGCGGCTGCTGGAGTGCCTGGGCCGCGACCGTACGAAGCACCAGGTCGCAGAGGTCACGTCGCTGGGCCTGGTCCAGATGACCCGTAAGCGGGTGGGCCAGGGTCTGCTGGAGTCCTTCTCCGAGACCTGTGTCCACTGCAACGGGCGCGGCGTGATCGTCCACATGGAGCAGCCCACGGCCGTCGGTGGCGGCGGTGGCAAGCGGTCCAAGAAGCGCGGTCGCGGCGGGGCCGGGCACGAGCACGACCACGAGCAGGCCGAGCAGTCGGCCGAGGTCGAGACCGAGGCGGAGGTGGCCGCCGAGGCCGCCGCCCCGGTGGCGCTGCCCGAGCCGGAGTTCGTCGCCGACGAGGAGCTGTACAGCAGCGCGGCCGAAGCCGAGGCGGCAGCGTCCCGCGGCCGTGGCCGTCGGCGTGCGACCCGCAAGGTCACGGCTCCGGCCGGTGCACCGGCCCCGGCCGCGCCGGTGGTCGAGCCCGCCCCGGCGGCCGAGCCCGCCCCGGTGGCCCCGGCCGCCGAGGAGGAGCCGCAGCCCGAACCGGTCGCCGAGGCGCCGGTGGAGGCTCCGGCCGCGCCCGAGGCCGAAACCGCGCCCGAGGCCGCGCCTCCGGTCCGTACGCGTCGCAGGGCGACCCGGAAGGCGACCGCCCCGGCGGGCTCGCCCAAGGCCGCCGACGTGACGCCGCCGGTCCACCCGGCCGAGCCCGCGGCGGAGCCCGTCGCGGTCGAGGACCCGGTGGTCGAGGCCCCCGCGGCTCCGGCTCCCTCGGAGCAGGAGAGGGCGACGGCGCCCGAGGCGCCGGCCGCCGGGGAGGAGCCCGCTCCGGCCGCTCCGCCGCGTGCCCGTCGCAGGGCGACCCGCAAGGCCACCGCCCCGGCGGGGTCTCCGGCCGGCGCCGAAGAGGCAGCGGTCGTCGTGGTCACGGGTACGGACTCCGACACGCCCGGCGCCCCTGACGCCGAAGCGGCGGAACCGGAAACGCCGGTGAAGAAGACCGCGGCGCGCAAGACCGCGAAGAAAACCACGGCGAAGAAGGCGGCCCCCAAGAAGGCAGCCGCCAAGACGGTCGCGAAGAAGACCGCCGCGAAGAAGACGACGACGAGGAAAACAGCGGCGAAGAAGACCGCCGCCGCTGAGCAGTCGTCGCCTTCCGTAACGGCTTCGGCTTCGTCCGGCGACTCGGGAACGACCGCCGGCTGAGCGTTTCGTAATCGGTTGTTCATCGATTCGTGTCCCGCCCCTGAGCCTTGGGGGCGGGACACGCGCTTTGTTTCAGAACTGATGCATGAGCCGGTTAACGGGCCCGAAATCGCCTGAGAAATCCCTGATAATGTGACGGCGGTCGCTGCCTGTGAAGTTCCCGGAAGGGGACTACGGTCGGTGACCGACCCGGTTCATGACTGACCGGGTCCAGTTTCCTCGGTAGGGCGTCGGCAATGCGCCGGTGGGGTGATGCGCGGCCTCGTGAGACGTCCCGCACCCCGGACCTCTGCCTGTGAAGAGCTCTTGCGGTGTTCAAGGAGGACGTCCATGACGAGCATCAACGAGCAGCCGATTCCTGCTGCCCGCCCGGTCATCGGTGAAGAGGAGATCGAGGCCGCGGTACGCGTACTGCGCAGCGGTCGCGTCGTGCAGGGCCCGGAGGTCGCGGCCTTCGAGGAGGGCTTCTCCGAGCTGGTCGACGGCCGCCACTGCGTCGCCGTCAATTCCGGTACCTCCGCTCTGCACATGCTCCTGCTCGGCCTCGGTATCGGGCCGGGCGACGAGGTGATCGTCCCGTCCTTCTCCTTCGCGGCCTCCGCCAACGCGGTCCGGCTGGTCGGCGCCGACGTGGTGTTCGCGGACATCGAGCCCGGCAGCTACGGCCTGGACCCGGCAGCCGTCGAGGCGGCCGTCACGCCGCGCACGGCCGCGATCATGCCGGTGCACCTCTACGGTCACCCGGCGGCCATGGACAAGCTCATGCCCCTCGCGCAGAAGCACAAGCTCGCCGTGGTGGAGGACGCCTGCCAGGCGCACGCCGCGGCTCTGAACGGCACCCCTGTGGGCGCGTTCGGTGAAGGCGGAACGTTCAGCTTCTACCCGACGAAGAACATGCACGCCCTCGAGGGCGGCATGGTCACGACGGCCGACGCCGGACTCGCGCGCACCCTGCGCCTCCTGCGCAACCAGGGCATGGAGGCGCGGTACGCCAACGAGATCGTCGGCGCCAACATGCGCATGACGGACGTGGCCGCCGCCGTCGGCCGCGTACAGCTCTCGAAGGTCGGTGGCTGGACCGAGCAGCGCCGCGCCAACGCCGCGTACCTCGACGCGCACATCACCGCCCCGAACGTGACGACGCCGCCGGTCGCCGAGGGCGCCCGCCACGTCTACCACCAGTACACGATCCGGGTGCAGGGCGACCGTGAGGCCGCGATGGCCAAGCTCACCGAGGCGGGCATCGGCAACGCCGTCTACTACCCGACCCCGATCCACCGGCTGAAGCCCTACTGGGAGCCGGACCAGAAGGCGGGCCGTGACTGGGACCTGCCCGAGACCGAGCGGGCCGCCGCCGAGGTCGTCTCGCTCCCCGTCCACCCGTCGCTCGGCGAGGGTGACCTGGAGCGCATCGCCGACGCAGTGAACGCACTGGGGGAGATCCTGTGACCACCGCCGTACTGAGGGCCGGACTCGTCGGCCTCGGCTCCATGGGACGTCACCACGCCCGGGTCCTCGCCGGTCTCGAAGGCGTGGACCTGGTCGGTGTCGTCGACCCGATGGGCGACAAGAACGGCTGGGCGCAGGGCGCTCCCGTGCTCTCCACCGTCGAGGAACTCATCGCGCTCGGCGTCGACTACGCGGTCGTCGCCTGCCCGACCGCCCTGCACGAGGAAGTCGGCCTCCAACTGGCCGACGCGGGCGTCTGCGCCCTGATCGAGAAGCCGCTGGCCGACACCGTCGAGGGCGCCCGCCGCCTCGTCGAGGCCTTCGAGTCGCGCGGCCTCGTGGCCGGCGTCGGCCACATCGAGCGCTGCAACCCGGCCCTGCGCTCGCTGCGCAGCCGCCTGGAGGCCGGCGAGCTCGGCGACGTCTTCCAGGTCGTCACCCGCCGCCAGGGCCCCTTCCCCCACCGCATCGCGGACGTCGGCGTGGTCAAGGACCTCGCCACGCACGACATCGACCTGACCGGCTGGGTGACCGGCCAGACCTACACCTCGATCGCGGCCCACACCGTGTCCAAGTCCGGCCGCCCGCACGAGGACATGGTCTCCGCGGTGGGTCAGCTCTCCGACGGCACCATGGTCAACCACCTGGTCAACTGGCTGAGCCCGCTCAAGGAGCGCTTCACGTCGGTCACGGGTGAGCGCGGCTGCTACATCGCCGACACCCTCACCGCCGACCTCACGTTCCACTCGAACGCGGCGGTGACCACCGAGTGGGAGGCGCTGCGCGCGTTCCGCGGTGTCTCCGAGGGCGACATGATCCGTTACGCGATCCCGAAGCGGGAGCCGCTGCTGGTCGAGCACGAGCTCTTCAGGGACGCCGTCCGGGGCGAGTCGGCCGACATCTGCACGTTGCGGCAGGGGCTGCGTACCGTTGAGGTCGCGGCGGCGGTCCTCGAGTCGGCCGCCGGCCGCACCACCGTCCGCCTGGACACCGATAGTGCGGCGGCCTGAACACCTGGCAGTGGACACAACGTTTCACTGCCGAGCCTGTTCCGCGCTCCGGGGGAGCGCGGAACAGGTGACGGCTCGTTCGTCTTCCACCGGAGGAAGTGCAGTATGAAATCCCCTGCCCGCCGACCGCGGCTCGCCGTGATCGTCGCCAATGGCATCACGGGCGACTCGCGGGTCCAGAAGACGGCGGTGGCCGCAGCCCGCGACGGCTGGGACGTCACGCTGATCGGCAGAAGCGAGACCAAGCGCGTCCAGCGGTCGAGGATGGGTCCGATCGAGGTGGTCCGCGTCCCGGTGACGACGGAGTACGTGCGCTCGGTGAAGGCACGCAGAACGCATCCGCTGCGTGGTGCGCTGACCCAGTTCCGTATGCAGGACCAGACCGCACTCAACCACTACCGCGCCTCCTACCGGGCGTGGGTGCGTCAGACGTCGGCCGAGACCACCTGGTCGGGTGCTCCCCGGCGGGCTTCGCTGAAGGCCGTGCTGCGCGCGCGCCGCGCCGTGTACAAGCTGCGGGTGCGCGCCTTCAAGTGGGAGCAGCGCAAGGCGCCGAAGAATCCTGAGCCGGTCCGTGACTGGCGGCTCGACTGGCCCCAGCTGGTGGACCTGGACCTGGCGTTCGGGCCGGTGATCGAAGAGCTCAAGCCGGACGTCATCCACGCCAACGACTCCACCATGATCGTGACGGCGGCTCGCAGCGCCGCACGGCTCCGGGCGAGCGGTCACCGATGCGCCTGGCTCTACGACGCCCACGAGTACGTACGGGGCGTGGAGTGGCCCAACCCGCGGCAGGCCTACGCCCTTCCGGCGGCCGAGGCCGAGTACATCGGGCGGGCCGACGCGGTGGTCACCGTGTCCACACAGCTGGCGGAGCTGCTCAAGGGCGACCACAAGCTGCCGAAGCTCCCCCTGGTGGTGGGCAACTCACCCGTGCGCGAGGTGATCGGCTCCGGATCGGTGCGGTCGTCCGTCCGCGAGCTCTGCGGACTCGGGCCCGAGGTCCCCCTCATGGTCTACTCCGGGTGGCTGGGGCCCGAGCGCGGGGTGGACGCCGTCATCGACGGTCTCCCCGAGCTGCCGGGTGTGCACCTGGCTCTGGTCTGCAGCCGGGTGACCCCCCTCCTGGAGCAGCTGCTGGCGACGGCGGAGACGCTCGGTGTGCGCGACCGCATCCATCTGGTGCCGTACGTCGCACAGCACGAGGTCGCCGATTACCTGTCCTCCGCCGACATCGGCCTGACGCCGTTCAGGCGGGTGCCCAACTGCGAGGTCTCCCTGCCGACGAAGGTGTCGGAGTACCTTCAGGCAGGTCTCCCGCTGGTCACCAGTGACGTGCGGGTGATCAAGGCGTACGTGGAGGAGAAGGGGCTCGGCGAGGTCTTCACCTGGGACGACCCGGCGACCTTCGTCACCGCGGCGGCCCGGGCGCTGAAGCGTCGTGGTGAGCTCGCGGAGGCCATCACCGAGGACGTGCTCAAGGAGCTCTCCTGGGAGCAGCAGAGCGCCAAACTGCTCGAGCTGTACCGCACCCTGTCGAAGAAGACACCACCGGTGCCGGATGCCGAGGTGTCCTGGACGGTGCAGGAGACCCCGGGCGCCGCACGGATCGGTTCGAGCAGTGGCAGGTCCGGAGTGCCGGTCTGGACCCCGCTCGGCTCCACACGGGTCAAGCTCGGTATCGGGCCGGCCAATTACGCGGGTCAGGGAGCGGCTTTCGCGCAGGCGGTCTCGCAGGCCGATCCGGACGTGTCCGTCGAAGTCGTCATGAACCAGCGCGCCGACACGTTCGACTACCCGGCCGACGTCTACGTCGACGCCGCGCGGCTCGGCGAGCTGGACATCCAGCTGCAGCAGGTGAAGAGGATCGTCGGCCGTTACACCCACCTGATCGTCGACGCCTTCATGCCGGTCTTCGGACGGCTCAACGGTGACACCGTCGCAGGTGACCTGGCCGCGCTGCGCAAGGCACGCGTGAAGGTGGCGCTCCTGTCGCACGGAAGCGACATCCGCCACCCCGACCGGCATCTGGAGCGCCACGAGTACTCCCTGTTCAGGGACGCTCCTGACGGCATCGCCGAGAGGCTGCGGAGCAAGGCCGAGGTCAACCGGCGCATCGCCGACGAGTCCGGTCTGCCGCTCTTCGTCACGACCCCCGACCTGCTGGACGACCTGCCGGCGGCGAAGTGGGCGCCGCTGGTGGTGGACGTCGCCTCGTGGACGGCCGACGCTCCGGTGATGGAGCGCAAGCGGCCCATCGTGCTGCACGCCCCGTCCAAGCGCTGGACCAAGGGCACGGACCGGATCATGCCCGTGCTCACCGAGCTGCACGATCGCGGCGTCATCGACTTCAGGCTTGCCGAGGACATCCCCTGGGCCGAGATGCATGCGCTGGTCAAGGAGAGCGACCTGGTCCTGGACCAGTTCACCACGGGTAGTTACGGCACCTTCGCGGTCGAGGCGATGGCCGCCGGCAAGCCGGTGATCGGTTACATCAGCGACGCGGTGAAGGCCACGACGAACGGCGAACTGCCCATCGTCAGCGCCACTCCCGCCACGCTGCGTGAAGCGCTGGATTCCCTGCTCGACGATCGTGAGGGCGCCGCGGCCATCGGCCGTGCCTCGGTGGAATTCGCGCATACGTACCACGACGGACGCTGGACCGCGCAGGTACTGAGCGGATTCCTCAAGTGACGCGTCCGGGGGAAAGGTTGTTCATGGAGACGCAGGAAGCCGGCATCGAGCGGTCCCGCAGGGGCCGGGTCGTCATGCTCGTCGACAACAAGGTCGAAGGTGATTCGCGGGTCCAGAAGGCCGCCGAGTCCATGGCCGCGGCGGGCTGGGACGTGACGCTGCTCGGTCTGGTGCGCTCGGGCAGCGGCCGCAGCTGGAAGCTCGGTGAGGCCGACGTACGACTGCTGCCGCTGAAGACGCCACTGGCGAAGCGGCACGCCGAACGGCACCGCTCGCTGCTGCGCCGCCCCCTGGCCTACCCGCCCGGCCCGCTCGCCGCGTACAGACGGCAGTGGGCCAAGGCATGGCGCGCCGACGTCGCCGCACGCCGTGCCGCGCTCAAGGTGGTGCCGCAGGCGGTCGGTTCGCCGGCCTTCCGCAAGGCCGAGCGGGCGCGTCTCGCGGTGGCCGGCCCGGTGTCGAAGGTGATGCAGCGCTGGATCGCACTGCGGTCCCGTCATTCCACGGAGGCCCAGAAGGCCGGCCGCAGGCTCCAGGGGCCGCTGGACCGGACCTTCACCGCCGCCTGGAAGGCCGCCAAGGGCAGAAGGGCCTGGCGCAGGCTCGAACCCGCGCTGTGGGACTACGAGCTGACCTACGGCAAGGAGATCGACGCGCTCAAGCCCGATCTGATCCACGCCAACGACTTCCGGATGCTGGGTGTCGGGGCCCGTGCCGCGGTCCGGGCCAGGGCCGCGGGCCGTCAGGTCAAGCTGGTCTGGGACGCCCACGAGTTCCTGCCCGGAGTCCGCCCGTGGGAGGACAACGCGCACTGGATCCCGGGCAACACGGCGCACGAGAGCGAGTACGCGCCGTACGCCGACGCGGTGGTGACCGTGTCCGAAGGCCTCGGTGACCTGCTGCGCGAGCGTCATTCCCTGACCGAGCGGCCCACGGTCGTGCTCAACGCGCCCGACCGGCCGGTCGAGCGGCCCGACGCCGGCCCGGTGCCGGATCTGCGTGAACTGTGCGGCATCGGGCTGGACGTCCCGCTGGTGGTCTACAGCGGTTCGCCGGGTCCGCAGCGCGGTCTCGGCGACATGGTGGAGGCGCTGCCGCAGCTCGACGGCGTACACATGGCGTTCGTGGTCCCGAATCCGGCCGCCGCCTACATAAAGGGCCTGCTGGCCCGCGCCGAGGAACTGGGGGCGGGGGACCGTCTGCACGCGGTGCCCTACGTACCGCACTGGCAGGTCGTCCGGTTCCTGTCCGCGGCGAACGCCGGCTGCATCCCGATCCACCACTGGCCGAACCACGAGATCGCTCTGATCACCAAGTTCTTCGAGTACTCGCACGCCCGGCTGCCCCTGGTCGTGAGCGATGTGAAGACCATGTCCGAGGTGACCCGTTCGACCGGGCAGGGCGAGGTCTGCAAGGCCCAGGACGTCTCCGACCTGGCCCGCGCGATCAAGCAGGTACTCGCCGACCCCGAGCGCTACCGCGCCGCGTACGACAAGCCCGGGCTGCTGGACACCTGGACCTGGGAAGCGCAGGCCGAAGTACTCGACGGGCTCTACTCCCACCTGCTCCCGGACCGCGAGAAGGCGGAGAACAGACGATGACGACGGCTCCCGATGTCAGTGTGGTTGTCGCGGTGTACAACACGATGCCCTACCTGACGGAATGCCTGAACTCCCTCGTCGGGCAGAGCATCGGCCTCGACCGGCTGGAGATCGTCGCGGTCGACGACGGCTCGACGGACGAGAGCGGCGCCGAGCTCGACCGTTTCGCCCAGCGCTACCCCGGCACGGTCAAGGTCCTGCACCAGGCCAACTCCGGTGGTCCCGCCGCGCCCAGCAACCGGGCGCTGGAGGTGGCCACGGGCCGGTTCGTGTACTTCATAGGGTCCGACGACTACCTCGGCGAGGAAGCCCTCGAGCGCATGGTGGCCTATGCGGACGAGCACGGCTCCGACGTGGTCGTCGGCAAGATGGTCGGCACCAACGGCCGCTATGTGCATCAGAAGCTCTACAAGAAGAACGACCCCGACATCAGCCCCTTCCGCTCCAGCCTGCCTTTCACGCTGGCGAACACCAAGCTCTTCCGCCGCGAGCTGGTGGAGAAGCACGGGCTGCGCTTCCCCGAGGACCTGCCGGTCGGCAGCGATCAGCCGTTCACCATCGAGGCGTGCGTCCGGGCCCGGAAGATCTCGGTCCTCTCGGACTACACCTTCTACTACGCGGTGAAGCGCGGCGACGCGAGCAACATCACCTACCGGGCCGATCACCTGTCCCGGCTGCGCTGCACCGCCGCGATCATGAAGCATGCCGCCTCGCTCGTGGAAGCGGGCCCCGACCGGGACGCGCTGTTCAAGCGCCACTTCACCTGGGAACTCGCCAAACTCATCCAGGACGACTTCCCGGCCCTGGACCCGACGACCCGGCAGGAGGTCTGCGCGGGGATCGCCACCCTCGCCGACGAGTACCTCACCGACGAACTCAGGGACTCCCTGGACGTCAAGCGCCGCGTGCGGATCTGCCTCGCCCAGGCCGGTGCCGTGGACGAACTGGTCCGCGCCATCACCGACGAGGCGGAACACGGGGCGCCGCCGTTCCACCTCGAGGACGGCCGGGCCTTCGCGCTGTACCCCGGCTTCCGCGACGAGACCCCCGGCCTTCCCGACCGTGTCTACGAACTGGTCGGCGAGTCCGTGCCCGGGAGACTGGCACAGGGCACGGAGCTCGTCGCCGTGGACTGGGACCAGACCGGCGAGGACCTGTCCCTCGTGCTCACCGCCCGGGTCGGCGTCGTGGGCGACACCGGTTCCCTGACCGTGCGCCTGGCCAAGGGAGCCATGCCGAAGTCCGCGGACAAGCCGGGTGCGCGCCGGCTGCCGTCCGACCATGAACTTGCTCCGCCCGAGGGGGAGTTCAGCGTCGATACGGCCGAGGACGGCCGGGCGAGCACGGTACGCGCCCGGATCCCCGTCCACGCCGTCAAGTCGAAGCTCGGTGTCCGGGTGTACGTCGACGTGGCAGGCTCGACGTACGAGATCCCGGTGAAGTCCGGCGGGAAGCCGCTTCCCCTGGCCCGTCGCTGGCGGCAGGCCGTCCCCTACAGGGTGGCGGCGAACCAGAACCCCAAGGGCCGGCTCGTGATCACGACGGCGCCCCTGTGGGAGATCAGACCCGGTGCGGGCAAGCGGCTGCGCCACATGCTGTCCAGGCTGAAGAGGAAAGTAACCCGATGAACATCTGTGTAGTCGCGCTCGGCAAGATCGGCCTTCCGCTCGCCGTGCAGTTCGCGGCCAAGGGCCACAAGGTCGTCGGCGCGGACGTCAACGCGAAGGTCGTCGAGCTGGTCAACGCGGCCACCGAGCCGTTCCCCGGCGAGCACGACCTGGACGTCAAGCTCAAGGAGACCGTGGGCGCGGGCCTTCTCTCCGCGACGACGGACACCACCGCCGCGGTCGCCGCGTCCGACGCCGTCGTGGTGGTCGTCCCGCTGTTCGTGGACGCCGAGGGAGTTCCCGACTTCGGCTGGATGGACGCGGCGACGAAGGCGATCGCCGCAGGTCTGAAGCCGGGCACCCTCGTCAGCTACGAGACCACCCTGCCGGTGGGCACCACCCGTACCCGCTGGGCGCCGATGCTCGCCGAGGGCTCCGGGCTGACCCCGGGCCGTGACTTCCACCTCGTGTTCTCCCCGGAGCGCGTGCTGACCGGCCGCGTCTTCGCCGACCTGCGCCGCTACCCCAAGCTCGTCGGCGGCATCGACGAGGCGTCCTCGCAGCGCGGCGTCGAGTTCTACGAGGCCGTGCTCGACTTCGACGACCGCGAGGACCTGCCGCGCCCGAACGGCGTCTGGGACCTCGGCACCGCGGAGGCCTCCGAGCTGGCCAAGCTCGCCGAGACCACCTACCGCGACGTCAACATCGGCCTGGCCAACCAGTTCGCCCGGTTCGCCGACAAGAACGACATCGACGTCAAGAAGGTCATCGAGGCCTGCAACAGCCAGCCCTACAGCCACATCCACCAGCCGGGCATCGCCGTCGGCGGCCACTGCATCCCGATCTACCCGCGGATGTACCTGTGGAACGACCCGGAGGCCACCGTCGTGCGCTCGGCCCGTGAGGCCAACGCCGCGATGCCCGAGTACTCCGTCGACCTGCTGGCCGCGGCCTACGGCGACCTGGACGGCGCCGGGGTCCTGGTGCTGGGCGCCGCCTACCGCGGCGGCGTCAAGGAGACGGCCTTCTCCGGTGTCTTCGGCGTCGTCGAGGCGCTGAAGGCGCGCGGTGCGGTGCCGTTCGTCTCGGACCCGATGTACACGGCGGAGGAGCTGACCGCGCACGGCCTCGTGCCGCACGAGGGCCAGACGGTGACCGCCGCGATCCTCCAGGCCGACCACGCCGAGTACCGTGAGCTGGCCGCCGCCGACCTGCCGGACGTCCGCGTCCTGGTCGACGGACGGCGTACGACCGACCCGGCCAACTGGGCGGGCGTGCGCCGCGTCGTCATCGGCGGCTGACCGGCCCCGTACGAACGGCTGAGGGCCCCACCCGGCACCTTGGGTTCTAACGGTCCTCGCAACACCCGCGATCTGTGGGAGTTGCGAGGACCGTGGTCGTTGGACGCGATGACGTTGCGAGGCTGAGGGAGCG